>NZ_JAZDCH010000016.1:0-38207 GCF_036311905.1 Brachybacterium sp. J153 | reverse complement strand
CCCCCCCCTTTTCCTCCCCCTTCTCCTTCCTCCCCGGAAAACACAGGGGCCACAACGCTGAGATGACGAGGGCGCGAGAGAGCGCGAGGTGAGGGAAGGTGAGGTGAGGGGAGGTTGAGGGGGATGCTCTGCGGTCGACCCGACGGGGAGGTCCTCCGGAACCCGGAGTGCAAGATCTTGCATCGCGGTGGCGTCAGATGTCCGCCGTCGCCGGATTCTTGCCCACGCTTCTGACCTGCATGAACAAAGGAAAATCGGGCAGGTTTGACGGATCCCCTCGACGGCACCTGCTGAGCTCGCTACTCTCCTTCGCAAGCGTACGCGTTCCTTCGCAAGTTCTTGCATCCCCGATCCGGCGATGACGCCGGGGGTCGGCCCCAGTGGTCGGCCCTTCCCCAGGAGAGAACCCATGCAGCACGCCCCCATCGGCACAGCGGCCCCGCGCCAGCTGATCCGCCTCGCCGCAGCCCTCGCCCTTGCGCTCCTCCTCGCCGTCGCCGGCTCCCCGGCCACCTCCCCACCCGCACAGGGCTCGCCCCCCGTGCCCAGCGGCGGTGCCAGCTCGGAGAACGGTCGTGGCGACGTCATCCTCAACCTCTTCCAGTGGACCTGGGACTCCGTGGCCGCGGAGTGCACGAGCACCATCGGCCCCGCGGGCTTCGGCTACGTCCAGGTCTCCCCTCCGCAGGAGACGATCCAGGGCACGGCCTGGTGGACCTCCTACCAGCCCGTGAGCTACAAGATCGAGGGCAAGCTCGGCACCCGCGCCGAGTTCGCCGCCATGGTCGAGACCTGCAACGCCGCCGGTGTCGAGGTCATCGCCGACGCCGTCATCAACCACACCACCGGGGCCGACGGCGGCTCCGGCACCGGCACCGCCGGAACCCCCTACGGCATCGACTACTTCCCCGGCATCTACGGCGCCGCCGACTTCAACGACTGCCGCACGAACATCAGCAACTACCAGGATCGGTTCCAGGTGCAGAACTGCCGCCTGGTGTCCCTGCAGGACCTCCGCACCGGCTCCGAGTACGTGCAGAACACCCTCGCCGGATACATGAACGACCTGCTCTCGCTCGGCGTCGCCGGCTTCCGCATCGACGCCGCGAAGCACATCCCCGCGAGCGACCTGGCGGCGATCAAGGCGAAGCTCAGCGACCCGAACGCCTACTGGGTGCAGGAGGTCATCGGCGCGGCCGGCGAGCCGATCCAGGAGTCCGAGTACACGGGCACCGGTGACGTGCACGAGTTCGACTACGCCCGCCAGCTGAAGTCCGACTTCGACGGCTCGATCGCGAACCTGCAGCACATCGCGAACGGCAAGCTCCCCTCCGCCCAGGCCGGGGTGTTCGTCGACAACCACGACACCGAGCGCAACGGCGAGACCATGAACGAGACCTGGGGCGCGAAGTACGTCCTGGCCAACACGTTCATGCTCGCCTATCCCTACGGGTCCCCCTCGGTGTACTCCGGCTACACGTTCACCGACAAGGATGCGGGTGCCCCCGGTGCCACCGCGACCTCCGTGCCCGACGCGAACTGCGACTCCGACGCGTGGACCTGCACCCAGCGCTGGACCGAGATTCAGGGCATGGTCGGCTTCCACAACACCGTCGCCGGCACCGCCCTGACGAACTGGTGGGACGACGGCGGCAACCAGATCGCCTTCGGCCGCGGCGACAAGGGCTTCGTGGCCATCAACAACACCGGCTCCGCGACCACCCGCACCTACGACAGCTCGCTGCCTGCGGGCACGTACTGCGACGTGGTCGCGGCGAGCGACTGCTCCGAGACGATCACCGTCGCGGCCGACGGCACCTTCTCGGCGACCCTCCCCGCCTACGGGGCGCTCGCCCTGCACGTGGGGAAGACCTCCGACGGCACCACGCCGCCCGACCCGGGCACCGATCCCGTCGCCGGGAAGGTCTCCGTGAGCGTGCACGCGAGCACGGTCTGGGGCCAGGAGGTGCGGATCGTCGGCTCGGTGCCGGAGCTGGGCGGCTGGCAGCCCGCCTCCGGCGTCGCCCTGGACCCCTCGGGCTACCCGAGCTGGACGGGCGGCGTGGACCTGCCGGCCGGCACGAGCTTCGAGTACAAGTACGTGAAGGTCGACGGCACGGGCGCGGTCGTCTGGGAGTCCGGTGCGAACCGCACGGCGACCGTCGGCGCCGACGGGACGCTCGCGCTCACCGACACCTGGAGGTAGGCCGCCGCCGCTGAGGTAGGCCCATCCTGAGATGGCCGCAGGGTAGCGGCGTCTGAGAGAGCATGTTCGCCGCACCATGCTCCCTCAGGCGCCGCGGAGCGATGTCGTGGGCCGGTGGGGGCGCGCCGAGGGTCGACAGACGACCCCGTTGGCCCTACGATCTAATTGAAACAGCAACGACTTTCCTCCGAGGAGACCCCCATGGCACTCAGCACCGCGATCCTCCGCGCCGTCCCCGGCGCGTTCATCCTCAACTCCGGCATCTCCAAGCTGGGGATGGACGCCGGCACCGCCGAGGCGCTGCGCGGCATGGCCGCCCAGGGCGTGCCGGTCCTCGGCAAGCTCACCCCCGAGCAGTTCGCGAAGTTCATCAGCTACGGCGAGATCGCGGTCGGCGCGTCGCTGCTGCTGCCGTTCGTGCCCACCAAGGTCGCGGGTCTCGCGCTCGCCGGCTTCTCCGGTTCGCTGGTCTCGATGTACCTGCGCACCCCCGGCATGACCGAGTCCGACGGCGTCCGCCCCACCCAGCAGGGCACCGCGGTCGCCAAGGACAGCTGGCTGCTCGCCATCGCTGCGGCGCTCCTGGTCGCCCAGGGCGGCGGCAAGGGTGCGAAGTCCGCCGTCGAGGCCTGATCAGACGCCGCCGAACCGCCGGGGCCGACGGGATCGCCCGTCGGCCCCGGTCGGCGCCCGCGCCGCTCAGTAGACGCGGAGGCTCGTGATCATCGCGTCCAGATCCGCGACCTGCTGCTCGTGGCCGAGCGCGGCGCCGCCCTCGAAGACCGCGGGGCCGCCCGGGGCGTCGACCACGATGACCACGTTCCGCCAGGCGTCGGTGGTGCGCATCAGCGCGAGCTCGGAGACCTGCAGATCCCCGGAGACCATGAAGGCCGGGTGGCCGTCGACCTCGAAGGACTCCTCGACGTAGTTCGCGGCCTGCACCGGCTCGCCGTACAGCTCCTTCGCGTCGTCGCGGGTGCTGGAGCACTGGAAGATGGCCCTCGCTGTCTCCTCCGCGCCGGGGTAGCCGCCCTCCTCCTCGGGCCAGGAGACGGCGCCGACGGAGGCGACGGAGTACCAGCCCGATTCGACCGGCTGATCGGCCGAGTGGACGTCGGTCATGTACATCGCGCTGCGGCCCCAGTTCGAGCCGGTGTTCCACTCGGGCTGCACCGCGAACTCGAGGCCGCCGCCGCGCACGGACCCGTCGACCTGCTCGGTGGTCTGCCGGTTCCCGGGCGAGGTGCACTCCACGGTGGGCACCTCGATGGTGGTCAGCGACGGGTCCTCGCTCGGCTCGGGCTCCGTGGTGGGGACGACCTCCGACGGGCTCGCGTCCTCCGACGGGTCCGGTTCGGTGGTTGCGGGCTCCGAGGCGACGGGGGTCTCCTCGGGATCGGGGGAGAGGACGGTCTGCGAGAGGATCAGCGCGCCGACGGCCAGGACGATCACGAGGAAGGCGCCGCCGCCGACGAGCAACGCGATCAGCGGTCCCTTCCCGCGGCCGGAGCCGGGATCGCGAGGGCCGGTCAGGCCCGGGTCCGTGCCGCCGGATCCGGCGCCGGGGCCGCCGACGGGTCCTGCGGAGGTTCCGCCCCGGCCGTCCCCGGCGCCGCCGGAGAAGTCCGGCAGCTTCGGGGCGCCGCCGCCCCCACCGCCGGAGAAGTCGGGCAGCTGCGGTCCATTGCCGTCGGTCATGGGTCCCCCTCGGTGCCGTGCGCGCACCCGCCCCTGGTCCCCGGGTGCCGAGACCACCCTAGCGGCGCGACGGGGATCGGCGGGTACGAGGGCGCCGGACCCGCCCGCCGCCCCCGGCGGCCGGACCCGCACGCCGCCCCCGTCGGACGGAGCCGCCCGCCGCCCCCGTCGGCCGGACCCGCCCGGTCCCCCGTGAGACGAGCGTCACCGTCCACTCCGTGGAATAAAGCAAGTCTGAAGTGGCGAAATAGCGGGAGGTGAGGCTAGCCTCAACTCGTCCCCGCCGGCGGGGAGCCCATACCTCCCCTACGACGACAGAGGTCCCCATGACTCCGCTGCCCCCGCTCAGCCGACGCACCCTCGGTGCAGCCTCCCTGGCCGGCGCCCTCGGCCTCGCTCTCGCCGCCTGCGGCGACTCCACCCAGGCCGCCGACGGCTCCGCCGCGAGCGACGCGGGCGGCGCCACGGCCGGCTCCGTCGAGGTCGAGGACAACAACGGCGCACAGACCGTGCAGACCCCTCCCGCCTCCGTGGTCGCGACCGACAACCGCACCTTCGAGACGCTCGAGGCCTGGGGCGTCACCCTCACCGCCGCCGCCCGCGCGCTCATGCCCACCACCATCGGCTACAAGGACGACGAGTCGATCATCGACCTCGGCAACCACCGCGAGCCCGACCTCGAGGCCGTCGTCGCCGCCGAGCCGACCCTGATCATCAACGGCCAGCGCTTCGCCGACTACCACGACGACTTCGTGCGCCTCGCCCCCGACGCCACGATCCTCGAGCTCGACCCGCGCGACGATCAGCCCTTCGCCGACGAGCTCAAGCGCCAGGTCTCCGTGCTCGGCACCGTCTTCGGCAAGGAGGCGGAGGCCGAGCAGCTCGGCGCGGACCTCGACGCCGCGATGGCCCGCGTCACCGCCGCCTACGACAGCGCCGACACCGTCATGGCCGTGAACGTCTCCGGCGGCGAGATCGGCTTCATCGCCCCCGGCGGCGGCCGCACCCTCGGCTGGGCCTTCGACGCGCTCGGCCTCACCCCCGCGCTAGAGGTCGAGGGCAGCAGCGACGACCACCAGGGCGACGACATCTCCGTCGAGGCGATCGCCGCGTCGAACCCCGCGTGGATCCTCGTCATGGATCGCGACGCCGCCGTCTCCGCCGACGACCCCGCCTACGAGCCGGCCGCCGAGATCCTCGAGGCCTCCGAGGCGCTCGCCTCCGTGACCGCCGTGGCCGAGGGCAACATCGTCTACATGCCGGCCGACACGTACACCAACGAGTCGATCCAGACCTACACCGAGTACTTCAACGCCCTCGCCGACGCCCTCGAGCAGAAGGCCTGATCCTGCACGACACCCCCGACGCCGAGACGGCGGCCAGGACCTCGAAGGTCCCGGCCGCCGTCGCGGCGTCCCGCCCCGACCGCACGCCCCGGATGCCCCATGACCAGTTCTGACCAGGCCGACGCGCTCCCCGGCGCCCCGGCGCGCCCGCCCGCCTCGTTGGCCGACCCCCCGCCGGTGCGCCGCCGCGGGCGCGAGCGGCTCGTCGACGGCAAGCTCCTGATCGGCATCGCCGTCGTCGCGCTGCTGCTCGTCGCCTCGCTGCTCACCGGCGTCTACGACATCTTCGGCGCGGAGGACGGTGGGGAGATGTTCGCGATCACCCGCATCCCCCGCACCCTCGCGCTGGTCCTCGCGGGCGCCGCGATGGCGATGTCGGGCCTGATCATGCAGCTGATGACGCAGAACCGGTTCGTCGAGCCGACCACCACCGGCACCACCGAATGGGCGGGCCTCGGGCTGATCCTGGTGCTGGTCATCGACCCGCAGGCGAGCATCCTCACGAAGATGATCGTCGCGATCTGCTTCGCCTTCGTCGGCACCATGGTGTTCTTCCTGTTCCTGCGCCGCGTGACCCTGCGCTCCTCGCTCATCGTGCCGATCATCGGCATCATGCTCGGCGCGGTCGTCGGCTCCGTCTCCACGTTCGTCGCGCTCCAGTTCGATGCGCTGCAGAACCTCGGCGTGTGGTTCGCGGGCTCGTTCACCTCGGTGCTCCGCGGCCAGTACGAGGTGCTGTGGATCGTCGCCGCCGTGGGCGTGGCGGTGTTCGTCGTCGCCGACCGGCTCACTGTCGCCGGACTCGGCGAGGACATCGCCACGAACGTGGGCGTGAACTATCAGCGGGTCATGCTCATGGGCACCGGCCTCGTCGCGATCGCCACCGGCGTGGTCACCGTGGTCGTCGGCAACCTGCCCTTCCTCGGGCTGATCGTGCCGAACCTCGTCTCGATGATCCGCGGCGACGACCTGCGCTCGAACCTGCCCTGGGTGTGCCTGCTCGGCATCGCCGTGGTCACCGTGTGCGACCTGCTGGGGCGCACGATCATCATGCCGTTCGAGGTGCCCGTGTCCCTGATCCTCGGCGTGCTCGGCGCGGCCGTGTTCATCGCCCTCCTGCTGAAGCAGCGCCGACATGGCTGAGCGGCTCCTCGCCCCAGGCTCTGTCGCGGCCGACGTCGTCTCGACCGCGCCCAGCGACACTGCCGCGGACCTCGGCCCGCTCGGCGTCCCCGGCCACCGCCCGCACAGCAGCTCCGGCGCCTTCGCCGACCGCGGCGCCGCGCGCCGCTACCGGATCGTCGTGGCCGTCCTCGCGATCGTCGCGCTCGGCGCCGGTTTCGGGCTCCTCGCCCTCGACAACCCCATGCCCGTCGGCTCCCGCGGATTCTGGCTCATCGCCGAGATGCGCGCGACCTCCCTCGTGGTCATGGCCGTCGCCGCATTCTGCCAGGCCATCGCCACGATCGCCTTCCAGACCGTGACCGGCAACCGCATCATCACCCCGTCGATCATGGGCTTCGAGTCGCTGTACACCGCGATCCAGACCGGGGCCGTGTACTTCCTCGGCGTCGCCGGGGTCGTGGCGCTGCAGGGCACCGGCCAGTTCCTCGCCCAGGTCGCGCTCATGGTCGCGCTCTCCGTGCTGCTGTACGGCTGGCTGCTCCGCGGCAAGTACGCGAACATGCAGATCATGCTGCTGATCGGCATCGTGCTCGGCGGCGGGCTCGGCTCCGTCTCGAGCTTCATGCAGCGCCTGCTTACCCCGAGCGAGTTCGACGTCCTCACCGCGCGGCTGTTCGGCTCGGTGAACAACGCGAGCGTCGAGTACCTGCCGTTCGCGATCCCGCTCTGCCTCGTCGCGGGCGTGCTGATCTGGCTCAACTCCTCGCGGCTGAACGTCATCGCGCTGGGGAGGGACGTGTGCCTGAACGTCGGCGTCGACCACGGCCGCCAGACGATCTACACGCTCGTGCTGGTCTCCGTGCTCATGGCCGTCTCCACGGCGCTGATCGGGCCGATGACGTTCTTCGGCTTCCTCGTCGCGACCCTCTCCTACCAGCTGGCCGGCACGCACGACCACCGCCGGCTGCTGCCCGTGGGCGTCCTGTTGGGCTTCGTGATCCTGGCCGGCGCCTACTTCCTCATGGACCACGTGTTCTACGCCCAGGGCGTGGTCTCCATCATCATCGAACTCGTCGGCGGGACCGTGTTCCTCGTCGTCATCCTGCGGAAGGGTCGCCTGTGATCACCCTCGACAGCGTGCGCAAGCAGTACTCCGAGTCGGTCGTCATCGGCCCGGTCACCCTCGAGATCCCCGCCGGCGGCGTGACCGCCCTGGTGGGCCCGAACGGCGCCGGGAAGTCGACCCTGCTGACCATGGTGGGGCGCCTGCTCGGCATCGACGAGGGCGCGATCCGGGTCGCCGGCTACGACGTCTCCTCGACCGCTTCGAAGGACCTCGCCCGGATCCTCTCCGTGCTGCGCCAGGAGAACCACTTCATCACCCGGCTCACGGTGCGCCAGCTCGTGGGCTTCGGCCGGTTCCCCTACTCCAAGGGACGCCTGACCGCCCTCGACGAGCAGAAGATCTCCGAGGCGATCGACTTCCTGGGCCTGCACGATCTCGAGGGCCGCTACCTCGACCAGCTCTCCGGCGGGCAGCGCCAGCGGGCCTACGTGGCGATGGTCCTCGCCCAGGACACGGAGTACGTGCTCCTCGACGAGCCGCTGAACAACCTCGACATGCAGCACAGCGTGCAGATGATGGGCCGCCTGCGCGACGCCGCCCGCGAGCTGGGGCGCACGATCGTGGTGGTGCTGCACGACATCAACTTCGCCGCTCACTACGCGGACCACATCGTCGCGATGAAGGACGGCGGCGTCGTCGAGGCCGGGCCGGTCGCGCAGATCATGGACGGCGCGGTGCTCTCGCGGGTGTTCGACACCCCGGTGCAGGTGATCGAGGGGCCGACGGGCCCGCTCGCCGTCTACTACTGACGGCCGGGGGCACCGGGGCCGCGGGGCGCCGGGGCCGCGGGGCTGGGGCGGGCCGAGGGCGTCCGGCCGACGGCGCTGGTCCCGCTGCTGCGCCGAGTGCTGCGTTTGGACCGCTTTGCAGCCTCGGTGGCGGTCCGGATGCAGCACTCGGTGCCATGGACGCGGCCGGACTGGCGGGTGACGGGGCAAACGGGGCGTTGCGGGCGCCGGGGCGATGGAGGCCGGGACAGGGCTGGCCGGGGCCGGGGCCGGGGCACCCTGCGCGGGGCGCCCCGGCCCTCAGCGGGTCACTTGGTGGCGGGATCCGTGCCGCCGCGGCCAGCCTCGCCGCGGTCGAGGGAGTCGATCGCTGCGATCTCCTCAGCGCTCAGCACGAGCTCCGCCGCGGCGAGGTTCTCCACGATCCGGCTCGGCGTGACGGACTTCGGCAGCGCCACGATGCCGTGGGAGAGGTGCCAGGCGAGCACCACCTGGGCGGGGGTCGCCTCGTGCGCCGAAGCGATCTCGGTGATCACAGCGTTCTCGAGCAGGTCCGACTTGCCCTGGCCGAGCGGGCCCCACGACTCGGTGACGATGCCGTGGCGGGCATGGGCCTCGCGCAGCTCGAGCTGCGGGAAGTAGGGGTGCAGCTCGATCTGATGCACGGCCGGGACCTCGCCCGTGGCCTCGATGATCTCCTCCAGCTGGGGGAGCGGGAAGTTGGAGACGCCGATCGAGCGGACCAGGCCGCGCTCGCGCAGCTCGATCAGGGCCTTCCACGCCTCGACGTACTGCCCCTGGGAGGGAGTCGCCCAGTGGATCAGGTAGAGGTCGATCTGCTCGAGGCCGAGCCGCTCGAGGGAGGCCTCGCACGCGGCGATCGCGTCGTCATGCGCGTGGGCGTCGTCCCACAGCTTGGTGGTCACGAAGACCTCGTCGCGGGCCACGCCGGAGTCGCGCAGGGCCTGGCCCACGCCCTCCTCGTTGCCGTAGATCTTCGCGGTGTCGATGTGGCGGTAGCCGGCGGCGAGCGCCTGGCCGGTGACGTCGGCGGTCACCGCGGCGTCGACCTTGAAGACGCCGTAGCCGATCTGGGGGATGGAGCGGCCGTCGTTCAGCGGCACGGAGGTCACGGGGGACATGGGGTCCTTCCGGGGTGGGGTGCGTGAGGGTCGCCCCCGAGCGTACGCGCCTCGTCGCCTGTCGTCCCCAGCCCGCCGCCGGCCGCCTTCAGCCTGCCGTCCGCATCGAGTGCTGCTTCTGAACTGTCACCGTGCCGCCATGACGGTCCGGATGCAGCACTCGGGGGAGCGGGCGACGGGTGACGGTCCAGATGCAGCACTCGGTGGGAGCGGGCGACGGGTGACGGTCCGGATGCAGCACTCGGTGGGAGCGGGCTCCTGGGAGGCCCGCCAGGTCCCGACCGTACGATGACCCCATGCGCATCCAGCCCGAGCGGAGCGCCGGATGACCCCGGCGCGGACGGCGCGGCTCGCGCCCCTGGACCGCCCGGTGCCCGACGCCCCGCCCGAATACGACCACGCGCTCGGCCACACCGCGGAGCGCCGCCGCGTCGAGCTCTACGGGCTGCTCGACACCCTGTTCATCGTCGCGGGCGTGGTGGTCTCGATCTGGCTCGCGCTGCTCTACCTGATCGAGGGCTTCTCGCTCACCCCGGTGCGGCTGCTGTACCTGGTGCTCTTCTGGCTGCTGCTCACCTACATCACGCTGCCCCGGCTGCACCAGCTGATGACCTGGATCTACCTGCCGGACTACTTCTTCGGCCGCACCCGCACCACCGAGGGTGTGCTCTCGGACCCGATCAACATCGCGCTTGACGGGGCGGAGCGGGACGTGCACGTCGCGATGCGGCGGGCCGGCTGGGTGCTCGCGGAGGAGCGCACCCTGTCCTCGGCCTGGCAGATGGTGCGCTCGACGCTGCTGCGCCGCTCCTATCCGTCGGCTCCCGTCTCCGACCTGTACCTGATGGGTCGGCGGCACGACTTCACCTACCAGCAGGAGGTGGGCGGCACCACCGAGAAGCGGCACCACGTGCGCTTCTGGCGGATGCCGCCCGACTTCGTGCTGCCGGGCGGGTACCGCACGGACTGGCTCGCCGCCGGCACCTACGACCGCGCCGTCGGCTTCTCCTTCTTCACCCTGCAGATCACGCATCGCATCGACGAGAACATCGACGTGGAGCGCGACTATCTCATCGACACCGTCCGCTTCGCCGATCCGCGGATCGAGGTGGAGGTCATCGAGGAGTTCTCCACCGCGTACCACGACCGCAACGGGCAGGGCGACCGCTTCCGCACCGACGGACACCTCCCGGTGATCGACGTCGAGGGCGCCGCCGCGCGGTCCGACGGGGCGACGGCGATGATGCTGCCGCGGCATCGGCCCACGGGCACCACGGTGATGAAGGCCCGCGCCCGGGCGGCGACGCAGTCCGCGCTCGCGGCGGCGCGACGTCGCGGCCCCCAGGAGATCGGCGACGAGCTGAGCGCGCAGTGGCACGGCACGGTCGACGACGTGCACGAGGTCCTCGCCCGCGCCGCCGACCACCACCTCCCGCCGCCGACCGTGGTCTTCACCGGGATGCTGGTGCTGCTGCAGCTGGGGATCCTCACCGCCGAGTGGGTGGACCGCCTCGCGGGCGTGGACCTGCTGGCCCGGATCCCGGACGTCTCACTGCTGCTGCCCTCCCCGGAGGGCCTGATACTGCTCAGCGTCGTCGCGGTGGTGCAGGTCGTGCTCATGGTGGGGGTGCTGCGCCGCAGCCGGTGGGCGCGGATCGCGCTGATGAGCCTGTTCACGGCCGACGCCGTCGGCCGGCTGCTGCTCGCCTCCGCGACCCTCGGCGACGTGGCCCATTCGCTGCTGGTGGGCGCGGGCGCCTCCGCCCTCGGGGTGCTCGCGATCAGCTCCGACGCCTCGCGCCAGTGGGTGCAGACCCTGCGACTCCCCAGCCGCGAGCCGGGGGCCGACCAGGGCGGCTCCGGTCCCCGGGTTACCGGGGGCGCGGGGCCGACGGAGTAGAGTTCCCGCCAGGTCTTCCCGGGTCCCCTGGGCGATGGCGCCTCGTCTCGGGGTTCCGCGCTCCCCCGGGGGACTCGCATCGACCTCGCATCCCGGGAGGACTCCCATGACCTCGTCCCCAGACACCGCCGCGGCGCCCGGCCCCGCCGCCGGGCAGGACGGCCACCCCGAGCTCAAGAAGGCCATCACCCCGAAGCTCCTGCTGCTGTTCATCGTCGGTGACATCCTCGGCACCGGCGTCTACTCGCTGACCGGCAAGGTCGCCGGCGAGGTGGGCGGCGCCGGCTGGCTGCCGATCCTCATCGCCTTCGCCGTCGCCATGGTCTCGGCGCTGTCCTACGTCGAGATGGTCACGAAGTACCCGCAGGCCGCGGGGGCGGCGCTCTACGTGCACAAGGCCTTCGGCATCCACTTCCTGACCTTCATGGTCACCTTCGCCGTGCTCTCCTCGGGCATCACGTCGGCCTCGACCAGCGCGATCTTCCTCTCCGAGAACGTGTTGAAGGCGTTCCGGCTCGAGGAATCGCTCGGTGACTCCGCGGGCGCCGTCGCCACGACGATCGCGCTCGTGTTCCTCGGGCTCGTGGCGCTGATCAACCTGCGCGGTGTCTCCGAGTCGGTCAAGGCGAACGTGGTCCTGACCTGCATCGAGCTGACCGGTCTGGCGCTCGTGATCGTCGTGGGCTTCTTCGCCGTCGGCAAGGGCCAGGCGGACTTCTCCCGCGTGGTGCTCTTCGAGACCCAGGACGACAAGAGCATCTTCATGGCCGTGATCGGCGCGACCGCGCTCGCGTTCTTCTCGATGGTCGGCTTCGAGGATTCGGTGAACATGGCCGAGGAGACCGTCGACCCGGTGAAGAACTTCCCCCGCGCGCTCATCGCGGGCCTGTCGGTCACCGGCGTGATCTACGTTCTGATCTCCGTCCTCGCGGTCGCCGTGGTCCCGATCGGGCAGCTGACCGAGTCGACCACCCCGCTGCTCGAGGTGGTCAAGGAGGGCGCCCCCGGTATCCCGATCGACACGATCTTCGCGTTCATCTCGATCTTCGCGGTCGCCAACACCGTGCTGATCAACATGATGATGGCCTCCCGCCTGCTCTACGGCATGGCCAAGCAGGACGTCCTGCCGGGCTTCCTCCGCGGCGTCCTGAAGAAGCAGCGCACCCCGTGGGCGGGCATCGTCTTCTCGACCGCCCTCGCCATCGCCCTGGTGCTCTCGGTGCGCTACGTGCTCGCCGAGGAGACGATCGGGGCGCTCGGCGGCACGACCGCTCTGCTGCTGCTGGCCGTCTTCGGCCTGGTGAACATCTCGGTGCTGGTGCTGCGTAAGGACACGGTCGACGTGCCCCACTTCCGCACGCCGACGGTGCTGCCGGTCATCGGCGCGATCACGTCCTTCGCGCTGGTCTCGCCGATCGCGCAGCCGGTGCAGAACTACGTGATCGCCGGCGGCCTGCTCGTGGTGGGCCTGATCCTGTACGTGATCACCTGGTTCTACAACAGCGCGGTGAAGGCCCGCCGCACCCGCTTCCGCCATCCCGACGACCTCGGTCGCGACTGACCCCGTCCCCTCCCGAGCCCCCAGGAGCCGCCATGTCCACCGTCCTGCTGGCCTATGTCCCCAGCGCCACGAGCGAGGCCGCGCTCGCCTTCGCGATCGCCGAGTGCGAGCGGCGCGACGCGTCGCTGCTCGTCCTCGCCTCCGAGCGTGCCCCCGACCCCCGCAAGGCCCGGGGCGTCACCGACCACCGCCCGCTCGAGGAGCGGCTGGCCGAGACCGGTCTCGAGCACGAGCTGCGCACCGTGCCCCGCCGCGACGACCCGGCCGACGACATCCTCGACGCGATCGAACACGATCCGGTCGATCTCGTGGTGCTCGGCATCCGCAAGCGCACCCCGATCGGCAAGATCCTGCTCGGCTCCACCTCGCAGCGGGTCGCGATCGAGTCCCCGGTGCCGGTGGTGCTGGTCAAGCCCGACACCTTCGTGCCGCCCACCCGCGTCTGAGGCCCACCCTCGTCCGAGGCCGACGGCGGGCGGGCCCGGCCCGTTCGCCGTCGCCCCGCGGTCCCGCGCTGTTCACCTCCCCGTCTCTTGGTCGAGAGGCGCGGATCACTTTGCTGGCGCATCGTCAGATCGTCTCGCGCTCCCTCGGCGCGCGAGGAACGAGATCACCAGCAAAGGACTCCCCCCATGGCCCTGATCGATCTGCCCCTCCTCATGAAGGACGCGGTGCGCGGCAAGCGCTCCGCCGTGACCTGCCAGCTCAAGTGCGCCAGCCAGTGCGCCTTCGGCGAGTGCAACCATTCGGACAACCCCACCTTCCGCGACATCGCCTCCCGCGCGCTGTCCCGTCGGACCATGCTGGGCGGCTCCACCGCCGCCGTCGCCATCGGCCTGGCCGGCACCCAGGGGGCCTTCGCCGCGGGCGGCGCCGCCCCGGCCGCCCCCGTCGGCCCCGCCCCCGCGCTGGCCCCGAACGGCACCGCGCTGGACTTCGAAGCGATCGCCCCCGTCGCCGCCGACGTCGACGAGTTCACCGTGCCCGAGGGCTTCGAGTGGCACACCGTCATCCGCTGGGGCGATCCGCTGTTCGATGACGCCCCCGAGTTCGACTGGAACGCCCAGAGCGCCGAGGCGCAGAAGCTCCAGTTCGGCTACAACAACGACTACACCGAGATCCAGGAGATCCCGGGGTCGGACGGCAAGCGCGCCGTCATGTTCGTGAACCACGAGTACACGAACGAGAACATCATGCTCCCGGCCGACACCGATGCCGACGACGCGATCGAGATCGGCATGGCCGCGCACGGCCTCACCGTGGTCGAGCTCGAGCGCAAGGACGCCGTCTCGCCCTACACCTACGTGAAGAGCGCCGAGCTCAACCGCCGCATCCTGCTCACCGACGAGTTCGAGCTCACGGGCCCCGCCGCGGGCGACGACCTGGTCAAGACCGTCGAGGACCCCGAGGGCCGTACGGTCCTGGGCACCCTCGGCAACTGCGCCGGCGGCCTCACCCCCTGGGGCACCCTGCTCTCGGGCGAGGAGAACTTCCACGGCTACTTCCGCTCCGCCGGCACCTCCGAGGCCGAGCAGCGCTACGGCCTGCGCGACTCCGCGACCGCCCGCGGCTGGGAGGGCAAGTACGACCGCTACGACGCCCGCATCGAGGGCTACGAGAACGAGCCGAACCGCTTCGGCTACATCGTCGAGGTCGACCCCTTCGATCCCACCTCGACCCCGCGGAAGCACACCTCGTTGGGCCGCTTCAAGCACGAGGGCGCGAACGTCATCGTCGCCGCCGACGGCCGCGTGGTCGCCTACTCCGGCGACGACGAGGTGTTCGACTACCTCTACAAGTTCGTCTCCCGCGACACGTACGAGGAGGGGAACAAGAAGCACAACATGACCCTCCTGGAGAACGGCGACCTCTACGTCGCGAAGTTCACCGGCAAGTCCCCGGCCGACGAGATCGACGGCTCCGGCAAGGTCCCGTCCGACGGCTCCTTCGACGGCACGGGCGAGTGGCTGCCGCTCGTCGTCGACGGCGAGTCGAAGGTCGAGGGCTTCACCGTCGCCGAGGTCCTCGTGCACACCCGCCTCGCGGCGGACAAGGTCGGCCCCACCAAGATGGACCGCTGCGAGGACGTCGAGCCCTCGCTGCACACCGGCCGCGTCTACGTCGCCTGCACCAACAACTCGGGCCGCGGCACCGAGGGCAAGGCCGGGGTCGACGAGGTCAACCCGCGCACCGAGAACCGTGACGGCCACGTCGTCGAGATCGACGAGGGCGACGACCAGACCTCCACCGAGTTCTCCTGGAACCTGCTGATGGTCTGCGGCGATCCGGCGCAGGGCGACCAGACCTACTTCTCCGGCTTCCCGGTGGATCAGGTCTCTCCGATCTCCTGCCCCGACAACCTGGCCTTCGACTCGGTCGGCAACCTGTGGATCTCCACCGACGGCGCGCCCTCCGGCATCGGCTACAACGACGGCCTGTTCCGCGTCACCCTGGACGGCGAGGCCCGTGGCCGCGTCGAGCAGTTCCTCTCCGTCCCGATGGACGGCGAGACCTGCGGCCCGATCATCCGCGACCAGGACAAGACCGCCTTCGTCTCGGTCCAGCACCCGGGCGAGGACGGCGAGTGGGGAGCGCACACCTCCTACTTCCCCGACTTCGACGGCCAGGGCCCGAAGCCCAGCGTCATCCAGGTGCTGCCGGTGAAGCCGGAGAACCCCTTCACCGACGTGAAGAAGGGCCAGGAGCACTATGACGCCATCATCTGGGCCTACGAGAACGGCATCGCCAAGGGCTACAAGGACGACACCTTCCGTCCGCTGCAGCCGGTGAACCGCGACGCCATGGCCGCGTTCCTCTACCGCCTCGCCGGTTCGCCCGAGGTGGACCTGCCCCGCAGCGAGCCCTTCAAGGACGTCAAGAAGGGCCAGGAGCACTACACGGAGATCATCTGGGCCTACCAGATGGGCATCACCACCGGCTGGAGCGATCGCACCTTCCGCCCCACCCAGCCCATCGCCCGTGACGCCATGGCGGCGTTCGTCTACCGGTACGCGGGCTCGCCCGAGATCGCGGAGCCGACCACCGCGCCGTTCACCGACGTCAAGCCCTCGATGATGTACGCGAAGGAGATCGCCTGGCTCAAGGAGCGCGGCGTCTCCAAGGGCTGGAGCGACGGCACCTACCGTCCGCTGAACCCGATGAACCGCGACGCCACCACCGCGTTCCTGCAGCGCATGGCCACCGAGAGCAACGTCGCCTTCCGCGCCGGCTGATCCCCGGCCTCGCCGCGAACGGCCCCGCAGCCTCGTGCTGCGGGGCCGTTCCCGTCGGCGGGTGGACCGGGCAGGCCATCGCGGTCAGGCGGCGGCGGGGGCAGCCACCGCCGGACCGGTCAGGCGTCGGCGCCCCAGTCCGCCCCGCGGTCGTAGCCGTCGGGCGCCGCGCCGGACTCCCGCTGCTGCCTCGCGTACATCCGGTTGCGGGGCAGGAGGATCGCGGCGCCGAGCACCGCGGCGAGCGCCGAGGCGGTCAGCACGCCCACCTTGGCGACGTCCTGCAGCGGGTCCTCGGCGGAGAAGCTCAGCTCCGAGACCAGCAGCGAGACCGTGAAGCCGATGCCCGCGATCGAGGCCATGCCGAGCATGTCCGGCCAGCGCAGGTCGGTGTCGAGGCGCGCGCTGGTCAGCTTAGTGACCAGGAAGGTGGTGCCGACGATGCCCAGGATCTTGCCGCCCACGAGCCCGACGATGATCCCGAGCGCCACGGTGGACTGCCACGACTCGACCAGGCCGCTGAGCCCGCCCACGGCGACGCCGGCGCTGAAGAACGCGAAGACCGGCACCGCGAAGGCGGAGGAGAGCGGGCGCAGCCGGTGCTCGAGGGTGTGGGAGAGGGAGTGCTCGCGCGTGTGCGCGGAGAGGCTCTTCGTGGGGACGAGGAAGGCGAGCACCACGCCGGCGATGGTGGCGTGCACGCCGGAGTTCAGGAACAGGGCCCAGGTGATCAGCGCGAGCGGCAGCAGGATCACCCACGCGCTCCAGTAGTTCCGGGCGAAGAGGGCCTCGTGCTTCGTCACCAGCCACCGGTACAGGGCGATCGGCACGACCGCGAGGGCGAGGAACCACAGCCGCAGGTCGCTCGTGTAGAAGATCGCGATGATGGTGATCGCGATGAGGTCGTCGACGATCGCGAGGGTGAGCAGGAAGGTCCGCAGCGCGGCCGGCAGCGAGGAGCCGACGAGCGCGAGGATCGCGACGGCGAAGGCGATGTCGGTCGCGGCGGGGATCGCCCAGCCGCCCGCGGCGCCCTCGGGGCCGCCGAGGTTGATCACCGTGTACAGGATCGCGGGCACGGCGACGCCGCCGAAGGCCGCGGCGATCGGCACGAAGGCCTTCTTCGGGCTGCGCAGGTCGCCGACGGTGAACTCCTGCTTGAGCTCGAGCCCGGCGAGGAAGAAGAAGATCGCGAGCAGCCCGTCGGCCGCCCAGTGCGCGAGGGAGAGGTCGAGGTTCAGCGGGCCGATCTCGAATCCCAGGTGGACATCGCGCAGGGCGAGGTAGGCGCCGGAGGCCGGCGAGTTCGCGAGCAGCAGCGCGAGCACCGTAGCGGCGAGGAGCAGCGCCCCGCCGGGGATGGCGCGGGTGATCACCGCCTCGAACCGGGTGTAGGTGCGGTAGGTCCCCAGCCGGGACGGCTGGGCGGGGGGAGTGGTCACGGAGGAGCCTCCTGCGGTGGGCGGCGGTGGGTCGGCGTCGAGCCGCCCGGCGGGGCGGCTCAGGGGGAGGTGGGCGCGGTGGGGCCGACGTCAGGGGTCCGGGGATCGTCGGTCGCGTCGGCGGCCGGGGCGGCCTCGGCGCGTTGGCGGGCGCCGCGGCTGATCACCTGGGGCGGCGGGGCGGTGGCGTCGCGGAACGCCCGCAGCAGCACCAGCACCACCACCACGCCGCCGAGGGCCTTCGCCCACCACGGGTCGGCGAGGAACAGCAGCACCATGGCCAGCAGCACCGGGGCGAGGAACTCGAAGGCCGCCTTCACGTACCCGAAGAAGGCGGGCATGCGCACGCCCTGGTCCTCCGCCACGGACTTCACCATGAAGTTCGGGCCGTTGCCGATGTAGGTCATCGCCCCGCACAGCACGGCACCGAGGGAGATCGAGACCAACAGCACCTCGGGGACGTCGGCCACCCGCGGCTCCCCGGCGACCTGCGTGGCCATCTCGAAGAAGGTCGCGTAGGTGGGGGCGTTGTCGAGCACCGCGGAGAGCCCGCCGGTGAAGAAGAAGATCGTGATCTCGTTGAGCGGGAAGTTCGGGGCGGCGGCGCGCAGCACCTGCAGCGCGGGCACCATGGTCACGAAGATGCCGATGAACAGGGCGCCCACCTCGGCGATCGGCGACCAGCTGAACTCGTTCTCCTCGAAGCGCACCTGCTTCGAGCCCATCACGTAGGAGCCCGCGGCGGCGGCGAGCATGACCAGCTCGCGCCAGGGCACCCAATTGGTGCCCTCGAGGTGTCCGTGGGCGACCGCGTCGATGTCGAGGGAGGGCACGAAGGCCACGGCCAGGATGATCACCGCGAACCAGATCAGGTTCGGGGCGCCGCCGAGGCTGAGCGGGCGGCGCTGGGAGTTGTCCTGGGCGATCGCCTCGGGGGTCTCGCGGGAGTAGTAGCGGCGATCGAGCGCCCAGTAGGTCACCAGCAGCAGCGCGAGCACGAACAGCCACTGCGGGAACAGCGAGAAGGTCCAGGTGAAGGGCACCCCGCGGAGCATCCCCAGGAACAGGGGCGGGTCGCCGAGCGGGGTGAGGAGCCCGCCGCAGTTGGCGACGACGAAGATCGTGAAGACGACGGTGTGCGCGCGGTAGCGGCGCTCCGAGTTGGTGGCGAGGATCGGCCGGATCAGCAGCATGGCCGCGCCGGTGGTGCCGATGAAGCTCGCCAGCAGACCGCCGACGGCGAGGAAGGTGGTGTTGACCCGGGGCGTGGCCGGCAGGTCGCCGCGCAGCACCACGGCGCCAGAGACCGTGAACAGGGCCAGCAGCAGCACGATGAACTGCACGTACTCGATCAGCGCATGGGCGAGCAGCTCGGGATGCGCGGCCAGCAGCAGGCCGATCGCGACCGGCACGCCGAGCACGAGCGCGTAGATCAGCTGGTTGCGGGGCCTCTCCCAGTGGTGCGCGATCGCCGGGACCAGGGGGAAGATCGCGATGCCGAGCAGCATCAGCACGAACGGGATCAGGGTCCACACGGGGAACGTCACCGAGGGCCACCTCACCTTCAGGAGCGGACCGGTGGGAATCGGTCGCGCACGGGCCGGAAGGCCGAGGTGAGGAGGGGCCGAGACGCACATCGGTATGCACGGACAGGGACGGGAGAGCCATGGGCTGGGGTCCTTGCGGCATCGACGACGGGCGGACGGGATGGACCTCCCGTGCCGACCAGACTTCCCGGCTCTCCGCGGCCAGTGTCGCACAACGACCTCCGGGCGGGTCGGTGGCTTCCGGCAGCCGGCGGGGTCTGGGCGGCCCCCGTCGGCCGCTCGCCTGGCCAGGAGCGCGAGAGATCGTTACGGTGGACGGGCTCGTCGGGAGGATGCGCCAGCGCGCCTCCACCGCGCACCGACCTCGCACCGGGTGCGCGAGCCCGACCGTCCGATGGCCACCTGTCATCGGCCGCTCCCCGCGCCCCGGCTCGTCGGCCGCCGGCGGAGAGCGCCGCCACAGCGTGCTGCGGCACGTGCGCGAGAAACGGACGACCGGTCTGTGACCTCTTCGACCTCTGATCCCACGACGCCCGATCCCCGGCAGCCGGACCCCACCTCCTCGGGGTCCGACGGCACTGTCACCGCCTTCGAGGACCTGCCGCCGCGGCGGACGATCCGCCAGGCGGTCGCGGCCTCCGCCCTCGGCAACGCGACCGAGTGGTACGACTACGGCGCCTATGCGGTGGTCGCCACCTACATCGCGGTCCACTTCTTCCCGGAGGGCTCGCAGGGCCTGTTCTGGACCTACGCGTTCCTGGCGATCTCCTTCCTGGCCCGCCCCTTCGGCGGTTTCGTGTGGGGCCCGCTCGGCGACCGCCTGGGTCGCAAGCAGGTGCTCGCGATGACGATCATCCTGATGTCGGCCGCGACCTTCCTCATCGGCGTGCTGCCCACCTACGAGCAGGTCGGCATCCTCGCCCCGATCCTGCTGGCCGTGCTGCGGCTGGTGCAGGGCTTCTCGACGGGCGGCGAGTACGGCGGTGCGGCCACTTTCATGGCCGAGTACGCGCCGGACAAGCGCCGCGGCCTCTACGGCAGCTTCCTCGAGTTCGGCACGCTGGGCGGCTTCGCGCTCGGCACCGTGGTGGTGCTCGTGCTGCAGCTGGTGCTGGGGGAGGACGCGATGGCGGCCTGGGGCTGGCGCCTGCCGTTCTTCGTCGCCGCGCCCCTGGGGCTGATCGGGCTCTACCTGCGGTCCCGGCTCGACGAGACGCCGGTCTTCCAGGATCTGGAGGAGGCCGACGAGTCGGTCGACAGCGCCACCGGCGGTCTGCGTGACCTGGTCGTCCAGTACTGGAAGCCGATCCTGGTGATGGCTGGGCTGGTGATCCCGCTGAACATCGCCAACTACACCCTGCTGACCTACATGCCCGGCTATCTCGAGACCAAGATCCATCTGTCCGCGAACGAGTCGCTGATGGTGATCCTGATCGGCGAGGTGGCGATGATGGCGCTGATCCCCTTCTGCGGCGCGCTCTCGGACCGCGTGGGCCGCAAGCGGATGTGGTGGTTCTCGATGGTGGGCTTGTTCGTGATGGCCGTGCCGATGTACATGCTGATGGGGCAGAGCTTCGGCCTCGCGATCCTGGGCTTCGCCGTGCTGGGCCTGCTGTACATCCCGCAGCTGTCGACGATCTCGGCGACCTTCCCGGCGATGTTCCCCGCCCACGTGCGCTTCGCCGGCTTCGCGGTCACCTACAACGTGTTCACCTCGATCTTCGGCGGCACGGCGGCGCCGATCAACGAGGCGGTCGTGGAGTCGACCGGGTTCCTCGAGTTCCCGGCGGTCTACGTGATGGCGGGCTGCCTGGTGGGGATGGTCGCGCTGCTCTTCCTCAAGGAGACCGCGGGCGCGTCCCTGCACGGCACCGACATCCCCGAGTCGGAGCCGGAGGACTACGGCATCGAGGCGATCCAGGCGGAGGACGAGGCGATGGACGCCGCGGGTCGCTGAGGCTTCGGAGGAGGATGGGGCAATGGTCCCGTCCTCCCCGTCGCCCCGCCGCCGCTCGTTCCTCCAGCTCGACGTCTTCGCCGATCAGCCCCAACGCGGCAACCCGCTCGCGGTGGTGCTCGACGCGGAGGACCTGACCGATACGGACATGGCCCGGATCGCGCACTGGACGAACCTGTCCGAGACGACCTTCCTGCTCGCCCCGACCGTCCCCGGCGCCGACTACCGGGTGCGGATCTGGACGCCGACGGGGGAACTGCCCTTCGCCGGTCATCCCACGCTCGGCACGGCGCGGGCGTGGCTGCTCGCGGGCGGCGTCCCGGCGGGGGAGCGGATCGTGCAGGAGTGCGCGGCCGGGCTGATCACGGTGCGTCGCACCGCGGCCGACGGCGCTCCGCTCGGGGCCGGCTCGGCCTCGCTCGGGGCCGACGACGGGGCCTCGCTCGCCTTCGCGGCACCGCCGCTGCGCCCCGAGGGTCCGCTCGAGGACGGCGAGGTGGCGGAGATCGCGGCTGCGCTCGGCGTCGACCGGAGCGCGGTGCGCGGCCACGCCTGGGCGGACAACGGCCCGGGCTGGCAGGTCCTCGAGCTCGAGGACGCCGAGCAGGTGCTCGCCCTGCGGCCGGACCCGGTGCGGCTCGGCGACCGGAAGGTCGGCGTCCTCGGCTGGTGGGGGAGCGGAGCACGGGGTGCCGCGGGCGATGCCCCGCTCTACGAGGTCCGCGCCTTCCTCCCCGGCGGCGGGGAGGACCCCGTCACCGGCAGCCTCAACGCGGGGATCGGCCAATGGCTCGTCGCCCGCGGAGAGGCGCCGCAGCGCTGGACCGCCGCGCAGGGCACCGTGCTCGGCCGCGAGGGCCGCATCGCGCTCGAGCAGGACGAGGACGGCACCCTCTGGGTGGGCGGCGTGACCGTGCCCACAGTGCAGGGGACGATCCTGGCGTGACCTGCGAAGTCGCGGCTCCTCTGACGCGGGGCCGTCGATCTGCCTAGGGTGTCCCCCATGGTGACGACCCTTCCGTACGGTTCCTGGCCCTCCCCGATCACCGCCGAGCTGCTCGCCACGGGCGGCACCCGGCTCGGCGCGCCCGCGCTCGTCGGCGACCACGTGTGGTGGACCGAGGGCATCGCGACCGAGGGCGGTCGCCAGGCGATCCGCCGCACCGCCGGGTCCCTCGCGGCCGACGGCTCCGGCGACCACGAGGCCGTCACGGTGCTGCCCGCCCCGTTCAACGCCCGCTCCCGGGTGCACGAGTACGGCGGCGCGAGCTGGGCCGTGGTGCCCGAGCCGGCGGGCCGGTCGGCCGAGGCGCCCCTGGTCGTCTTCGTGAACTTCGAGGACCAGCGCGTCCACGCGCTTCGGGAGGGCGGGGCGCCGCGCCCGCTCAGCCCCGTCGGCCCGGAGGTCGAGTCTGCGCACGGACCCTCCCTACGCTGGGCGGACCCGACCGTCGTCACCCTCCCCGACGGCGTGGTCGAGGTGTGGTGGATCTGCGAGGACCACACCGGCGGCGAGCAGGGCCCGCGCACCGACGCCGACGGCGCCCCGCACATCGAGCGGTACATCGCCGCGGTCCCGCTGGACGGCTCCGCCGCCGAGGACCTCGCGGCGATCCGCCGCGTCACCCCGGCCAGCCGCTTCGTCGCCCATCCGCGGCTCAGCCCCGACGGCACGCGCCTCGCCTGGCTCAGCTGGGAGCATCCGCAGATGCCATGGGACGGCACGGAGCTGCACCTCGCCCCGCTGCTCGACGGCAGCGCCGGGGAGGGGGAGATCGTCGCCGGCGGCCCCGACGTCTCGGTGATGCAGCCCGAATGGCTCGACGACGACCAGCTGATGTTCGTCTCCGACAGCACCGGCTGGTGGAACCCCTGGGTGTGGTCCTCGGCCGACGGGGCGCGCCAGGTCCTCGAGCGCGAGGAGGAGTTCGCGAGCCCGATGTGGGCGCTCGGCACCACCTGGTACCAGGTGCTCGACGCCGACCGGGCACTCGTCCAGCACGGCCGCGCCGCGACGAGGCTGTCCGTGCTGCGGATCAGCACCGGCGAGCTCTCCCCGCTGGACTGCCCGCTCACCGAGGTCATCGGGATGCAGCGACGCGAGGACGGACTGCTCGTGCTCGCCGGCGCCTCGCCGACGCAGTTCGCCGCGATCCAGACGGCGCACCTGGACCTCGGCTCCCCCGCGAGCACCACCCCGTCGTCCCCGGCCCTGTCCCTGCTGACCGTGCTCCGCTCCTCCCGCGACGACGCCCCGGACCCCTCCCTGCTTCCGATCAGCGAGAGCATCGAGGTGCCGCTGCCCGACGGCGGCGTGGTCCACGCGATCGTGCACTGCCCCCGACAGGAGGGCCTCGCTGGTCGCGAGGGCGAGCTGCCGCCGTTCATCGCGCAGGTCCACGGCGGTCCCACCGCGCACGTCCCGCCCGTGCTCTCGCTGCCGGTCGCGTACTACACCTCCCGCGGCCTCGGCGTGGTGGTCGTGAACTATGGCGGCTCCAGCGGCTACGGCCGCGAGTACCGCAACCGCCTGCGGGGGCAGTGGGGCGTGGTCGACGTCGCCGACACCGTCGCCGTGATGGAGCACCTGGTCGCCGAGGGGATCGCCGACGGGGACCGGCTCGCGATCGAGGGCGGCAGCGCCGGCGGCTGGACCACGCTCGCCTGCCTGACCCGCACGGACGCCTTCGCCGCCGGGGCCTCCAGCTTCGGCGTCGCCGAGCTCGAGGACTTCCGCCTGGACACCCACGACTTCGAGTCGCGCTACATCGACGGACTCGTCGGCCCCTATCCCGAGCGCCGCGACCTGTACGTCGAGCGCGCCCCGCTCAACCACATCGACGAGCTCGAGGTGCCGGTGCTGCTGCTCCAGGGCGACGAGGACCGCATCGTCCCGCCGAGTCAGTCCGAGGCTTTCCGCGATGCGCTCGCCGCCAAGGGCATCCCGCACGCCTACCTGCTGTTCGAGGGGGAGCAGCACGGCTTCCGGAAGGCGGAGACGATCGTGACCGCGATCGAGGCGTCGCTGTCCTTCTACGGGCAAGTGCTCGGATTCAGCCCGCCCTGCGTGCCGGTCCTGCCGCTCGACCGCGGCTGAGGCCGGCTGCCGCGCGACCCGCGTCGTCTCCCGTACCCTCGGGGCAGGGGACGAGAACGAGGGGATCTCCATGACACATCCGACCGGGAACCAACCGCCAGCAGGCCAGGGCCAGGCAGTTCAGGGCCAGGCGCACCCGGGGTGGCCGGGCCAGGGCCCCGGGTCGCAGCAGGTCGGCGGGCCGCGACAGGCGTGGGTGGTCCCGCGCGAGCCGCTCTCGCCGAGCACCGTGCTGTGGCTCGTGGGGGTGACGGCCGTGGCGATCTTGATCCAGCTCGGCGTGATGATCGTCGAGCTGCTCTACCTCGTCGAGGCCCCGTTCCTCGACAGCATGACCGTGACCAACATCCTCGCCCTGGCGGCGGTGGTCACCGCCCTCGTCGCGATCGCCGCGTGGATCGCCGCCCTGGTCCTCTCGATCATCGTCGCCCGGCGCGGTCGCGGCCGGCTCCGCGCTGGTGCGATCGTTCTCCTGGTGGGGCTGGTGGCGGGGTTCTTCCTCAGCGTCGAGATCACCGGCGACACCTCGCTGCTCCCCGACTCCCTCGTGACCGCGACGCGTGTGCTGGGGCTCGTCCTGGATCTGGTGGAGCTCGGCCTGCGGGTCGCGGGCGTGATCCTGCTGCTGCTCGGCCTAAGGCAGCTCACCTCCGGGACGCCGGCCCGCTGAGCCAGCCGCCCCTCGCCCTCAGGCCGTGGCGGAGAGGGCCTTCTCGATCTCGGGAGCGAGGTCTTCGGGCGTGACGTCCGGGGCGAAGCGGGCGATGACCCGCCCGTCGCGGTCCAGCAGGAACTTGGTGAAGTTCCAGGGGATCTCCCCTGCCTCGACGCCCTCGTGCGCTCCGGTCAGCCACTGGTACAGCGGGTGGGCGTCCTCGCCGTTGACCTTGATCTTCGCGAACATCGGGAACTCGACGCCGTAGTTGACCGAGCAGAACTCGGCGATCTCGTCGGCCGTGCCCGGCTCCTGGTGCATGAACTGGTCGCACGGGAAGCCGAGCACCGCCAGGCCCCGCTCGTGGAGCCGGGCGTAGAGGTCCTGCAGCCCCGCGTACTGCGGCGTGAAGCCGCACTTCGAGGCGGTGTTGACGACAAGCACCACCTGCCCGACGTACTCGGAGAGGTCCTTCTCGGTCCCGGAGAGGGTGGTCGCGGTGAAATCGGCGAGGGTGCTCATGGATCCCATTGTGGACCTCCCGGCCCGAGTGCGGCAGACCGTCTCCGGCTCCAGCAGGGGCTCGGCTCGCTCAGGCGCCTGCCACGGCCCGCTCACATGGTCCGCTCACGTGTCCCGCGCCAGCAGCAGCGCCGCCTCCGCCGCCCCGTCCATCCACGCCGACTCCTGCACGCAGCGCGCCAGCAGCCACTCCCGCACGCGCCGCGGGTCGAGGCCCGTCAGATGCGCCATCCGGTCGGCGAAGTGGCCGGGCTGCGCGCGCATCCGCTCGGGATCGTTGAGCATGTGCTGCAGCACGTCGTAGTGCGGATCGCCGACGTACGGCTTCGGGTCGATGAGCACCCACGGATCGGGGCCGCCCGCGGAGGCGAGGATGTTGCCCGGGTTGAGGTCGGTCGCGAGCAGCACCTGCTCCCCGTCCCATTCCTCCGGCAGGCGGCGGAACCGCTCGAGCGCGTGGTCGACCAGGTCGCGCGGCAGGCGCCCGGCCGGCGGCCCCGGCGCGGCCTGCGTCGCCGCCTCATCGGCCCATGCGGCGCACATCTGCGCGAGCGGGCGGAATCGCGCCGCCTCCTCCGCCCCGACCAGCGGCTCCGGCGCCACCCACAGCCGGCGCATCACCGCCGCCGCCACCTCGTCCCGCTCCGGCCAGGTCCCCCACTCGGCGAGCGGGGTCCCCGGACGCACCCGGTCCAGCAGCAGCATCGCGGTGTCCCCCTCACGCTCGGCCCGGTGCACGCCCGCCGCGCCATGACCCTGCCAGGCCGCCATCCCGGCCGCCTCGTCGCGCGACTCGTCGTGCGCCCACGCGACCTTGAGCACGCGCTCGGCCCCGTCGGCCGTCACCACCGGCGCGACCCACGCGCTGGACCCGCCCGGCAGGAACGGCGCCGAGGCGCGCAGCCCCCGGCCTTCCAGCAGCTCGTCGACCACGCCGGGGAGCCGCTCCCGCCAGGCGACCAGGCCCGGCTCGTCGCTCGCGAGCAGGCGTGGCGGCACCGGATGCCCGGCGATCTCGGGCGCACGGGGCGGGACGGCGGTCATGTGATCTCCTGCGGCGTCGTCGGCGGGGGCGAGGTCGAGACTACGGCGGGAGCGCGCGGCGTTAGCCTTCAGGGGTGAAACCGTTCGTGCTCATCGCCGCCCGCCCCGAGGACTCCGTCGCCCAGGCCGAGAGGGAGTCCGTCCTGGACTTCACCGGGCTCGACGAGGCCGACCTGCTGTGGGTGCGGGTCGACCGCGAGCCCTTCCCCGACCTCGGCGCCGAGGACCTCTCGGGGATCATCCTCGGCGGCAGCCCCTTCACCGTCTCCGAGCCGGAGGAGACGAAGTCCGAGGTCGAGCGCACCGCCGAGGCGGAGATCTTCCGCGTGCTGGACCGGGTGATCGCCGAGGACATCCCCTTCCTCGGCGCCTGCTACGGCATCGGCACGCTCGGCACCCATCAGGGCGCACGCATCGACCACACGTACGGCGAGCCGCTCGGCGCCGTCGAGGTCACCCTCACCGACGCCGGCCGCGAGGACCCGCTGATCCGCGAGGCGGGCCTCTCCGACACCTTCCTGGGCCTGGTCGGGCACAAGGAGGCGGTGCACACCCTGCCACCGCATGCGACGGCGCTCGCCAGCTCGCCCACCGCCCCGGTGCAGATGTTCCGCGTCGGCACCCGCCAGTACGCGACCCAGTTCCATCCCGAGCTGGACGTCCCCTCGATCATCGAGCGGGCCCGCGCCTACCGCGACAACGGCTACTTCTCGCCCGACCAGATGGAGGAGATCTTCTCCTCCCTCGAACCGCTCACGGTCGACGAGCCGCGCCGCCTGCTGCGCGCCTTCGCCACGCTCTTCGCCCGCTGACCGGGCGCAGCGTCCCGGGCGCGGAGGCGCGGCTCGGGTAGCCTCCCCGAGTGCCCCGATACACGCGCGCGCAGGTCCGCCGACGACAGCTGGTCGCGGCGGCGCTCGCCGTGGTGCTGCTCCTGGTGGTCGGCGGCTGCACCGCCGCGGTGATCGGCGCCCTGCGCGGCAACCCGGACGGCCGGGAATCGGCGGCCCGGACCCCCTTCGCGGCCGACGACGCGGCGATGGCCGTCGCGACGACCCCCGCCGAGGCGCCAATCCGCTCCCAGCTCCCGGACGGCGTCGAGCTCGCCGCCGACGAGACGATGGGCATCGACGTCTCGGGCCACCAGCAGCAGATCGACTGGTCGCTCGTCGCCGCCGACGGGGTCACCTTCGCCTACATCAAGGCGACCGAGGGGGTGGGGCACACCGATACCCGCTTCCGCGAGAACTGGGACGGCGCGGTCGCCGCGGGCGTCACTCCCGGCGCCTACCACTACTTCACGCTCTGCTCGCCGGGCGCGGCCCAGGCGGCGGACTTCCTCGCCGCCGCCCCGCCCGACGACACGGCCCTGCCGCCCGCCCTCGACCTCGAGTTCGACGGCGCCTGCGAGGAGCTGCCCGATGTGGTCGCCGTGCAGGCGGAGATCGACGCCTTCACCGCCGCGGTCGAGGAGGCATGGGGGCGTCGACTGCTCATCTACTCCTCCTCGGACTGGCGCACGCACTACGGCCTGCCGGTCGCCGACTCCCGGCCCGACTGGCTCTTCGCCGAGCGGGATCGCCCGCAGCAGGAGGACTGGGCGGTGTGGCAGTTCCGCTTCGACGGCACGGTCGCCGGGGTCGAGGGAGGGGTGGACGTGGACGTCGCCCGGGTGGAGCTGCTCCGGGAGCACGCCACCATCCCCGACGGCGAGGGCGCGCTCGGGCACGAGGTCGCGGCGGGGTAGGGCTGGTGTGGGGGCGGTCGGCATGTCGCCCGGCCCGGTCCTGGTCCGCCCCGGCTCGCCTGCCCCGGCTCGCCCCGGCCCGCCTGCCCCGGCTCGCCCCGGCCCGCCTGCCCCGGCCCGGCCCGCCCCGGCCCGGCTCGCCCCGGCCCGCCTGCCCCGGCCCGCCTGCCCCGGCTCGCCCGACCAGTCCAGGTCAGCCCCCCGGCCGCTGGGCTGCTGAAAAGCCGCGTGTGGCGTGACCTCAACGCTCCACAGGGCTTGAGGTCACGCCTGGCGCGGAGTTTCAGCAGCTGGCCCGGGGCACGGCTTGAATGGGGGCTGACACGGAGCGGTATGGGGGGACGTCACCGGTCCGCCCGGCCCTGGCCCGCCCGGCCTCGGTCCACCGGCCCGCTCCGCCAGCCCCGCCCCAGCCCCCGGCCCCGGCCGTCAGTTCGGCAGGTCGTGGCGGATGACGTGCTCCCGCGCGATGCTCTCGACCAGGGCGTCGAGGGTGGTGGTCCAGTGCTCGAGGAGACCCTGGCGCTCGGCGGCACCGAGCAGGCGCTCCTGGTGGATGCCGATCGTGGTGCCGGTGGCGGCCTCCTGCAGCGTCACCTGGAAGACGGTCTCGTGATCCAGGGTCACCGGGGTCCAGCGCAGCCGCACCCGTCGTCCCACGTGGCAGCCGACGACGCGCCCTCGGATCCGAGCCCCGTCTCGCACCGGGGCGCCGACCATCTGCGGCACGGACTCGACGCCGAGCCACTGGGGGAGCCACTCGCCGAGCAGGCGCCGCCAGACGTCCGAGGCGGGGGCGGCGACGGTGCGGGTGACGCCGAGCTGCCACCCGGCGTCGCGGGTGAGGCCGACGGGCGTGGGCGAGATTTCGGTCTGCATGCGGCCAGCGTAGGGGCGCTCCGCCCGGCCGGAGCCTACGTACCGGAGGCGTCCTCAGGTGTTCGACTGCCCGTCGCCGGGAGGCCACCCGGGGTCGGTCAGGCCCGCTCGATCGCCTCGCGCACGGAGCCCGCGGCGGCGAGGTCGCCCTCGAAGATCTCGCCGTCGATCATCACCACGGGGGTGCCCTGGACGCTCTGCAGGGCCTCCGGCTCGACGACCTCCTGCAGCCACGGCAGGTAGGTGCCGGCGGCGACGTCCTCGCTCACATCCACGCCGGTGGCCTCCTGGATCCGCTCGACGAGCTCCTCGTCGGTGAGGCCCTCCTCGCCGGGCTGGTTCCCGAACAGCGCCCGCTCGGCGTCGAACCAGGTCTGCGGGTCCTCGGTCGCGGCGTAGGCGGCGAGGGCGGCGTTCGCGGCCCGGCCCGAGTACCCCGCGGGGGACGAGTTCGCGTCCAGCATCGGCCGGGGGTGGACCCGCAGCGTGATCTCCCCGGAGCCGGCGAGGGTCTCGAGGTCCACGCCGTGGGTCTCGTGGAAGGTCGCGCAGTGGGGGCAGAGGAAGTCCAGGTAGAGGTCGACGACGGGGCCGTCCTCGCTCGTGGACAGCTCGAGGTACGGCTGGTCCTCGGCGACGCCGGGCGGGGCGACGATCTCCGCCGCGGGGGCGGGCTCCGACGGATCCGCGTCCGAGCCTCGCAGCACCACGACGCCGATGACTCCGGCGATCGCGACGAGGAGCACGAGGAGCAGGCACGCCGCCCCGGCGATCACGACGATGATGAGCGGGCGGCGGGAGCCGGTGTCGGCCATGAGGGGTCCTCGGGGATCGGGCGGCGGGGTCCCGGCCAGCGTAGTCGGACGCTCCCGGGCCGCCTCGGGCGGAGGTCCCCGCCCGTCGGGACCGCTCGGTGCGGTCCGCGGTCAGGGCTGCAGCCGGCTGCGCCGCCAGACGCCGTCGGCCGCCGCCTCGTAGACCAGCCGGTCGTGGACCCGGTGCGCGCGACCCTGCCAGAACTCGATCCGCTCGGGGCGCAGGCGCAGCCCGCCCCAGAACTCCGGGCGCGGCACCTCCTGACCGGCGAACCGTGCCTCGACCTCGGCGTACTGCGCCTCGAGCCGGTCGCGGGAGTCGATTTCCCGGGACTGGCGGGAGGCCCAGGCGCCGAGCTGCGAGCCGCGCGGCCGGCTCGCCCAGTAGGCGTCGGACTCTTCCGCGGGGACCGGGGCGACGGGGCCCTCGATCCGCACCTGCCGCTGCAGCGCGTACCAGGGCAGCAGCAGCGCGGCCCGCGGGGTCGCCGCCATCTCGCGGCCCTTGTCCGAGTCGAGATTCGTGTAGACCACGGCGCCGCGCTCGTCGAGGCCCTTGAGCAGCACGGTGCGGGATCGGGGCCGCGGGGCGCCATCCCCGTCCAGCGCCACCGTGGAGAGGACGGCGGCGGTCGGGTCGGGCAGGTCGCCGTGGGCGTCGCGGCGGGCGAGGGCCTCGTCCATCCAGCGGGCGAACAGGGCGAGGGGATCGGCAGGGGCGTCGTCGGCGAGGGCGCCGGCGAGGTAGTCGAGGCGGTCTCCCGCGAGGCGATCCGAGGCGCTGGTCATGCCTGCGATCCTAGGCGTGGCGGTGGCGGGGCCGCGGGAGGGAGCCGAGCCCCGTGGTGCGCGGCGCCGCGTCCCCTTGGCGGGGCGAGGGCGTGGCACCGCGGTCTGATCCCCGGCGGGATCGCCTCCACCTCCGGGGGTGCCACGGCCACCGCGCCAGGAAGAGCCGTCGCCGCTGGCGCCTGCCTGCTCACAGGTGGAGCGAGGGGTCCATCCGCTGGTGGAGGATGCGGATGATGTCGACGCCCGGTCCGCGGGGGACGGAGAACAGCAGATGGCTGCCGACGGGGTATCGGCGATACCTCTCGCGGACCTCCTCGACGGAGCGACCGCGGGAAGGATCGGCGGCGAAGCGCTCGATCGCCGCCTGGACCTCACGGACGTACGTCTCCGCCTGCCGGAGGTCCCAGCGTTCGGCGGTGCAGTCCCAGATCGAGGAGAGATCCCTCTGCGCTGCCGGCGTGAGCCGGTAGGGGCTCATGAGGACCTGGCGGAGAGGAAGGCGTCGAAGTCGAGGGGCTCCGCCTCACCGCTGTCCTCCCCGGCTTCGAGCGCGGAGCGGAGGGCGGCGAGCTGGGTCTCCCGGTCCTCGAGCAGTCGCAGGCCGGCGCGGATGACCTCGCTGCCCGATCGGTACCGTCCCGAGGCCACCTCCTGCGCGAGGAAGGCGACGTGGTGATCGTCGAGGCTGACGGAGGTGTTCTGTGCCATCACCCGAGAAAACCAAGGATTGGTAGTGCGAGGAAGGGGTACTGGCCCTGTGCCGCCACGCCGGGGTGGACGACGAGCGGCTCCTGGGTCCTACCAGCGACGTCCCGCGCGGCGGACGACGTCAGCGCGCTTGTGCGGGACCTGCGGGAGGGTCGCCTCGAGATCCTCGCCACCGACCGCTCACGACCGTGCCGACGCCCCCTCCGCCTCGGAGGCGCGGTGACGGGCCGGGACCCGGTCCCGGTCGTAGGTGATCTCGGTGAAGCCGTGGGGCGTAGGGCGGCCCTGCTCGTCGACGTGCACGAACACCATCTCCTCGATGGTGAGGATGCTCTTCTGCGTGAACAGGTTGCGGGCCTCCGCGCGCATCGTGAGCGAGGAGCGCCCGAAGGCCGTGGCGACGAGGCCGATCTCCACGATGTCGCCCTCGCGGGCGGAGGAGACGAAGACGATCTCGGACATGTACTTCGTGACGACGCGCTGCTGCCCGAGCTGGATGATCGCGTAGACCGCGGCCTCCTCGTCGATCCAGCGCAGGAGGCTGCCGCCGAACAAGGTGCCGTTCGCGTTGAGGTCCTCGGGGCGCACCCACTTGCGGGTGCGGAAGGACATGACGGGTTCGGCGGAGGCGTCGTTCATGGTGCCGGAGCGTACCGCCGCCGCGGCCGTCGCGGGGCGCCGGTGTTGCGCACGGAACGTGTGGTGACCAGCACGTTCCTCCGTCGGCTCAGGCCGCGGGCGGGGTGACGACGGGAGCGGACTCCTCGATGCGGACCTGTGCCCCTCGCGCCCCTCGCACCCCTTGCGCTTCTCGAGGATCCTGCTAAGGTCCTCCTCGAACCTCAGAGTTCACTGGATTGTCATCCCCCGTCTCGGCGGGGGAGCAAGACCTGGGACCATGCCGCGCGCCACGACGCACCCGGCAGGGCCCCGGGTCTTTTTTGTTGCCCGCACGCCGAGCCCGGACGCGCAGTCGCGCCCGGGCCACCGAACGAGAGGGGGCGAGGACGCCCATGAGCAGCTCCTCCCCACAGGCCAGGTCGACCGCCGAGGACATCGTCCGCGGCGTCGGCGGGCCCGAGAACATCGAGAGCCTGACCCACTGCGCGACCCGCCTGCGCTTCCAGCTGCACGACGGCGACAAGGTCGACCGCGAGTCGCTGGACGCCCTGAAGGACGTCATGGGCACGGTCCCGCAGTCCGGCGACCGCTTCCAGGTCGTCATCGGCGGTGCCGTCGCGGGCGTTTATTCCCAGATCATGGCCCTGCCCTCGATGGCCGCCGGCGGAACCGCCCGCCCGCAGACCGATGCCGAGGTCAAGGCCGCGATCCGCTCGAAGGCGCGCGGCCGGTGGTCCTGGCTCGACAGCTTCTTCGAGTACCTCTCCGACTCCTTCCGCCCCCTCATGGGCGTGCTGCTGGGCGCCTCGCTGATCATCGCGATCGCCTCCGTCCTCGATGCGCTCGGCATGGTCGACTTCCGCGCCGAGGACAAGTCCGCGACCTGGGTCTTCGTCGACGCGATGTGGCGCTCGGTGCTGTACTTCCTGCCGATCATGGTCGCGTTCAACGCCGCGAAGAAGCTCCAGATCGACGGCTGGGTGGGTGCGGCCGTGATGGCCGCCGTCATGACCCCGGACTACCTGGGCCTCGGCGCCGACACCCCCGGCGTCACCTGCACCACCAACGACCTGCTCGGCACCGATCAGTGCGTCGCGCAGGTGTTCGGCCTGCCCATGCAGCTGAACGACTACGGCGGCCAGGTCTTCGTGCCGCTGCTGATGGTCGCGCTGCTCGCCCTGGTCTACAAGGGTCTGCAGAAGGTGTTCCCCGCGAACCTGCAGCTCGTGTTCGTGCCCTTCGTGTCGATGCTCGTCATGATCCCGGTGACGGCCTTCCTCATCGGCCCGCTCGGCATCTGGGCCGGCAACGGGCTCGGCTCCGGCCTGGCCTGGCTGAACGGCAACGCCCCGATCGTCTTCGCGATCCTCATTCCACTGCTGTACCCGTTCCTGGTGCCGCTGGGCCTGCACTGGCCGCTCAACGCGCTCATGCTGCAGAACATCAACTCCCTCGGCTACGACTTCATCCAGGGCCCGATGGGCGCGTGGAACTTCGCCTGCTTCGGCGCGACCGCCGGCGTGCTGCTCCTCTCGATCCGCCACCGCGAGGCCGAGATGCGCCAGACCGCGACCGGTGCGCTCGCCGCGGGCCTGTTCGGCGGAATCTCCGAGCCGTCCCTGTACGGCATCCACCTGCGCTTCAAGCGCATCTACCCGCGCATGCTCGTGGGCTGCCTCGCCGGCGGCCTCCTCGTGGGCCTGCTTGGCGGCGTGAACACCTCCGTGTTCGCCTTCACCTCGCTGCTGACCATCCCGGTCTTCGATCCGATGCTGACCTACGTCATCGCGATCGCGGTCGCCTTCGTGATCGCGATGGTGCTCGTCTACTTCTCGGACTACATGACCCCCGAGCAGCGCGCGGAGGCGAACGCCGCCCGTGACGCCGCCGAGGCCGCCGCCGCGCCCGTCGCCGCCGCCGCTCCGGAGGCCGAGCGTGAGCTCGCGACCGTCGGCGCCCCCGCGGGTGCTGCCACCGCGGGTGCCGCGGCCGGGTCGTCGGCCGACGGCGCTGCCGCGGCCGACGGTGGAGCCGCTCCGGCCGACGGGTCTGCAGCCCCGGCCGCCGCCTCCTCCGACGGCTCGTCCGAGGGTTCCTCGGCAGGCGTCGTCGTCGTCACCGCGCCCGTCGCGGGCCGGCTCGTCGGCCTCGACGAGGTCTCCGACCCCGTCTTCGCCTCCCGCGCCGTCGGTGAGGGCGTCGGCATCATCCCGGCCGACGGGCGCATCGTCGCCCCGGCCGACGGGCTGCTCGCCACCGTCGCCGCGACCGGCCACGCCTTCGGGATCCTGGCCGACGGCGGCGCCGAGGTGCTGGTCCACGTCGGGATCGACACCGTGACCATGCAGGGCGAGGGCTTCGACGTCCGCGTCGCGCAGGGGCAGCGGGTGAGCGCCGGCGACCTGCTCGCCGTCGTCGACCTCGAGAAGATCCGCGCGGCGGGCTTCGACTCGATCACGCTGGTGACCGTTCCGAACACGGCGACCTTCGCCGCGGTCGAGCCCGCCCCCGCGGGCGAGGTCGCCGCCGGGGACGTGGCGATCACCGCCCGGCACTGACCGGGCACCCGGCCCGGGGCGAGATCGGCCCCGGGCCGGGACCTTTCGGCACGGAGCCTGACGCCCGGTGCGCGTACCCTCCCGGCAGAGGGTGCGCGCTACGGGAACGGCCCGCCGCGGCGGGCCCTCTCGAGGATGAGGAGCGACAGGAGGGTGCGGAGCCGATGCGCGTGCTGCGGGTCCTGAACAACAACGTGGTGCTCTCGCGCGACGACTCCGGTCGCGGCGTGATCCTCACCGGGCGCGGCCTCGGCTTCCGCGCCCAGGTGGGGCAGGAGGTCGACCCCGCGAAGATCGTGCAGGTCTTCGTCCCGGCGGACGGCCGCGACCCGGACCACCTCGCGGAGGCGTTCGCGATGATCAACCAGGAGGTGCTGCGCGCCGTCGTCATCGCGCTGCGCGAGTCCGGGATCGAGAGCGGCGAGTCGGACCGCCCCACCCTCGCCATCGCCGTCGCGGACCACGTCTCCGGCGCCATCGACCGGTTGCACCGCGGAATCGCGATCGAGTACCCGCTGCGCGCCGAGGTGCAGACCCTCTACCCCGAGGAGTACGACCGCGCGCGGCGCCTGCTCGGGGAGGTCAACCGCCTGGTGGACCCGGCGTTGCCCGAGCACGAGACGACCGCGCTCGCGCTCCACCTGGTCAACGCCGGGTTCTCCACGGGTGACCTGTCCTTCACATACACGATGACCGGCGTCATCCAGCAGATGCTCGCGATCGTGGGGGAGCGCTACGGGATCGAGGTGGACCGCCACTCGATGGCCGCCGCCCGCTTCATCACCCACGTGCGCTACATGTTCGTGCGCATCCAGCAGCATCGCCAGCTCGCGGGCGAGCAGTCCCTCATCAGCCGCACCATCCGAGAGGCCTACCCGGACGCCGCGCGCACCGCCCAGCAGCTCGCCGTCATCGTGCAACTGCGCATGGGGGACGAACTCTCCTACGACGAGGTCTCCTATCTCGCGCTGCACGTCGCGCGCATGACGATGGAGGCGGAGAGCGCCGGGGCGGAGGCCACGACTTCCCACGAGGTATCTGCAACCCGTAGTATCACTAACGAGTGAGCGCGGGCCCCTGACGTCCGGCGCTCCGCAGACACCGTCGTCACAGGAGGACCCGTGCCCGAAGCCGTCATCGTCGCCGTCGCCCGCTCCCCGATCGGGCGAGCCCGCAAAGGATCGCTGAAGGACGTCCGCCCCGACGATCTCGCCGCCCAGATGATCCGCGCCGCGCTCGACCAGGTGCCCCAGCTCGATCCCGCCACGATCGATGACCTCCAGCTCGGCTGCGCGATCCCCGAGGGATATCAGGGCGGGAACCTCGCCCGCACGGTCGCCGTCCGCCTCGGCCTGGACACCGTGCCCGGCGCGACCGTCACCCGCTTCTGCGCCTCCTCGGTCGAGACGACCCGCTCCGCCTTCCACGCGATCGTCTCCGGCGAGGCGCGCGCCGTGATCTCCGCGGGCGTCGAGTCGATCTCGCTGAGCACCGGCAAGTTGATGGAGGAGGACGCCCGCGACCCGCTGTTCCAGCAGGCCTGGGAGCGGACCGAGAAGCGCGCGACCCGCGAGATCCCCGCTCCGTGGCACGATCCGCGCGAGGACGGCGAGCTGCCCGACGCGTACATCACCATGGGCCAGACCGCGGAGAACGTCGCCGAGCTGCGCGGCGTGACCCGCGAGGCGCAGGACCAGTACGCCGTACGCTCTCAGAACCGCGCGGAGGCCGCCCGGGAGTCCGGGTTCTTCGCCCGCGACATCACCCCGGTCACCCTCGCCGACGGCACCGTCGTCGACGCGGACGACTCTCCGCGTGCGGGAGTCACCCTCGAGGCGGTCTCCGCCCTCGATCCGGTGTTCCGCCCGGGCGGCACCGTCACCGCCGGCAACTGCTGCCCGCTCAACGACGGCGCCGCAGCGCTGATCGTCATGGAGCGCGGGTACGCGGAGGAGCTCGGCATCACCCCGCTCGCCCGCGTCGTCGCGACCGGAGTCTCCGGGCTCAGTCCCGAGATCATGGGCCTCGGCCCCGTCGAGGCGACCCGGAAGGCGCTCGCGCTCGCCGACCTCACGATCGACGACATCGACCTCGTCGAGTTCAACGAGGCCTTCGCCGCGCAGGTCCTTCCCGCCGCGGAGGACCTCGGCATCGACCACGACAAGCTCAACGTCCATGGGGGCGCGATCGCCCTCGGCCACCCCTGGGGCTCCACCGGCGCCCGCCTGACCACGACCCTGATCCACGGGTTGCAGGAGCGCGACGGCCGCTACGGCCTCGTCACCCTGTGCGTCGGCGGCGGCCAGGGCATGGCCCTCATCCTCGAGAGGATCAAGTGATGACCAGCAACGACACCTCCACCGATTCCGGCTCGAGCGGCTGGGACGCCCCGGCCCCCGGCCACATCTCCCTCGGCGGCAACCCCGGGGCCGAGGAGGACCGTCGGGGGTCCGTGGTCACGGACCGCGCGGTCGTCTCGGCGCCCGACGCGTCGGCCGCGACCCCCGCGGAGCTCCTGCCCGCCACCGCCGACCACTACGGCCTGTTCCAGGACGTCGCGGGCGAGGACCTGCGGGCCTGGGCGGATGCCCGCTCGCTCGCCGACGAGATCCTGCCGCGCATCAACGACTGGTGGGACCGCGGCGAGTACCCGATCGAGCTGATCGCCCGCCTCGGCGAGCTCGACCTGCTCACCGACGGCCTCGACGTCCCCGGTCACCGGGTGCTCAGTCCGCTCGCGACGGGCCTGGTGAACATGGAGCTGTCCCGGATCGACGGCAGCGTCGGCACCATGGTGGGCGTGCAGGGCGGGCTCGCGCTGCGCTCGATCATGCTGCTCGGCTCCGAGGAGCAGAAGGAGCGCTGGGGCGACTCCCTCGCCCGCGGCACCGAGCACGCCGCCTTCGCCCTCACCGAGCCCGACCACGGCTCGGACTCGGTCTCGCTCGAGACCGTCGCCCGCCGCGACGGCGACAGCTGGGTGCTCTCCGGGGAGAAGCGCTGGATCGGCAACGGCGCCGGCTGCCACCTGTCGGTGGTGTGGGCGCGGGTCGATGACCCCTCCGACGAGCAGCTGAACGGGCAGGTCAGCGGGTTCCTGGTGGACCAGTCCCTGCCCGGCTACGAGGCGGAGGTTATCCGCGGCAAGGTCGCGCTGCGCGCCATCCATCAGGCCCACATCACCCTCACGGATGTGCGGGTGCCGCTGGATCAGCGCCTGCCCGGAGCCCGCTCCTTCAAGGACACCTCCCGCGTGCTGTTCGCGACCCGCGCGGGTGTGGCCTGGGGCGCGCTCGGCCACGCGACCGCCTGTTACGAGGCGGCGCTCGAGCACGCGACGACCCGGATCCAGTTCGGCCGTCCGCTCGCCAAGGCCCAGCACGTCCAGGTGCGGCTCGCCGACATGCTGCAGACCCTCACCTCGATGCAGCTGCACTGCCGCCGCCTCGCGGATCTCGAGGCCGCCGGCGCCATCCGGCCGGAGCAGGCCTCGCTCGCCAAGGTGCACAACACCCGTGCCGCCCGTGAGATCGCGTCGAATGCCCGCGATCTCCTCGGCGGCTCCGGGATCCTGCTCGAGAACCGCGTGGTCCGTCACCGCAGCGACCTCGAGGCCCTCCACACCTACGAGGGCACCGACACCATGCAGTCCCTCATCGTGGGCCGCGCGATCACGGGGGTCAGCGCGTTCGCGTGAGCCCGTCGGCCGCGGGGCGGCCGGCGGGCCGGCTGTCGGCGGCCAGCGGCCGACTGCGGCG
>NZ_JAZDCH010000015.1:0-92026 GCF_036311905.1 Brachybacterium sp. J153 | reverse complement strand
AAGGGTCTCCAGCTCACTCCCACTCCCACAAAGATGTCCGGCGGCGACCTACTCTCCCACACCCTCCCGAGTGCAGTACCATCGGCGCAATCGAGCTTAGCTTCCGGGTTCGGAATGGAACCGGGCGTTTCCTCGACGCTATGACCGCCGTAACACTATGAGACACAACCAGCCCACACACCACCACCCACACAGGGCGACAGTGGCAGGGATTGCTTCCCCAGAACCACACAGTGGACGCGAACACTCACAGCAAAAGAAGTGTTGAATAAGTCATCGGCCATTAGTACCAGTCAGCTCCACGCATTGCTGCGCTTCCACATCTGGCCTATCAACCCAGTGGTCTACTGGGGGCCTCTCACACAAAGTGCATGGATATCTCATCTTGAAGCAGGCTTCCCGCTTAGATGCTTTCAGCGGTTATCCCTTCCCAACGTAGCCAACCAGCCATGCCCTTGGCAGAACAACTGGCACACCAGAGGTCAGTCCATCCCGGTCCTCTCGTACTAGGGACAGGTCTTCTCAAATATCCAACGCGCGCAGCGGATAGGGACCGAACTGTCTCACGACGTTCTAAACCCAGCTCGCGTACCGCTTTAATAGGCGAACAGCCTAACCCTTGGGACCAACTCCAGCCCCAGGATGCGACGAGCCGACATCGAGGTGCCAAACCATGCCGTCGATATGAGCTCTTGGGCAAGATCAGCCTGTTATCCCCGGGGTACCTTTTATCCGTTGAGCGACACCCATTCCACAATGAGGTGCCGGATCACTAGTTCCTGCTTTCGCACCTGCCCGACATGTCTGTCTCGCAGTCAAGCTCCCTTGTGCACTTACACTCAACACCTGATTACCAACCAGGCTGAGGGAACCTTTGAGCGCCTCCGTTACTTTTTGGGAGGCAACCGCCCCAGTTAAACTACCCATCAGACACTGTCCCTGATCCGGATCACGGACCGAGGTTAGGAATCCAGAACGACCAGAGTGGTATTTCAACAATGACTCCACACTCACTGGCGTGAATGCTTCCCAGTCTCCCACCTATCCTACACAAGCCGTCCCGAACACCAATATCAAACTATAGTAAAGGTCCCGGGGTCTTTCCGTCCTGCTGCGCGTAACGAGCATCTTTACTCGTAATGCAATTTCGCCGAGTTCGCGGTTGAGACAGTGGAGAAGTCGTTACGCCATTCGTGCAGGTCGGAACTTACCCGACAAGGAATTTCGCTACCTTAGGATGGTTATAGTTACCACCGCCGTTTACTGGGGCTTAAATTCTCAGCTTCGATCCGAAGATCTAACCGGTCCTCTTAACCTTCCAGCACCGGGCAGGCGTCAGTCCGTATACAGCGTCTTACGACTTCGCACGGACCTGTGTTTTTAGTAAACAGTCGCTTCTCCCTGGTCTCTGCGGCCCTCACCGCTCTCACGGTTCGGGCCCCCCTTCTCCCGAAGTTACGGGGGCATTTTGCCGAGTTCCTTAACCACGATTCTCTCGAACGCCTTGGTATTCTCTACCTGATCACCTGAGTCGGTTTAGGGTACGGGCGACCGTATTCGTCACGCCGGAACTTTTCTTGGCAGTACAGGATCACTCACCTACGCCCATACGGGATCCCCATCACGTCTCACCCAATACGGCACCGCATTACCGGTGCTCGGGCTGCTCGCTTAGACGGACTATTCCATTAAGTCCGCGGAAGCTACCTCTCTGCGTCATCCCTCGCGCTGACCTACTACAACCTTGGTTCCCAGCCTCATCAACCTCCACGCCCCGAAGGGCATGGGGAAGACTCGGGTGGTTAGCATCGACTGCCTCGGTATGGGTCCTCCTACGATCGGTTCGGGAATATCAACCCGATGTCCATCGACTACGCCTGTCGGCCTCGCCTTAGGTCCCGACTAACCCAGGGCGGATAAACCTGGCCCTGGAACCCTTGATCAATCGGCGGACGGGTTTCTCACCCGTCTTTCGCTACTCATGCCTGCATTCTCACTCGTGCAGCCTCCACCACTGGGTTCCCCCGCGGCTTCGCTGGCTGCACGACGCTCCCCTACCCATCCAGACAAAAATCTGAATGACACAGCTTCGGCGGTGTGCTTGAGCCCCGCTACATTGTCGGCGCAGAATCACTTGACCAGTGAGCTATTACGCACTCTTTCAAGGGTGGCTGCTTCTAAGCCAACCTCCTGGTTGTCTAAGCAACTCCACATCCTTTTCCACTTAGCACACGCTTAGGGGCCTTAGCTGATGTTCTGGGCTGTTTCCCTCTCGACTATGAAGCTTATCCCCCACAGTCTCACTGCTGCGCTCTCACGTATCGGCATTCGGAGTTTGGCTAAGGTCAGTAACCCGGTGGGGCCCATCGCCTATCCAGTGCTCTACCTCCGACACGAAACACGCAACGCTGCACCTAAATGCATTTCGGGGAGAACCAGCTATCACGAAGTTTGATTGGCCTTTCACCCCTATCCACAGGTCATCCCCTCCATTTTCAACTGAAGTGGGTTCGCGCCTCCACGCGGTCTTACCCGCGCTTCACACTGCCCATGGATAGATCACTTCGCTTCGGGTCTAGAGCCGGCGACTGAACGCCCCGTTCAGACTCGCTTTCGCTACGGCTACCCCACACGGGTTAACCTCGCCACCGACCACTAACTCGCAGGCTCATTCTTCAAAAGGCACGCCGTCACCCCTCAAGGCTCCGACGGATTGTAAGCGCACGGTTTCAGGTACTATTTCACTCCCCTCCCGGGGTGCTTTTCACCTTTCCCTCACGGTACTTGTCCGCTATCGGTCACAAGGTAGTATTCAGGCTTACCAGGTGGTCCTGGCAGATTCACACCGGATTTCACGGGCCCGGTGCTACTCGGGAACAGCGTCACGCCGCACATCGGTTTCGTCTACGGGGGTCACACCCTCTACGCCGTCGCACTCATCACGACTTCGACTACCGCTGCACGTCCACGTCGATGAGCCGGCAGACCCATCAGACACGTCCCACAACCCCTGACCTGCAACCCCTGCCGGGTATCACACAAACCAGGTTTAGCCTCTTCCGCTTTCGCTCGCCACTACTCACGGAATCACTATTTGTTTTCTCTTCCTGCGGGTACTGAGATGTTTCACTTCCCCGCGTTCCCTCCACACCACCTATACATTCAGTGGCGGGTACCAGGGCATGACCCCTGGTGGGTTTCCCCATTCGGACATCCTCGGATCACAGTTCGGTTGTCAACTCCCCGAGGCTTTTCGCAGACTCCCACGTCCTTCTTCGGCTCCTTGTGCCAAGGCATCCACCGTGCGCCCTTTACAACTTAGGCAACACAACAAAGACCAAAATCTTAAAAATTGCTTACAAGATGCTCGCGTCCACTATGTAGTTCTCAAGAAACAACCCCACACCAACCCCCACCACCCACACAGGCAGCAAGAATCAGGGAGGACCAGCCACACACCCACCCAGCATCCCGAAGGACCCTCAGCAGGCCGCGTGCAGCCTCACAACCCAATAGCGTGTCTCCACCTCAAACCACCCGAACAACCACACGTTCCAGACCCCGAAGAGTCGTACTAGCGCAGCCCTGCCGGCCGGCGAAGCGCCCATCCGTTGATGTTCCACCCTTGAGCAACCACCCCCACCACACTCGGGCAGGAAGATGGCCACCAATCATTGGTGATGCTCCTTAGAAAGGAGGTGATCCAGCCGCACCTTCCGGTACGGCTACCTTGTTACGACTTAGTCCCAATCACCGATCCCACCTTCGACAGCTCCCTCACGAGGATGGGCCACTGGCTTCGGGTGTTACCGACTTTCGTGACTTGACGGGCGGTGTGTACAAGGCCCGGGAACGTATTCACCGCAGCGTTGCTGATCTGCGATTACTAGCGACTCCGACTTCATGGGGTCGAGTTGCAGACCCCAATCCGAACTGAGGCCGGCTTTTTGGGATTCGCTCCACCTCACAGTATCGCAACCCATTGTACCGACCATTGTAGCATGCTTGAAGCCCAAGACATAAGGGGCATGATGATTTGACGTCGTCCCCACCTTCCTCCGAGTTGACCCCGGCAGTCTCCCATGAGTCCCCGCCATTACGCGCTGGCAACATGGAACGAGGGTTGCGCTCGTTGCGGGACTTAACCCAACATCTCACGACACGAGCTGACGACAACCATGCACCACCTGTGCACCAGTCCGAAGAAAACCCCATCTCTGGAGTCGTCCGGTGCATGTCAAGCCTTGGTAAGGTTCTTCGCGTTGCATCGAATTAATCAGCATGCTCCGCCGCTTGTGCGGGCCCCCGTCAATTCCTTTGAGTTTTAGCCTTGCGGCCGTACTCCCCAGGCGGGGCACTTAATGCGTTAGCTACGGCGCGGAAAACGTGGAATGTCCCCCACACCTAGTGCCCAACGTTTACGGCATGGACTACCAGGGTATCTAATCCTGTTCGCTACCCATGCTTTCGCTTCTCAGTGTCAGTAATGGCCCAGAGACCTGCCTTCGCCATCGGTGTTCTTCCTGATATCTGCGCATTTCACCGCTACACCAGGAGTTCCAGTCTCCCCTACCACACTCTAGCCTGCCCGTACCCACCGCACGCCCGAGGTTGAGCCTCGGGTTTTCACGGCAGACGCGACAAGCCACCTACAAGCTCTTTACGCCCAATAATTCCGGACAACGCTTGCGCCCTACGTATTACCGCGGCTGCTGGCACGTAGTTAGCCGGCGCTTCTTCTGCAGGTACCGTCACTTTCGCTTCTTCCCTACTGAAAGAGGTTTACAACCCGAAGGCCGTCATCCCTCACGCGGCGTCGCTGCATCAGGCTTTCGCCCATTGTGCAATATTCCCCACTGCTGCCTCCCGTAGGAGTCTGGGCCGTGTCTCAGTCCCAGTGTGGCCGGTCGCCCTCTCAGGCCGGCTACCCGTCATCGCCTTGGTGAGCCGTTACCTCACCAACAAACTGATAGGCCGCGAGTCCATCCCCCACCGAAAAACTTTCCAGTCACCACCATGCGGTGAAGACTCGTATCCGGTATTAGCCACGATTTCCCGAGGTTATCCCGAAGTGAGGGGCAGGTTACTCACGTGTTACTCACCCGTTCGCCACTAATCAGACCGTGCAAGCACGGTCGTCATCGTTCGACTTGCATGTGTTAAGCACGCCGCCAGCGTTCGTCCTGAGCCAGGATCAAACTCTCCATGAAAACATAGAAAAAATCCTGACAAACAACAAACAACCAGCATATAACTGCTAATCATCCGTATAAAATGTTTGCCAACTTAAAATATTGGCATCAACAAACAGACACGCTATTGAGATATCAAGCAACACGCGCACATCGTCATCTCGCTGCTTCGCAGCTCGACTCGGAGGCACTTGCGCCGGCCGGTCAGACCGTCTGGCGACTTTTCCTTCGTCGTCCCGGCGCGAGTCACTACTCTAGCAGTTCTTCGCGGCCCGGTCCAACTCCGCTCGGTGTGTTCTGCGTCTCAGTCCGTTCGCGGCGCGATCGTCCCAGTGAGCAGCTCACGAGTCCGAGGTCCCGTTGTCTCCGGGGCTCCGGGTCAGCACTTCGTTCCCAGTCGATCCGCGCCGCTCTTCCGTAGAAGCTCTCGGCCCTTCTCGTCTGCGTCCTCGCTGCTGACAAGGGAAGACATTACGGGGATCCCAGGGGGTCGTCAAACCGCCGAATTCAGCCCCCGTTCACCCTCTCTGCGAGCTATTAGCCCAGGTCAGACGCGCTATTGCCCGCCTCGGAAAGCGCTCGTTCACGCGAATGTGACCTGGATCTGAGAGCGGGGTCACCGCAGCCAACGCTTTCCCGGTGCCGGGACCCCGAGGCGGAGCACGACGCGTGATCCGGCGGCACGCAGATCGGGTGCACGGGGCACGGGTTCACGGAGAACGGAGAACGGGCCCCGGTCCCGCTCTCCGAGAGGAGTGCGGAGCCGAGGCCCGTTCAGGTGGTGCTGTGCTGGGGTGGAAGCACCCGTCTCCGGTCAGCCGGCGAGGCGGACCATCGCAGCGTTCTTCTTGCCGCGGCGCAGAAGCAGGTGCCCTCCCGGCAGGGTCGGCAGCTCCCCCACCTCTCGGGCGAGGTCGTCGGCAGACACCTTCTCGCCGTTCACCGAGAGCCCACCCTCGTCGGCCCCGCGGCGAGCAGCGCCCTTGGACTGGACGATTCCGGCCTCCACGAAGGCGTCAGCGAGAGCGGCGGTGCGAGACAGCTCCGCGCCCGGCAGCTCCCGGGCGATCGCCCGCACCGTCGGCTCGTCGAGCTCGCGCACGTCGCCACGACCGAACAGCACCGCAGCGGCCGCCTTGGCCTGGACGGTCGCCTGCTCCCCGTGCACCAGCGAGGTCATGTCGTCGGCCAGCAGCTTCTGCGCCGTGCGCTGGTGCGAGGCCTCGGTGGTGACCCGCTCGAGCTCGGCCAGCTCGTCCTGCTCGCGGAAGGTGAAGAACCGCAGGTAGTTCATGACGTCCGCGTCCGCGGCGTTGAGCCAGAACTGATGGAAGGCATAGGGGCTGGTGAGCTCGGGGTCGAGCCAGACGGCGCCGCCCTCGCTCTTGCCGAACTTGGTGCCGTCGGCCTTGGTGACCAGGGGCGTGGTCATCGCGTGGACGTCCGTCCCCTCGGTCTTGTGGATGAGGTCCACGCCCGAGAGCAGGTTGCCCCACTGGTCGTTACCGCCGTACTGGAGGGTCACGCCGTGCCGGCGGTGCAGCTCGAGGTAGTCCAGGCCCTGGAGCACCTGGTAGCTGAACTCGGTGTAGCTGATCCCCTCGTCGCTCGCGAGGCGCCGCGCGACGGTCTCCTTCGCGAGCATCGTGCCCATGCGGTAGTGCTTGCCGATGTCGCGCAGGAACTGCAGCGCGCTCATCTGCCCGATCCAGTCGAGGTTGTTCACCATCGTCACGCCGAACTCGCCCTCGAGATCGAGGAAGCGGGAGATCTGGTCGCGCAGGGACCCGACCCACCCGGCGACCACGGACTCGTCGTTCAGCACCCGCTCCCCCGACATGCGCGGATCGCCGATGAGGCCGGTGGCGCCCCCGACGAGCGCGAAGGGACGGTGCCCGGCGAGCTGGAAGCGGCGCATGGTGAGCACCTGGGTCAGGTGTCCGACATGGAGGGAGGACGCCGTGGGGTCGAAACCGCAATACAGGCTGACCGGTCCGTCCGCGAGTGCGCGTCCGAGCGCCTCGCGCCCGGTGGTCTGCACGACGAGTCCTCGCCAGGCGAGCTCGTCCAGGACGGAATGCATCGATCAGGTCCTCTCAGGTCTCCGGTGACAGCCGGTCGGCCGCCGCGGTCATTCTCCCCCACTCGGTCGCGGCAGGGCGACGCGATATCGGAGGCGGTGTCCACGAAAGGGACGCGAGCGGCCCACGACCTGCTCCGTGGCAGGGCAGGTGCCGCTCACGTCCCCGTCGTGGACAGAGGGGCGGCCCGGAGCCGACGGTGCGACCGATGGCCCCGGCCCGCCGCTCGACTCAGGCGCCGGCGGTCCCGCCGATGAAGCCGCGCAGCTCCGCGATCGCGGCCTCGAGGGCATCTCCCTGCTCCGCGACCCGGACCGGGGCGGTACCGCCCTTGGCGTCGCGGGAAGCGACCGAGCCCTCGGCGGAGAGCACCTCCCGCACCTCGGGGGTGAGGTGCGTCGAGATGCCGGTCAGCTCCTCGTCGGTCAGGTCCCACAGCTCCACGTCCCGGGATTCCGCCTGCTTGACGCAGGCCCCGGAGATCTCGTGCGCCTCGCGGAAGGGCACGCCCTGACGGACCAGGAAGTCGGCGATGTCGGTCGCGAGGGAGAACCCCTGCGGCGCGAGCTCGGCCATCCGCTCCGTGTGGAAGGTCAGTGTCGCCATCATCCCGGTGAACGCGGGGAGCACCAGGTCCAGCGAGTCGACCTGGTCGAACACCGGCTCCTTGTCCTCCTGCAGGTCCCGGTTGTAGGCGAGCGGCAGCGCCTTGAGGGTCGCGAGCAGCCCCACGTGATCGCCGAGGATCCGTCCGGCCTTGCCGCGCGCCAGCTCGGCGATGTCCGGGTTCTTCTTCTGCGGCATGATCGAGGAGCCGGTGGAGAAGGCGTCGTCCAGGGTGATGAAGGAGAACTCCTTCGTGTTCCACAGGATGACCTCCTCGGCGAGGCGCGACACGTCGATCGCGATCATCGCCAGCACGAAGGAGAACTCCGCCGTGAGATCACGGGAGGCGGTGCCGTCGATCGAGTTCCACACCGAGTCTTCGAAGCCGAGCTCGGCGGCGACGGCCTGGGGATCCAGCCCGAGGCTCGAGCCGGCCAGCGCTCCGGACCCATAGGGCGACAGGGCCGCCCGGCGGTCCAGGTCCCGCAGCCGCTCCACGTCCCGCAGCAGCGGCCACGCGTGAGCCAGGAGGTGGTGGCCGAGCAGCAGCGGCTGGGCGTGCTGCAGGTGGGTGCGACCGGGCATGATCGCGTCGCCCGCCGCACGGGCCCGCTCGAGCAGGACGCTCGCGAGCGCGAGCACCTGGTCGCCGATCCGCCGGGACTGGTCCCGGATGAACAGCCGGATGAGTGTCGCGATCTGGTCGTTGCGGGAGCGGCCCGCGCGGAGCTTGCCGCCGAGCGTCGTCCCGGCCCGCTCGACCAGTCCGCGCTCGAGGGCGGTGTGCACGTCCTCGTCGTCCTCGGCCGCGACGAAGGCGCCCGAGGCGACGTCGGCGGCGAGGACGTCGAGCGCCTCCTGCATGCGGGCCAGCTCGTCCTCGTCCAGCAGCCCCGCGGCGTGCAGCACGTTGGCGTGGGCCTTCGAGCCGCGCAGGTCGTACTGGGCGAGCCGCCAGTCGAAATGGGTCGACTTGGAGAGGGCGGCGAGGGCGGCGGCCGGGCCGGAGCCGAAGCGCCCGCCCCACAGCGCGGCCGATGACGTCGGCTGGGACGCGGCGCCGTCCGCTGCCGTCACTTCGCGTCCTCGGCGTCGAGGTCCTCGCCGTTGCCGAAGGCGACGTCGCGGGCCGCGGCCTGCTTCGCGGCGAGGCCGTAGATGTCGATGAAGCCGCGGGCGCTGCCCTGGTCGAAGGTGTCGCCCTCGTCGTAGGTGGCGAGCTGGAAGTCGTACAGGCCGGTCTCGGTGCGGCGGCCGGTCACGGTGGCGCGGCCGCCGTGCAAGGTCATGCGGATGTCGCCGGAGACGTAGCGCTGGGTGTCCTCGAGGAAGGCGTCGAGCGACTTCTTCAGCGGGGAGAACCACTGGCCGTCGTAGACCAGCTCGGTCCAGCGGTCGCCGACGATGCGCTTGAAGCGGGCCTGCTCGCGCTCGAGGGTGACGCGCTCGAGCTCCTGGTGCGCGGTGATCAGGGTCATCGCGCCGGGTGCCTCGTAGACCTCGCGCGACTTGATGCCCACGAGACGGTCCTCGACGATGTCGATCCGGCCGATGCCCTGGGCGCCGGCGCGGCGGTTGAGCTCCTGGATCGCCTCAAGCGGGGTGACCGCGCGGCCGTCGATCGCGACGGGAACGCCGTGCTCGAAGGTGATGACGACCTCGTCGGCGACCGGCGGGAAGGCCGGATCGTCGGTGTAGCTGAAGACGTCCTTGGTGGGCTCGTTCCAGATGTCCTCGAGGAAGCCGGTCTCGATGGCGCGGCCCCACACGTTCTGGTCGATCGAGAAGGGGTTGTGCTTGGTGGTCGCGATCGGGAGGCCCTTGCGCTCGGCGTACTCGATGGCCTTGTCGCGGGTCAGCGCGAGGTCGCGCACCGGGGCGATGCACTTGAGCTCGGGGGCGAGCGAGGTGATCGAGACCTCGAAGCGGACCTGGTCGTTGCCCTTGCCGGTGCAGCCGTGGGCGACGGTGGTGGCGCCGTACTTCTTGGCGGCCTTGACCAGGTGCTTGGTGATCACGGGGCGGGAGATCGCGGAGACGTTCGGGTACGCGTCCATGTAGAGCGCGTTCGCCTTCAGGGCGGGCATGCAGTACTCGTTCGCGAACTCGTCGCGGGCGTCGGCGACGTAGGCCTCGACGGCGCCACAGTCCAGGGCGCGCTGACGGATGACCTCGAGGTCCTCTCCGCCCTGGCCCACGTCGACCGCGCAGGCGATGACGTCGGCGCCGGTGGCGTCGTGGATCCAGCCGATGGCGACGGAGGTGTCGAGGCCGCCGGAGTAGGCGAGGACGATCTTCTCGGTCATGGGGAATGCTCCTGGTGCTGTGCGGTTCGGGGGTGGTTCGGGAGGTGGATCGGGGTCGTGCGGGGCGGGTGCCCGGGTCAGCCGCCGGCGGCGGGGGTGTCGTCGGCCGGGTCGCGGCGGCCGTCGGCCAGGTCGAGCAGACGCGCCGCGAGGCGGTCGCCGCCCTCCGGGTCGCGGGAGATCAGCAGCACGGTGTCGTCCCCGGCGATCGTACCCAGGACGTCGGGGAGGACCGAGCGGTCGAGCGCCGAGGCGAGATACTGCGCGGCGCCCGGCGGGGTGCGGACCACGACCAGGTTGCCGCTCGCCTCGGCGGATACGAGCAGGCCCTCGGCCAGGCGCGGCAGGCGCGCCTCGAGCAGCTCCCCGTCGGGGACCGTGCCGCCCTGCCGCATCGAGCCGCCCTCGGGCGGGACCCGGTAGACCAGGGAACCGGAGGATCCCCGGACCTTCTCGGCCTGCAGCTCGACCAGGTCGCGGGACAGGGTCGCCTGGGTGACCTCGATGCCCTCCGAGGTCAGCAGCTGTGCGAGCAGGGACTGCGAGCCCACCTCCCGGTGGGTCAGCAGCTGCACGATCCGCTGCTGACGGGAGGTCTTGGTCTGCGGGAGGGCGCGCCGGGCTTCGCTCATCGTCGGTCGAGGGGTCGCGCGTGCGCCGCCGTCGCCTCGTCGGGATGACGGAGCAGCCAGGTCAGCAGCGCCTTCTGCGCGTGCAGCCGGTTCTCCGCCTCGTCCCAGACGACGGAGCGGGCGCCGTCGATCACCGCGGCGGCGACCTCCTTGCCGCGGTAGGCGGGCAGGCAGTGGAGGAAGATGCCGCCGGAGAGCTCCATCAGCTCCTCGGTGACCTGGAAGCGGTGGAAGGTCTCCTCGCCGCGCCCGGACTCGCCCTCCTGGCCCATCGACACCCAGGTGTCGGTGATGACCGCGGTGGCACCGCGCACCGCGGTCGCCGGGTCGTCGGTGATCAGCACGGAGCCGCCGGTGCGCTCGGCGATCGCCTCGGCGGCGTGCACGATCGAGGGCTCCGGCCGGTGGCCGACGGGGGCCGCGATGCGCACGTCCATCCCGGCGGTCGCGCCGCCGAGCAGATAGGAGTGGGCCATGTTGTTCGCGCCGTCGCCGAGGTAGGCGAGGGAGCGCCCGGCGAGCGCGGGCCGGTCCCCCGGCGTGAGCCCGCCGGTGTGCTGGGCGATCGTCTGCAGGTCCGCGAGGATCTGGCAGGGGTGGAACTGATCGGTCAGGGCGTTGACCACGGGGACGCTCGCGTGCTCGGCCATCTCCTCGATCCGGTCCTGACCGAAGGTGCGCCACACGATCGCCGAGGCCATCCGGGTGAGGACCTTCGTGGTGTCGGCGATGGACTCGCCGCGGCCGAGCTGGCTGGATCCCGCCTCCATCACCAGCGGGCTGCCGCCGAGCTCGGCGACGCCCGTGGCGAAGGAGACCCGGGTGCGGGTCGAGGACTTGTCGAAGAGGATCGCGACGGTGCGGGGACCCTCGAGGGGTCGCTCGGCGAAGCGGTCCTCGGCCAGGCGCAGCGCGAGCGCGAGGACCTCCTTCTGCTCGGCGGGGCTGAGGTCGTCGTCGCGCAGGAAGTGGCGGGGCATGTCATGCCTCCTTCGGGTCGGGCAGGGCGTCGAGCAGCGTGGGCAGGGCCTCGGCGAAGCCGCTCAGCTCCTCGGCGGTGATGATCAGGGGCGGGGCGAGACGGAGCGTCGACTCGTCCGGGGCGTTCACGATGAAGCCCGCGTCGAGGGCGGCCGCGGCGAGCTCCTTGGCGACCGGCCGGCCGAGGCCGATGCCGAGCAGAAGGCCGCTGCCGCGCACCTCGAGGATCTGCGGATGACCGAGCTCGAGGACCTGCTCGCGGAAGCCGGCGCCGACGGCGCGCACGTGCTCGAGGAGGGAGTCCTCGAGGATCGTGCCGAGCACGGCGAGCGCCGCGGCGCAGGCCAGCGGGTTGCCGCCGAAGGTGGTGCCGTGCTGACCGGGCTGGAGCAGGTCGTGGGCCTGCGGGCCGAAGGCGATCACGGCGCCGATCGGGAATCCGCCGCCGAGCCCCTTGGCGAGGGTCATGACGTCGGGCTGGAGTCCCTCGACCGCCTGGTGGGCGAACCACTGACCGGTGCGGCCCACGCCCGTCTGGACCTCGTCGAGGATCATCAGCGCGCCGTGCTCGCGGGTCAGGCGGCGCACCGCGAGGAGGTACTCGGCCGAGAGCGGCCGGACCCCGGCCTCGCCCTGGATCGGCTCGGCGACCACCGCGGCGACGTCCCCCGCGGCGAGCGCGGCCTCGAGGGCGTCCAGGTCCCCCGGCTCGAGGAACTCGACCCCGCCGGGCAGCGGTTCGAAGGGGGCGCGGTAGGCCTCCTTCGAGGTGAGCGCGAGGGCGCCCATGGTCCGGCCGTGGAAGGAGCCGGAGAGGGCGAGGATCCGCGGCCGTCCGGTGCGCCGGGCGATCTTGAAGGCCGCCTCGTTGGCCTCGGTGCCGGAGTTCGCGAAGAACACGCCCGAGCCGGCAGGGGCCGCGGCGAGCGTCAGCAGCTTCTCGGCGAGCTCGATCTGCGGGGCGCTCGCGAAGAAGTTCGAGACGTGTCCGAGCGTCTCCGCCTGCTTGGACAGCGCGGACAGCAGGGCGGGATGGGCGTGGCCGAGGCTGTTCACGGCGATGCCGCCGAGCAGGTCGAGGTACTCCCTGCCGTCGGTGTCCCAGACCCGGCAGCCGGCGCCGCGGGCAAGCACCCGCTGCGGGGTGCCGAAGACGGGCAGCAGGGCCTCGCGGTAGCGGGCACCGAGGTCACCGCTGCCGCCCTCCCCCGCCCCGGCGGAATGCGAGACCGCCCCGGTCGCGCCGGGCGCGCTGTTCTCGTGCTGCTCAGACATAGTCGTCCCTCCTCACCATGGTGCCCACGCCCTTGTCGGTGAACACCTCGAGCAGGAGCGCGTGGCCGATCCTGCCGTCGATCATCGCGGCCGTCCGCACGCCGGAGTCCACGGCGTCCAGGAGCGACTCGGCCTTGGGGATCATGCCCTCGGTCAGCGAGGGCAGCATGGCCCGCAGATCGCTCGCCGGAAGTTCGGGGATCAGCGAGTCGCGGTCGGGCCAGTTCGCGTAGAGCCCCTCGACGTCGGTGAGGACCACGAGCTTCTCGGCGTCGAGTCCCGCGGCGAGCGCGGCCGCGGCGAGGTCGGCGTTGATGTTGAGCACGGCGCCGGTGGGCTGCCCGTCCTCGTCGATCTCGGGGGCGATCGAGGAGACGACGGGGATCCGCCCGGCCTCGAGCAGGTCCCGGATGGACTCCGGCCGCACCTGGGTGACGGCACCGACGTGCCCGAGATCGACCTCCTCCCCGTCGATCACGGCGCCGCGACGGCGCGCCGCGAACAGGCGGGCGTCCTCACCCGACATGCCGATCGCCGAGGGCCCGTGCGCGTTGATGAGGCCGACGAGCTCGCGCCCCACCTGGCCCACCAGGACCATGCGCGCGATCTGCATCGTCTCCTCATCGGTCACGCGCAAGCCCGCGCGGAACTCGGAGTCGATGCCGACGCGCTGCAGCATCGCGTTGATCTGCGGCCCGCCTCCGTGGACGACGACCACGTGGATGCCGGCCTGGCGCATGAAGACGACGTCGGCCGCGAAGGCGCGGCGCAGCTCCTCGTCGATCATCGCGTTGCCGCCGTACTTGACCACGACGATCTTCCCGGCGAAGCGCTGCATCCAGGGCAGCGCCTCGATGAGGATCTCGGACTTCGCGTAGGCGTCGGCCTGGGCGGGCGTCAGCTCGGCGAGCGGGTTCTTGCCGGTGGAGCTCATGAGGAGTAGGCGCTGTTCTCTTCGACGTAGTCGTGGGTGAGGTCGTTGGTCCAGATGTCCGCGCTCGCAGAGCCCGCGCCGAGGTCCACCTCGATGAGGGTCTCGCGCGGGGCCATGTCGACCTCGGAGCGGTCGCGGTGGGCGCCGCCGCCGCGGCACACCTCGACGCCGTTGACGCTCACGGAGAGGTCCGCGACGTCGAAGGGGGCGACGGACTCGGGCACGCAGCCGGCGGCCGCGACGATCCGCCCCCAGTTGGGGTCGTTGCCGAAGATCGCGGCCTTGACCAGGTTGGAGCGGGCGATCTCGCGGGCGACGGCGAGCGCGGCCTCCTCGGACGTCGCCGAGCGGACCACGACGTGCACGTCATGGCTCGCGCCCTCGGCGTCGGCGACCAGCTGCCGGGCGAGGTCGGCGCTCACCGCGCGGACCGCCTCGGCCAGCTCGTCCGACGGCACGCTCACACCGCTCGCCCCGGAGGCCAGCAGGATCACGGTGTCGTTGGTCGACATGCAGGCATCGGAGTCGACCCGGTCGAAGGTGGTGCGGGTCGCCTCGCGGAGCGCCTGATCGGCGGTGGCCGCGTCGACGTCGGCGTCGGTGGTGAGGACCACGAGCATGGTCGCGAGCTGGGGGGCGAGCATGCCCGCACCCTTGGCCATGCCGCCGACGACGACGCCCGAGGGCAGCACGTGCTCGGCGGTCTTGGGCACGGAGTCGGTGGTCATGATCGCCCGGCTCGCGGCCGCGTCGACCTCCGCGCCGGTCCCGAGGGCGCCGACGGCGGCGTCCGCGCCGGCGAGCAGCGGCTCCATCGGGAGCCGCTCGCCGATGAGGCCGGTCGAGCACACGAGCACGTCCTGCGCGGATACGTCGAGGAGCTCGGCCAGGTGCTCGGCGGTGCGGTGGGTGTCCTGGAAGCCCTCGGGGCCGGTGCAGGCGTTGGCACCGCCGGAGTTGAGGATCACGGCGCGGGCGCGGCCGTCGGCCACCGCCGTGCGCGACCACTGCACCGGGGCGGCCTGGACGCGGTTGGCGGTGAAGACGGCGGCCGCGGTGTCGCGCGGGCCGTCGTTCACGACGAGGGCGAGATCCGGGGCGCCGGAGGCCTTGATCCCGGCGGCGAGGCCGGCGGCGCGGAAGCCGCGGGGGCGGGTGATGGACATGGGTGGCTCCTGGGAGAGGTGGATGCGGGGCGAGGACGGGCGGACGCCTGCGCGGGCGGGCGCCGGGAGGCGGACCTCAGGGGGCGAGGGCGGTGCGGGTGAGCCCGGTGGTCTCGGGCAGCCCGAGCGCCAGGTTGAGCGACTGCACCGCGGCACCGGCGGTTCCCTTGACCAGGTTGTCGAGGGCGCTGATCATGGTCGCCTGGCCGCTGCGGCGATCCACCGCGGCGCTGATCCGCACCGTGTTCGCGCCGAGGACCTGCGCGGTGGCGGGGACCTGCCCCTCCTCGAGCACGGTGACGAAGTGCTCGCCGGCGAAGTCGGAGGCGAGGGCATCGAGGAGGTCGGTGCTCGTGGTGCCGGGGTCGACGGGGGCGGTGCAGACGGCGAGGATGCCGCGGCTCATCGGCACGAGCACCGGCGTGAACGTGAGGCGGCGGGTCTCGTCGGCTCCCGCGGCGCGGCGCAGGTTCTGCAGGATCTCGGGGATGTGGCGGTGGGTGCCGCCCACGCCGTAGGGGCTCGCGCCCCCGTGCGCCTCGGAGAAGAGCAGGTGCTGCCTGGGGCTGCGGCCCGCGCCGGAGTACCCGACGGGCAGCACGGCGCCGAGCGCGGTCGCGTCCAGCAGCCCGGCGCGGATCAGCGGGGCGAGGGCGAGGGTGACGGCGGTGGCATTGCACCCGGGCACGGCGATCTCGCGGGAGGCCGCGAGCAGCTCCCGCTGTGCGGGACCCTCGGCGAGGGGCAGCTCCGGCATGCCGTAGGTCCAGGTGCCGGAGTGCTCGCTGCCGTAGTAGTCCGCCCAGTCCTCGGCGCTCTCGAGGCGGTGATCGGCGCCCAGGTCGAGGACGAGCACCTCCGGGTCCTCGGCGCGCAGGGCGGCGCTGATCGCCCCGGACTGGCCGTGGGGCAGGGCGAGCACGACGACGTCGTGACCCCGGAGCGTCTCCACCGTCGTCTCCTGCAGGACGAGGTCGCCGCCGAGGTCAAGATGCGGGGCGACCTCGGAGAGTCGCCGGCCCGCGCTCGAGTGGGCGGTGACGGTCACGACCTCGAGTCCGGGATGCCCGGCGAGGAGGCGCAGGGTCTCCCCGCCCGCGTACCCGGAGGCGCCGACGACGGCGACGCGCGGTCGGGCCGCTCCGGAGGCGGGGCTCGCGGGCGTGGGGATGCTGAGGTGCTCGGGCATACGGAAAGTCTATACACACTTCTGCATGACTAGCCAGTTCGTCCGAGATGGACACCGGGTCACGAGACGGATACGGGGTGAAGCGTTTGACTCGCGGCTAGCTGGAGCGGTTAAGCTCTGATTCACCGGTTAAGTGGAGCGAGGCCGCCCCGCCGCCCCGGTCTCCCGATCCTCCACGGCACCAGAGTCGGTGCCCCCGCAGGAGAGCAGCCGTGACCAGCAGTCAGACGCAGGCGTCGACCCCGGGCCCCGAGCCCGCCGTCGACCGACCCCGCCCCGCCCGCCGCGCCCGTCGGGTGCCGCCGAACCTCGTGTTCCTGGCGAAGCGCGCCGGGACGTACCTGATCGTCCTCGCGGTGTCCGTCGTGCTGAACTTCGTGCTGCCCCGGCTGATGCCGAACGACCCCGCGCAGTCGATGATCCGCGACATCTACGAGAAGACGGGCCAGCGCCCGTCCGAGTACCAGATGCAGATCATCCACAACATGTACGGGGACCCGGACCGCCCCATCTGGGAGCAGTTCTGGAACTACCTCGGCCAGCTCGCCCGCCTCGATCTGGGCCGGTCGATCATGTACTACCCGATGGAGGTCACCGACCTCATCGTGCAGGCGCTGCCCTGGACCCTCTACCTCGGACTCATCTCCACCCTGCTGGGCTGGATCATCGGCACCTACCTCGGCGCCCGGCTCGGCTGGCGCCCGGGTCGCCTGCTGGACTCGGTGCTCACGCCGGTGGCGATGTTCTTCTCGTCGATCCCGCCGTTCTGGCTGGGCCTGCTGCTGGTCTGGTACCTCTCCTACTCGCAGGGCCTCTTCCCGGCGCAGGGCGCCGTGAACCAGCGGGTGCGCCCCGCGGAGCTCGGCAACGTCGACTTCGTGCTCAGCATCCTCTACCACTCGGTGCTGCCGCTGTTCGCGCTGGTGGTCGTGGGATTCACCGGGTGGATGTTCTCGATGCGCAACATGATGATCACGACTGTCAACGAGGACTACGTCCACCTCGCCCGCGCCAAGGGCCTCCGACCCGAGCGGGTCCGCACCGCCTACGCCGCCCGCAACGCGCTGCTGCCGAACATCACCGGCCTCGCGATGTCGATCGGCGGCGTGCTGATGGCCGTGGTGCTCGCCGAGTCGGTGTTCATCTACCCCGGCCTGGGCGGCCTCATCGGCGCCTCCACGGCGGTACGCGACTACCCGCTGATGCAGGCCCTGCTGCTGATCGTCATCGTGCTGAGCCTGGTCTTCAACTTCATCGCCGACAGCGTGTACGTCCTTCTGGACCCCCGCACGCGAGAGGGGAGCTGACCCGTGCTGCGACGATTCCTCGCCAACCCCAAGGTGATCATCGGCCTGTCGATCATCGGCGCCTTCACCCTCATCGCCGTGCTGGGCAAGCCGTTCTCCACCCATGTGCTGGACCGCAGCCCGCACACGATCTTCGCCGACGCCATGGGACAGCCGCCCAGCTGGTCGCACCCCCTGGGCACGACCGTGTCGGGGCAGGACGTGCTGACCTGGATGCTGCACGGCACCTACAACTCGATGTTCGTCGGCTTCACCTCGGCGATCATCGCCTCCGCGATCGCGATCGCGATGGGCACGGCGGCCGGCTTCCTCGGCGGCACGATGGACCGGATCCTCAACGGAGTCATCCTCGTCTTCCAGAACCTGCCGTCCTTCCCCGTGCTGATCATCGCCGCGACCTTCTGGCGCGAGATGCCGCTGATCGTGGTGTCGGTCCTGATCGGCCTGTTCGAGTGGACGGGAGGGGCGCGGCGCATCCGCGCCCAGGCGCTCAGCCTCCGCGGCCGCGACTTCACCACCGCGCTGCGCACCATCGGCGAGTCCAAGCTGCGGATCGTCTTCGTGGAGGTGATGCCGCACCTCTTCGGCATCCTCTCCCCCATATTCCTGACCCTCATCGCCGCCGGCGTGGGCATGCAGGCCTCGATGGCGATGCTCGGCATCGGCAGCGCCGCCGAGCCCAGCTGGGGCCTGATCATCAACTACGCCTTCGGCATGAACGCGCTCTTCCGTGGCATGTGGTGGTGGTTCGTGCCCCCGGGTCTGTGCCTCGCCCTGCTCGGCTTCGCGACGACGATGGTCAACTTCGGCCTCGACGAGATCACCAACCCCACGCTCAGCTCGAAGCGCATGCGCCTGATGCGCCGCTTCCAGAAGCGGATGCCCCGGCGCGACCCATCCGGCGCCCCGGCGACGCCCGTGAGCCCGGCCCCGACGGGAGGCGCCCGATGACCACCACCCACACCCCCTCCGGCACCGACTTCCTCGACGTCTCCGAGATCGCCGTCGAGACCACGGCCGACATCGCGGCCCGGCTCGAGCGCTCCCCGCTCCTGCTCGAGGCGCGCGGCCTCGACGTCACCTATGTGACCGAGGACGGCGAGGTCCCCGCCTGCCGCGACATCGACCTGCAGCTGCGCCGCGGGGAGATCCTCGGCATCGCCGGCGAGTCCGCCTCGGGGAAGTCCACCCTGCTCAACGCCCTCTCGCGGCTGCAGCGTCCGCCCGCGGTGACCAGCGCCGGACAGGTCATGCTCCATCCGGTCGACGGCGGGGAAGTGGACCTCACGGCCCTCTCCGAGGAGCAGCTGCGCCGCTACCGCTGGGACTCCCTGTCGATCGTCATGCAGTCGGCGATGGCCTCGCTGAACCCCGTGATGCGCCTGGACACCCAGTTCATCGACGTGATCATGGAGCACGACCGAGACATGTCGAAGGCGGCGGCCCGGACGCGGGCCGGAGAGCTGCTGGAGATGGTCGGCATCCCCGCCGCGCGCCTGCGCTCCTACTCGTACCAGCTCTCGGGCGGGATGCAGCAGCGCGCCCTGATCGCGCTGTCGCTCGCCTCGAACCCGGACCTGGTGTTCATGGACGAGCCCACCACCGCGGTGGACGTGGTCATGCAGCGCCAGATCCTCACCCAGATCCTCCAGCTGCAGGCCACGCTCGGCTTCGCGATCGTCTTCGTGACCCACGACCTGTCGCTGCTGCTGGAGATCTCGGATCGCATCGCGATCATGTACGGCGGCCGGATCGTGGAGATCGGCATGCCGGAACAGCTCTACGCGAACGGCCAGCACCCGTACACCCGGGGCCTGCGCGCCTCCTTCCCGCCCCTGTCCGAGCCGGTGCGCCGACTGCGGGGCATTCCCGGCACTCCCCCCGATCTGCTGAACCTCCCCACCGGCTGCGCCTACCACCCGCGCTGCCCGCTCGCGATCGACCTCTGCCGCACCGAGCGGCCCGAGCTGCGCCCCGCCGCCGGTGGTCTCGCGGCCTGCCATCGCGCCGGGGAGACCGAGGAGTCCGCGCCCCGCACCGACCCCACCGACCCGGAGGAGACGGCATGAGCACCCATCGCGCCGACGTGCCCGCCGCGGCTCTCGCCGACAGCGCGCCGGGTTCCGACCGGCCGACCGTCCTGGAGACCCGCGACCTGTCCGTGCACTTCCGCGTCGACGGCGCCGACGGCAAGGTCACCGTCCGGGCGCTCGACGGGATCGACTTCCGGCTGCGCGAGGGCGAGATCGCCGCCCTGGTCGGCGAGTCCGGCTCGGGCAAGACCACCCTCGCTAGGGTGTTCTCGCTGATCCATGCGCCGACCTCCGGCGAGGTCGAGGTCTCCGGGGTGCCGCTCGCCCGGGCCGCGCGGAACGAGCGCCGCTACTACCGCGACGTGCAGCTGATCTTCCAGGACCCTTTCGCCTCCCTCAACGCGCTGAAGAAGATCCGCCACATCCTCGAGCGCCCGCTGCGGATCCATGCGATCGCGGCGGGGAAGCGGGCCGTCGCGGCGAAGGTCGACGAGCTGCTCGAGCGCGTGAACCTCACCCCCGCCTCCCGCTACGCCGATCGCTACCCGACCGATCTCTCGGGCGGTCAGCGGCAGCGGATCGCGATCGCGAAGTCCCTCGCCGTCGGCCCGAAGGTGCTGCTGGCGGACGAGCCCACCTCGATGCTCGACGCATCGATCCGGCTCGAAGTGCTGAACCTGCTCGCGGACCTGCGGGACCAGGAGGGCCTCGCGGTCCTCTACATCACGCACGACATCGCGAGCGCCCGCTATCTCTCCGACCGCCTGCACGTGATGTACGGCGGGAAGATCATCGAGTCAGGGCCCACCGAGCAGGTCGTCTCCGACCCGGTGCACCCCTACACGCGGCTCCTCCTCGAGGCGGCCCCCGATCCCGCGCATTTCAAGGGTTCGGGCCACCAGGCAGCGCTCGCCACCTCCACGGCGGCCCCAGTCGACAACTCCGTCGAGGTGCTCGGCTGCCGCTTCGCCAACCGCTGCCCGCTGGCGCGCCCCGAGTGCACCAGCGCCCCGATCCCCCGGTCCGTCGGCCCCGACGGCCGGGAGGTGCTGTGCGTGCTCGCCGACGAGCGCGCCGACTTCACCCCTCCCCACCCCACCCCTGCCGCATCTGCGGCTCGTTGAGAAGGAACGATCGATGACGCTCACTCCGCACATGTCCCGCCGAGGCGTGCTCGGCGCCCTCGGCCTCGGTGCCCTCGCCACCACCGCCGCCGCCTGCTCCGGCAGCTCCGGCGGCTCCTCCGACGGCGGATCCGGCTCCGAGTCCGGCGAGGGCGGCCTGTTCGTGATCGGCACCGGTGTGACCGCCACGAACCAGTTCGCCAAGAACTTCAACCGCTACGGCGGCGGCGACACCGCCCCGGGCCTCGACCTCGTCTACGAGCCCCTCTTCCGCCTCTCCTCCAAGGACGGCGGCCAGCTGATCCCGATGCTCGCCGAGTCGGCGGAGCACACCGAGGACGGCCTGCAGGTGACCTACCACCTGCGCCAGGGCGTCACCTGGTCCGACGGCGAGCCCTTCACCTCCCGGGACGTGCTGTTCACCCTCGGCTCGATCTACGGCACCCCGAACCCGGAGCCCGCCGAGGACGAGTTCGTGTGGCTCTCCGCCCCGGTCGAGACCCCCGACGAGCACACCGTGATCATCAAGTACAACAGCGATCAGCGGCAGCAGGAGGTCAACCTCGCGCTGTACTACCCGATCGTCCCGGCGCACATCTACCAGGACGGCGACAAGCTCGAGTTCCCGCAGGACATCATGGACAACCCGATCGGCACCGGCCCCGCGGTCCTGTCCACCTTCGACACCCAGCTGGTCACCTACACGATGCGGGACGACTACTGGGGCGGCACCTCCCAGGTGGGAGAGGTCCAGTTCGTGCCCTCCGGCCAGGCCGGCAACATCGAGACCCAGGTCACCCAGGGCAACGTCGACTTCGCCGAGGGCGGCGCGCCGGGCGTGGTCGACGGCTTTGCCTCCGCCGCCGAGACCAACCGCTACGCCTTCGTGGCCGACGGCGCCTCCCAGGGCATCATCTTCATGACCGCCCGCCCCGAGTCGCCGATGGCGGACGTCGAGCTGCGCAAGGCCTTCCGCGCCGCGATCGACTACACCGCGGTGATGGACGCCTCGGGCATCGGCTACACCCTCCCGAACGCCGCGGGCGTGGACCCGGTGCTCAACGCCTCGCTCGAGACCCCCGAGATGCAGGAGCCGATGGCCCTGGACCCGGCGGCGGCGAAGGCGGCGCTCGAGGCGTCCGGCTGGACCGTGAACGCGGCCGGCAACCTCGAGAAAGACGGTACGGAGCACCCGCTCAGCCTGCAGATCCAGAACGACAACGCGACCTTCATGGTCACGATGCCGATCGTGGTCTCCAACTGGGAGGAGCACCTCGGGATCACCGTGACCTTCGATCCCAAGCCGAAGGACGTCATGGACACGATCCTGTCCACGGGCGACTTCGACATGGTCGCCACCGGTCTCGGCTACCCGGGGTCGCCCTGGTCGAACTACACGATGTACGACCAGCCGATCCTGCCCATCGAGGAAGAGACCAACAACGGCAACTGGGGCCGCTGGGCCTGGGGCGAGGAGGCCGAGGAGAAGATGGCGATCCTCGTCTCGACCCTCAACACCCCCGAGACCCAGGAGCAGATCGCCGAGGGCGTCCAGGGCGTGCAGCAGGCCTTCCTCGAGCAGGCGCCGCACGCGCCCGTGCAGGGCGGCGGCACCGGGATCATGTACTCGGAGATGAACTGGACGGGCTTCCCCGCCCCCGAGGACGTGGACTACTTCCCGCGCGTGGGCGGCATGGGCAACCTGACCAACCTGCTGATGGCGGTCAAGCCCGACGGCGGATCCCCCGAGCCGTCGCCGGACGGCTGAAGGTTCGGTCCCTCTGCGGAGGGGCCGGCCCGTCGGCCGTCGTGAGGGTGCGGTGACGCCGAGGGGCGGTGCCGCTCACTCAGGCGGACTCAGGCGGACTCAGGCGGAGGCGCCGCTGCGGAGGCGCTCGGAGATCCGCCGGGTCCAGGAGTACTCGGTCCGGACGATGGCGTCGTCGAGGAAAGGGACCCCGTCGCGATCGATCGCGTAGGAGAAGACCCCGCCCTTGCGCGCGCCCTCGGGCTGCCAGTCGACGTACGCCGCGGCGCGGGAGGACTCGAAGGGTTCGGAGGTGTCGTCCCAGCGATTGAGGTCGAACTCCTCGTAGAACGAGAAGCCGATCAGGTACTGCGCCGGCTCGATCTGCCCGGCGAAGCTGTCCCAGGTCCCCGGGAGAGTGCCGGGGTCGCGCCCGTAGGACTGCACCAGGACGTGGTCGAAGCAGTCCGCGGCCTCACGGAACACCTGCTCGTCCCCGCCGAGGTTGGTGTCGTACATCAGCAGCTGCTCGGTGCCGGAGAGCGGGCCGAGGTGCCGACCGAGCTCGCGGAAGACCGCGCTCGCCCGCGCGGCGTCGGCCGGCGCGAGGCGCCGCTCCATGTCGATGTCGAGGCCGTCCAGGCCGTGCGCGTGCACGAGCTCCTCGACGAGCTTCTCCGCGAGGGCGCGGTGGCCGGCGGGGGTGTCCGGGAAGGCCGGATCGAGCAGCAGGCCGATGTCCCCGGTGCGGACCACTGAGGTGTCGCGGGCGTGGAGCGCGGGCACGTACTCCTCGCGTAGCGTGGTCCAGAAGGGGTTCTCCGGCGGGGTGAAGTCGGGGAAGACGAAGGCGACGTCGACCTCCGCGGGGATGTCCCCGAAGCAGTTGGGCTTCGTCTCGTCCGCGACCCGGTCGTGCCAGGTGCGGAAGTAGGCCATCTGCAGGTCGGTGCGATGGCGGGGGCTGGTGACCACGGTGTCTCCTCGGGCGTCGCTCAAGCGGTTCAGCGACCATCGTGTCACGAGCCGGCGGGCCGCCGCATCACCTCGGCGAAGGGCTCCATCCACGTCTCGAGCAGCGAGAGGGTCTCTCGCTCCGTGGCGGCGCCGGGGCTGTCGCACCACAGGGACAGGGACGCACCGAGCACGGGGTCGACGGTGCCGGGCGGGGCCGGCGGCACGTCGAGCCAGGTGCGTTGCGCGGCGAGTCCCATGAAGCGGCGCGGGCGGAAGGTCTCGCGCAGGGTGCCGTTGCGGCCCACGCCGTCGGCGGCGGGCAGACCGTCCTCGGTGAGGACGACGTAGAGCAGGTCCCCGTTGGAGTTGAGCACGCGGTAGCCGGACTCGAGGTAGTCGGTGACCGACGGGGTCCAGTCCCGCCAGCGGATCCACACGTCGAGCACCGCGTCGGTCGTGATCGGCACGAGGGGATTCTCGCAGGCGGGCACCACGTGGTCGTTCCACAGGATCGGGGTGCGGCCGAGCTCCCGGGCTCGGGCCGCGAGCTCGTTCATGAACAGGGCGTAGCTGTCGAGGGCGGTGCCGCCGGGGCCGACGACCTCGCGGGCGTGAGCGACGAGGCTTGGGAAGCGCTCGGGATGCTGCGCGTCCTCGTCCTCCCAGGGCGCGGCGAGGAACTCGTCCCCGCCGAGGTGGATCCACTCCCCCGGGAACAGGTAAGCGCTGGCCTCGAGGAGATCGAGGGCGAGCCGGCGCGCCTCGGGCCGGGCGATGTCCAGCCGGTCGGCGTGGACCCTGCCGCGGCGGTCGGTGAGCTGGAGATGCTCCCGGCCGACGAGCAAGGCCGCCGCATGGGAGGGCAGGTCGATCTCGGGGATCAGCGCGATCCCGGCCGCCTGGGCGGTGGCGACGAGACGCGCGGTGTCCGCGGGGGTCCAGGCGTCCGGGGCGGCGAGCTCCTCGAAGCCGGGCAGCACCACGCCCACCCGGTGGGTCTCGGTGAGGTGGAGGTGCAGGGCGGTGAAGCCCAGCTCCGCCATCCGGCGGATCAGATCGCAGATCGCGTCGACGCCGAAGGATTTCCGACCGACGTCGAGGCTCAGACCGATGTACGTCAACGGGCTCCGTCGCGCGGGGCGCGGAGGAACGGGATGGCGGGGAGGCCGACGCGCGCGCCCTTGCTCGCCTGGACGGTGCCGACGATCGCGTAGATCAGCTGCGCCAGGCCGAGCACCAGGAAGAGCCCGATCATGGTGAACATCAGCGCGTTCATCACCGGCGTGAAGAGGACCCCGTCACCGGTGGGCGAGGGCGTGCCGGTGAGCATCCCGATCGCGAAGGTCGCCAGCATCAGCACCGGCCAGCACAGCTGGGTGAGCCCCCAGTTCGCCGCCCGCACGCCGTTGACCGCGGCGAGGCCGCCGTGGCGGCGCTGTCGCAGGCCGACGACGAGCTGTGCCAGCCCCGCGACGAGCACGTTGACGAAGGGGATGGGGACGTAGGCGAGGAAGCCGAGCGCCCAGGCGACGGTCCCGTTCCGCGGGGGTGCCGACGGCGGCATGGGCGCGGGGGCAGTCGCCCCCGGAGGGGTCGCAGTCGGTCCCTGCCGTGGCTGTCCCTGCTGAGTCGGACCGGGCTGTGTCTGCCCGTGGGGAGTCTCGGCGTTCATGCCCCGACCCTATCGACTCGAGACAGGCCGAGGGGCGTCCACCGGATGGATGGCGGACGGCCCTCGGGGCTCCGTGGCGGCCGAGCGATGCCCGCCCTCGAAGGAGGGCTGGCACCGCTCACGGCCTCAGGCGCGCAGCACGCCGCCGACGGCGCTCTCGACCGCGGCGATGATCCGTGTCCGGGTCTCGCCGATCTGCTCGGCGGTCAGCGTGCCCTCGGTCGAGCGGAGCCGCACGGCGATCGCGAGCGACTTCTTGTCCGCGCCGATCTGCTCGCCGCGGAAGACGTCGAACAGGTGCACCCGCTCGGCGAGGTCCCCGGCGCCGACCAGCACCGCGGCCTCGACGGCGCTCGCGGGCACCGACTCCTCGACCACGAAGGCGAAGTCCTCCTTGGCCGGCGGGTAGGTGGGCACGGGCTCGGCGCGCACCACCGCGGGGGCGGCGGCGATCACGGCTTCGAGGTCGAGCTCGAAGGCCGCGGTGCGGGACGGGAGTCCGAACTCCTTGATCACGGCGGGGTGCAGCTCACCGGCGGCGCCGACCACGGCGCCGTACCCGTCGGCCGTGACGACCCGCAGCTGGGCGCCGCGACCCGGATGGAAGGGGGCGCGCTCGGTCTGCCGCACCTCGAGCTCGGCGCCGACGGCGGCGGCCGCCCGGCGGGCGAGGTCGAGGGCGTCGGCCCAGCCCCACGGCGCGGGATCGCCCTGCCAGGAGGCCGGCCCCGAGGCGCCACCGAGGACCGCGGCGAGCGCACCGGTCTGCGCGGGCAGCGCGGCGAGCATCGCCTCGAGCTCCTGCTCGCTCGGCCGCTCAGCGGGAGCGGGCACCGGGGCGGCTCCCCCGGCGCGGGCCCGGAACACGGAGCCGCGCTGGAAGATCGCCACCGCTTCCTCGCCGCGTCCCAGGTTCCGCCTCGCGACGGGCAGGAGGGTCTGCAGCAGCTCCGAGCGCAGCAGCGGCTCGTCGTCGGCGAGGGGGTTGAGGATCCGCACGGCCTCGCGGCGCGCATCGTCCGCCGGGTAGCGGAGCCGGTCGTGGATGGCGGGGGCGACGAACGGGGCGGAGTTCACCTCGACGAGTCCTGCCTCGGCGAGGGCGCGACGGGCCGCACGACGCGAGCGCTGGGCGGTCGTCAGGCCGCGGCCGCCGGGCGCGGTCGGCAGGATCGACGGGATCTGCGCGTAGCCGACGAGGCGCGCGATCTCCTCGACGAGATCCTCGCGGATGCTCAGGTCCGGCCGCCAGGTCGGCGGGGTGACCACCAGCTGGTCCTCGCCCACGACGGTGCAGCCGATCTGCTCGAGGCTGCCGCGCACCTGCTCGGCGGTGTACGGGATGCCGACCACGCGCTCGGCGTCGCCGAGGGCGAGCGGGACCGGGGCCGGGTCGGGGACGGAGCCCTCGTCGGTCGCGCGCGGCGCGAGGGTGCCGCCGCCGAGCTCGACGAGCAGCGCCGCGGCCCGGTGGGCGGCGGCGAGCGGCAGCTGCGGGTCGACGCCGCGCTCGAAGCGCTTGGACGCCTCCGACGGCAGGCGGTGGCGGCGCGCGGTGCGGGCCACGGAGACCGGATCGAAGGTCGCGGCCTCGAGGACCACGTTCGTGGTGGTCCCAGTGACCTCGGTGTCGGCGCCGCCCATGACGCCCGCGAGGCCCAGCACGCGGTCGCCGTCGCCGCCGGCGTCCGTGATCAGCAGGTCCTCGGGGTCGAGGGTGCGCTCCACGTCGTCGAGGGTGGTGAGCTTCTCGCCCGTCCGAGCGCGGCGCACCACGATCGGGCCGACCAGCTCCTCCGCGTCGTAGGCGTGCAGCGGCTGGCCGAGGTCGAGCATCACATAGTTGGTGACGTCGACGATCAGGGAGATCGGGCGCATGCCGGCGAGGGTGAGGCGACGGGCCATCCAGCGCGGGGTCTGGGCGGCGGAGTTGATGCCGGTCACCTCGAGGGCGACGAAGCGGCTGCACCCTTCGGCGCCGCGGATCGGCGCGTCGTCCCGCAGCTGTACGGGGATGCTGCCGCCGGTCGCAGCGGGGATCTCGATCGCGCTGACCGGGTCCGTGTACGCGGCGCCGGTCGCGTGCGAGTACTCGCGCGCCACGCCGCGCATGGAGAAGCAGTAGCCGCGGTCCGGCGTCACGTTGATCTCGACGACCTCGTCCGCGAGGCCCAGCAGGGCGATCGCGTCGTCGCCCGGCTCGGCGGTGAGGCCCTTCGCGTGGCCGCGGCCGAGCACGATGATGCCGTCCTCGCCGTCGGGGTCCTCGCCCAGGCCCAGCTCCTCGCCGGAGCAGATCATGCCGTCGGACGTGTGGCCGTAGGTCTTCCGCGCGGCGATCGCGAAGTCGCCGGGCAGCACGGTGCCGGGCAGGGAGACGACCACGAGGTCCCCCGCGACGAAGTTGTGCGCGCCGCAGATGATGCCGCGGCTCGGACGCTCCTCGCCGGGCTGGGGGTCCTTCGGGTCGTCGAGCTCCTCGTTGTGCTCGGGACCGACGTCCACGCGCACCCAGTTGATGGTCTTGCCGTTCTTCTGCGGCTCCTTGACGAGCTCGAGAACGCGGCCGACGACGAGCGGGCCGGTCACCTGCGCGCCGAAGATCGCCTCCTCCTCGAGGCCGACGCGGGACAGGTCGGTGGCGACCTCGAGCGCGTTCGCGGTGGCGGGGAGCTCGACGTGCTCGCCGAGCCAGGTCAGGGGAATGCGCGGCATCTCAGATCTCCGTCCCGTAGTGCTGGGAGAAGCGGACGTCGCCCTCCACCATGTCGCGCATGTCCGCGACGCCGTTGCGCAGCATGAGGATGCGCTCGATGCCGAGGCCGAAGGCGAAGCCCTGGTACTCCTCGGGGTCGACCCCGGCCGCGCGCAGCACGTTCGGGTGGACCATGCCGCAGCCGCCCATCTCGATCCAGCCGGTGCCGCCGCAGACCCGGCACTCCGGGTCCGCGTCGTGGTCCAGTCCGAGCCGGGCCTCGCAGCGGAAGCAGCGGAAGTCCATCTCGGCGCTGGGCTCGGTGAAGGGGAAGTGGTTGGGGCGCAGGCGCGTGATCGGCGCGCCACCGAAGAGGTGCGCGGCCAGCGCATCGAGGGTGCCGACGAGGTTCGCCATGGTCAGGCCCTTGTCGATCGCGAGCCCCTCGACCTGGTTGAACATCGGCGAGTGGGTCGCGTCGATCTCGTCGGCCCGGTAGACGGTGCCGGGGCACGCGATGTACAGCGGCGCACCGCGCTCGAGCATGGCGCGGATCTGCACCGGGGAGGTCTGGGTGCGCAGCAGCATCCCGGAGTTCTCGGGCGCGAGGTAGAGGGTGTCCTGCAGCGAGCGGGAGGGATGCTCCGCATCGGCGTTGAGCGCGTCGAAGTTCAGCCAGGCCGACTCCGCCTCGGGGCCCTCGGCGATTTCCCAGCCGATCCCGACGAAGAAGTCCTCGATCCGCTCGGTGAGGGTCCACAGCGGGTGGGCGGCACCGCGCGGCCGACGGTCGGTCGGCAGCGTCATGTCGACGGTCTCCGCGGCGAGCGCCGCTTCCTCCTCGGCGGCGGCGAGCTCGCCCTGGCGGGCGGCGAGGGCCTGCTGCACGCGGCCCTTGCCCTGGCCGACGAGCTTGCCGGCGGCGGCCTTCTGGTCCTTGGGCAGGTCCTTGATGGCGCGGTTCGCGGTGCTCAGCACACTCGCGTCGCCCACGTGGTCGATGCGGACCTGCTTGAGGGTCGCGGTGTCGGGGGCCGCGGCGATCGCGGCGAGCGCGGCGTCGACGGCGGCGGTGATCGCCTGCTCGTCGAGCACGGGCGCGTCGGGCGCGGGGGATGTCTCGGACACGGGTATCGCTCTCATCCGTCGGATCGGGAGGCGCCCGACGGCGTTCGCGGGCACCGCGGACCATTCTAGGAGGGATGGGGAGTGCTCCCCATCGCCCCGTCTCCGCGATCCCCCTAGCCTGGCCGGACCGGTCGTCGCCCCGGACGGCCCTGATCAGAAGGACGTCATGGCTTTCCTCGGCGGAGACACCGACTCGATGCGCGATCACTCCGCACGCCTGCAGACCTCCGGAGGGCGTCTCGAGACGCTGCTCGGCGAGGCGCGCGAAGCCGCGATGACGGTCGCGTGGGAGGGGCCGGATGCCGAGGCGCTGCGGAGCCGCTGCGCGCAGGTCGCGCTGCAGGGCCGCGGGCTCAGCGGGCGCCTCGAGCAGATGTCCCGCGAACTCGCGGACCACGCCGACGAGCAGGATCGCGCCTCCGAGGACCTCGCGGGCCTGCTGGCCGGCATGCTCCACGGACTGGGCGGACTCGGCGGGCTGCTCGGGGGTCTGCTCGACGGGAGGCCGGGCATCGGTGCGGGCGCGGGCATCGGCGCGGGGGCGGGATTCCTCGACGTCGACGGCAGCATGCTCACGAGCGCCGCCGGGCGGCCCGTGATGGAGCATGACGGGGGCGGCAGCGGCCGGGGCAGCGCGAAGATCGGGGCCCCGGAGGACGACTTCACGCATGACCCCGACGCGAACTCCGGGTCGACCACGGTGGAGTTGCCCGACGGGACCGTGCTCGAGCTCAATGACGACGGCACCGGGGCGGTGACGCTCGACGGCTCGCCGAAGATCAAGGCCGAGGTCGACCTCGGGAACGGGGTCACCGTCACCACCGAGCTCGAGGTCGGCACCGACGTGAAGATCCAGGAGAACCCGGACGGGACCGTCACCTTCACCATGACCGGCACGGCCTCGCAGTCCGTGACCGGTGCCGCGGAGGCGGACATGAAGGGCATCGGCGTCGGGTACGAGACCGGATCGACGGTGACGACCGAGTCCGTCTACAGCGTGACCGTCCCCGCCGGGACGTCGCTCGCGGAGGCGATGCAGATCAACCCCTACGACCCGAGCTCCATCCAGCCGGGGACCGAGGTGGCCTTCGGCTCGGAGGTCGCAGCCGCCGCCAACATGGAGGTCAGCGGGAAGTACCGCGGATTCGAGGCAGGCCTCGGCGTCGAGGCGAGTGCCGCCACCGGGGACACGACCGTGATCGGTCGAGATGCGAGCGGCATCCTCTCGATGACCTCCGGCCCCTACTCCGAGCTCGGCCTCGACTCCGGCATGTCGGTCGGAACGGACCTCCTCGGGCCGGAGGTGAAGCTCTCGGCCGGCATCCAGCACACCGTCCGGGAATCCGTGGTGGAGCACGTCGCGTTCAGCAATGACGCCGCGGGGGACCGCGCCTTCCTCGAGGCCGTGAACGGCGGGGGGTACCCGACGGACCTGGACGCCCCTGGGGTCGTGGACCGATACACCGAGACGCGGACCTCCACCACCATGTCCAACAGCGTCGGTTTCGAGATCGAGGACGTCATCAAGGCCGAGCACGGCGGGAACAACACCTTCTCGGACGAGCTCATCGTCCGGACCCGCCCCGACGGGACGAACGAGTGGGCGCAGCAGGTGATCCCCCACGGCGAGGGCTCCGGCAACTCGGTGGTCGCGACGGGTGGCTCGGAACGGGAGACCGACTACCAGCTGACCTTGGGCGACGTTCCCGCCGACCAGGTCAGCGCCCACACGTCCGCGTACTGGGGAGAGTCGCACGACGGCGGCGATCTCGTGATCGCCTTCGACGCCGAGGAGCTCGACGTGATGCGCGAGAACCGCGCCGCCTTCCACGGCGACCCCGAGCACTATGCAAACGACACTGACTACCTCGTCGCCGTCGCCGCCTCGGCCTCGAACCAGGACGCCCAGATGGTCGTCGAGGACCTGGTCCGCGACTACAACGTCACGCCCACCTCCTCGGGCACATGGCAGGGCGGACAGCAGACCCACCCCACCCCGGAGACTCCCGGCGAGCTGCGCTGAGCACTGCCCGATCGCGGCCGCGGCACGGCGCCTGGGACGCGCGCCACGGCGTCGAGGTCGCGGCTAGGCTGACGAGGACCCCGTTCCTCGAAGGAGGCCAGCATGTCCTGGACCGTGAAGGGCGTCGTCGCCCTCGCTGAGAAGCAGCCCGCCGAGCTCGTCGACATCGTGATCCCGGACCCCGGTCCGCACGACGTCGTCGTCGACATCCAGGCGACCGGTGTGTGCCACACCGACCTCGCCTACCGCGACGGCGGCATCAACGACGAGTTCCCGTTCCTGCTCGGCCACGAGTCCGCGGGCCGCGTCGCCGTGGTCGGCGAGAGCGTCACCCACGTCGAGGTCGGCGACTACGTGGTCCTGAACTGGCGGGCCGTGTGCGGCGAGTGCCGCGCCTGCAGGAAGGGCGTGCCGCAGTACTGCTTCGCGACCCACAACGCCTCGAAGCCCATGACCCTCGCCGACGGCACCGTGCTCACCGCGGCCCTCGGCATCGGCTCCTTCGCCGAGAAGACCCTGGTCCACGAGGGCCAGTGCACGAAGGTCTCCGAGGACGCCCCCGCGGAGGTCGCAGGCCTGCTCGGCTGCGGCGTGATGGCCGGCATCGGCGCCGCGATCAACACCGGCGCCGTGCAGCGCGGCGAATCGATCGCCGTGATCGGCCTCGGCGGCGTGGGCTGCGCCGCGATCGCCGGGGCGCGGCTCGCGGGCGCGACCACGATCATCGCCCTCGACGTCGACGAGAAGAAGCTCGCCGCCGCGACGGATCTCGGCGCGACGCACACCCTCCACACCGCGGGGCTCTCCCCGCAGGGGGTCGCGGAGAAGGTCCAGGAGCTCACCGGCGGCTTCGGCGCCGACGTGGTGGTCGACGCCGTCGGCATCCCCCAGACCTACGAGACCGCCTTCTACGCCCGCGACCTCGCCGGCCGCGTAGTCCTCGTCGGCGTCCCCCGCCCGGGCGTCGAGCTGACCCTCCCGCTCCTGGACGTCTTCGGCCGCGGCGGTGCGCTGAAGTCCTCCTGGTACGGCGACTGCCTGCCCGAGCGGGACTTCCCCTACCTCATCGACCTCTTCCTGCAGGGACGCCTGCCGCTGGACCGCTTCGTCACCGGCCGCACCGACCTCGCCGGCGTCGATCAGGCGCTGTCCTCGCTGCACGAGGGCGAGACCCTGCGCACCGTGGTGGAGGTGGCCCGATGACCGCCCGCCTCGACCACACCACCACCTCCGGCACCTTCAGCCTCGACGGCGAGACCTTCGACGTCGAGAACAACGTGTGGGTGCTCGGCGACGACGAGCAGTGCGTGGTCTTCGACGCCCCGCACGACGTGGACGCCGTCGAGGCGCTCGTCGGCGACCGGGAGTGCGTGGGCATCCTGCTCACCCACGCCCATGACGACCACGTGCGCTTCGCCCCCGAGCTGTCCACCGCGCTCGAGGCGCCGATCCTGCTGAACCCGGCCGACGCGGAGCTGTGGCGGCTCACCCACGGCGACCTGCCCTGGGACGACGAGGTCGCCGACGGCGACATGTTCTCCATCGCCGGCGTGGACGTCGAGGCGATGCACACCCCGGGCCACTCCCCCGGCTCGACCTGCTACTACATCGAGGCGCTCGGGGCGGTGCTCACCGGCGACACCCTCTTCCAGGGCGGGCCCGGCGCGACCGGCCGCTCCTTCTCCTCGCGGGAGACCATCGAGGAGTCGATCCGGGAGCGGCTCTTCGCCCTGCCCGCCGAGACCGTGGTGCACACCGGCCACGGCCCCGACACCACCATCGGCGCGGAGCAGGAGGCGGCGCGCGGCGACTGGCTCTGAGGGCGGCCGCCCCGGCACGACACCAGGCCGCCGCTCCGACCCCCAGGGGTTCGGGGCGGCGGCCCTCGTGCATCAGCGGGCAGGCGTGCCGGGCGGCGGATCGGCCGACGGGGTCCCAGCGGACACCTCGGGATCGGGACCGACAGCGACCCCCGCGCCGGTGACGGGCTCGGCGTCGCCGTCGGCCGCGCGGTTCCCCCGCAGGCTCGCCAGATACGCGTTGTACTCCTCGAGCTCGGCGCCGCCGTCCCGTTCGGCCTTGCGGTCGTACTGCCGGGCGCGGCGGTCCTCCGACTGCATCCACTGGACGGCCATGAGGATCGCGTAGCCGAGGGTCGGCACCTCGGAGACGGCCCACATGATCGAGCCGCCGCGCACCTGGATCAGCTCCAGCTGCTCCGCGGAGTACATGCCGAGCTCGGTGTACCAGGACTCGGCGACGAGGAAGGTCGCTGAGACCATCGCGACGCCGAAGAAGGCATGGAAGGCCAGGGTGACCAGCAGGGTGATCAGCTTGAGCGCCGGGTTGATCGGCCGCTGCGACGGGTCGATGCCGATCATCACCCAGGCGAACAGGTAGCCCGAGGCGAGGAAGTGCACGGTCATCAGCACGTGCCCGAGGTGGCTGTACATCGCCGCCTCGAACAGCGGCGAGAAGTAGAAGACCACGAGCGAGCCCGCGAAGAGCGCCCCGGCCATCGGCGGGGAGGACACGAACCGGGCGTAGCCCGAGTGCAGCGCGGCGAGCACCCACTCGCGCACCCCGCGGGAGCCGTCGGTGCGCGGCGCCACGGCACGGGACAGCAGCGTCACGGGCGCGCCGAGCACCCACAGCGGCGGCACGATCATCATCATCGCCATGTGCTGGACCATGTGCGCATCGAAGCGCATCCGGCCCCAGGCGGCGGCCCCTCCGCTCATCACCCAGGCGAAGGCGAGGCAGCCCAGAAGGAACGCAGCGGTGCGATGCCACACCCAGACGTCGCCGCGGCGGCGCAGGCGCACCACCCCGGCGAGATAGGCGCCGGCCATCGCGGTCGCGAGCAGCAGCGCCACCCAATCCGGCTGCACGATCGTGAAAAGGGCCCGCACCCCGAACTCCTGCGCGGGCGGAAGGTAGCCGACCAGGGAGAGGATCCGCAGATCCCCCACCTCGGGGATCACCTGCGGCACGGGCGGGGCGATGCGGCCCAGCGCGATCGACGCCCCGATCACCACCGCCATCAGCACGCCCTCCCCCGCGGCCAGATGGCGGAAGCGGAGCCGGTCGCCGAGTCGCCGCCGCTGCACCGCGCCGAGCACGGCGAGCACCGCGAGGCCGAGGGCCTTCAGCAGCATGACCCGTCCGTACCCGGTGGTCAGCAGCTCCGCGGGCGAGGACAGGCGGATGCTCGCGCTGAGCAGCCCGGAGAGGGCGAGCGCGACCACCGCCGCGAGCGCCCACGGGGAGAAGCGCCGTACCGCGGTGGCGGCTGCCGCGTCGTCGAGGCGGGGCAGCAGCAGCGCGAGGGCCAGCAGACCGCCCGCCCACACGGAGACCCCCACGAGGTGCAGGGCCATCGCGTTGACGGCGTTGGTGTGGTCGAGGCTCGCGCCCGCGTGCCCGGCGAGCCCCAGCGCGCCGACGCCCGCGCCGGAGAGCACCAGGCCCCAGCAGGCGAGCACGGTGGAGCGGGCGAGGCCGTAGGCGAGCGCGGCGAGGGCGGCGCAGACCGCGACCCCGATCTGGATCCGGCCCAGGTCGCCGCCGAGAGCGATCGCCCAGACGTCCAGGTCCGTGCCCGCCCCGGCGGACTCCAGGCCGCCGAGGGGGACCTGGGCGAGCGCGGCGAGCACCCAGAGCAGGGCGCCGGCCGCGGCGAGGCGCACCGCGGACCGGCGGGCGGGATCCAGGGTGGTGACCTCGCGACGCGAGGGGCCGGGCAGCAGCAGCACGGCGGCGCCGCCCCCGCCGATCGCGAGCAGCAGACCCAGGTGGTGCAGCGCCCGCACCACGGGCAGGCCCCAGGTCACCAGCGGCGAGGCGGGGACGAGGGCCGCCGGGGCGGTCGCGCCCGTGGCCAGCAGGAGCAGCAGCGCGGTGACCACCGCGAGCAGGAGCAGGAGGGGGACGGCGAGCAGGCCGCTGCGGCGCAGGGCGGCGGTCATGCCCCCGCCCGCCGGCGGCGCAGCGTCTCGAAGAGGCACACCGTCGCCGCGGTGTGCACGTTGAGGGACTCGGCCCGGCCCGCGAGCGGGATGCGCACGGCGAGGGGGGCTGCGGCAAGGGTGGCCTCGTCGAGGCCGTGGGCCTCGTTGCCGAGGATCCAGGCGAGGCGCTCGGGCAGCTCGACGGTGAACAGCTCGGCCTCGGCATAGCCGCTGGTGGCGGCGGCGGTGATCCCCCGGGCGGCGAGGGCGGGCAGCAGCTCGTCGATCTCGGCGCCGGTGATCACGGGGAGGTGGAAAAGGCTGCCGACGGCAGCGCGCACCGCCTTCGGGGCGAAGGGATCGGCACTGGTGCGGGTGAGCAGCACCAGATCGGCGCCCGCGGCGTCGGCGGTGCGGATCAGGGTGCCGACGTTGCCGGGGTCGCGCACCTCGTGGAGGACGACGACGGTCAGGGCGCCGTCGGCCGGCAGCTCCTGCACGGCGTGAAGCGCGGCCGCGGGGTCGGCGGCGGGGAGGGTGCCGACGGCGACCACGCCCTGGGGGCTCGTGAGCAGGCCGGCGCCCGCGGCGCGGCCATCGCCGCCGGGTCGCTCGGAGGCATCGGCCGGGCCTCCGGGCCGGGCGGTCCCGTCGGCCTCGGGAGCGGAGCCCTCGCGGACCATGGCGCGCACGATCCGGTCGTCGACCGTGTGCAGCGGTACGCCCGCCTCGTGGGCGAGGTCGGTGAGCTCGGAATGGTCCGCGGCGGCCCGCTCGGTGACGAAGACGGAGCGGGCGAGATCCGGGCGGTGGGCCAGCAGGGAGCGGACCGCCTGGGGTCCCTCGATGCGGAAGCGGGACTGCTTGCGACGTGCAGAGCGCCCGGCCAGTGCCGCCACCTTCCGCACCCGTTCGGAACGGGGGGAGGTGATCGGCGACTGATCCGGGCGCTCGCTCATCGCGGTCGACGCGGCGATCAGGCTGCCGGCGCGTTGACGTCCTTGGGCAGGGCGTTCTTCGCGACCTCGACCAGCGCGGCGAAGGCCGCGGCGTCGTTGACAGCCAGCTCGGCGAGCATGCGACGGTCCACCTCGACACCCGCGAGGCCGAGGCCCTGGATGAAGCGGTTGTAGGTCAGGCCGTTGGCGCGGGACGCCGCGTTGATGCGCTGGATCCACAGCTGGCGGAAGTCGCCCTTGCGCTTCTTGCGATCGCGGAAGTTGTAGGTCTGCGAGTGCAGCACCTGCTCCTTCGCCTTGCGGTACAGGCGCGAGCGCTGGCCGCGGTAGCCGCTGGCCTGCTCGAGGATCTCCCGACGCTTCTTCTGGGCGTTGACCGCCCGCTTCACGCGTGCCACGTGATACTCCTTCAGTCGTTCGTTCAGGGGCGCAGGAGCTCGGCTCCCGCGTGGGCGATCAGCGGCCCAGCAGCTTCTTCATGCGCTTGGTGTCGGCCTTGGCGACGGTGGTGTCGTTGCCGAGGCGGCGCTTGCGGGTGGAGGACTTGTGCTCGAGGAGGTGGCGCGCGTTGGCCTTCTCCCGCATGAGCTTGCCCGAGCCGGTCACGCGGATGCGCTTCTTGGTCCCCGAGTGGGTCTTGTTCTTCGGCATCTGCCTGTTCTCCTTTTACGTTCTCAGGACTGTGCGCCGGTGTCGTCCGGGGTCGCGGTCTCGGACTGCTCGTCCTTGCCGCGCGCCTCGGCCTTCTCGGCGTCGGTCTTGCGCTTGCGGGCCTCGGCCATGGCCTGGGCCTTCTTCTTGTGCGGCCCGAAGACCATCACCATGTTGCGGCCGTCCTGTCGCGGGTGCGACTCGACGAAGCCGAACTCGGCGACGTCCTCCGCCATGCGGTTCAGCAGACGCACGCCCATCTCGGGGCGGGACTGCTCGCGGCCGCGGAAGCGGATGATGACCTTGACCTTGTCGCCACCGGACAGGAACTTCTCGACGTTGCGGCGCTTGGTGTCGTAGTCGTGCGTGTCGATCTTCAGACCCATCCGGATTTCCTTCTGGACCGTGTTGGCCTGGTTCTTCCGGGCCTCACGAGCCTTCAGGTTGGCTTCGTACTTGTACTTGCCGTAATCCATGAGCCGCGCGACCGGCGGGTTCGCGCCGGGCGCGACCTCGACCAGGTCGAGCTCGGCTTCCTCCGCGAGACGCAGGGCGTCCTCGACCCGGACCTCGCCGACCTGCTCGCCGGCGGGGCCGACCAGGAGGACCTTGGGGACCCTGATCTGACCGTTGATGCGCTGTTCGCTGATGGTGGCTCCTCACCTTGATGTCGCTCGAGACGACGAAGGGCCCCCGCTGAATCATGCGGAGGCCCCGAGGTGCGCGGCGCGGACGCCGATCGGGCATTGCTGCCCGAGAGCCGGGCGCTCGGCCCGACTTGCGATACTGACCCGGTGACCGTGGGCGGGGCCGAGGCTCCTGCCGGTCGTCACGAGGTGGGATGGGACTCCACTTGGGGAACGTGGCGAGGGTTTCGTCGTGTTCCGATCGATTATCCTACCAGGGAGAGCGGCCACGTCCAGGTGATGTGCGTCGCGCCGCAGGTGCACGGCGACGAGGAGTACTGGGTGGATCCGGACCGCGAGGCAGAGGCCCCGTCGACCCCCTCGACCCCACAGCCGTCTCCGACGTCTCCGGCCCCGCCGGCTGCGACGCCCCCGGCTGCGTCGTCCGCCGGGAGCCCGTCGGCCGCGAGCCCGTCGGCCGAGCAGCCGCCCCGCATCGAGACCCCGCCCACCGGGATCCGCACCGGCACCGCACCGCGCGCCCTCCTCCGGCCCGTCCCCGAGGGGTTCCCCACCCCGCCCCCGCGCCCCGCGATCCCCAATCGCCGGCCGGCGCGGAAGGTGGAGCCCGAGGCTCCGACGCGCCGCCGCGGCCCGATCATCGCCTCGCTCGTCGTGGTCGCCGTGCTCGTGCTGGTGGTCGCGATCGGCGGCTCCGTCCTCGTGGTGCGCGCCCTGACCGAGCCGGACGCCGGGTCCGCAGCGCCCGCGCAGCCGTCCGCGGCACCGACCGACGGATCGGATGGATCCGACAGCTCGGCCGGCGCCACCGCGATCGGCGGGGTCGAGGTCGAGGTGCTCTCGACCGAGCGCGGCGTCGAGGCGGTGGGCGAGGGCAGCACCCGTCTCGCCGCCGAGGGTGAGTTCGTGATCGTCACCCTCGACGTCAGCAACGGCACCGAAGCGCCGGTGAGCCTCCGCGAGGCCGCGGACCTGGTCACCGAGGACGGCGAGGTGCATCCGCCGAGCCCCGAGGCGGGCCGGGTCCACCTCGCCGACAGCGAGCCCTGGGCGCTGCTGCCCGAGGGCGAGAGCGTCCAGGTCCACTACGTGTTCGACGTGCCGCAGGGCTCTGTCCCGGTCTCGCTCGAGCTCGACCTCCGCGACAACCCCGACGCGGGCACCGGCACGGTGCCCCTCGCGCCCTGATTCCCCGCACGCCCCACCCCGAGAAGGACCCATGACCGAGAACCAGACCCCCACCCCCGCCGAGCCCGACGAGAGCGCCGAGGCGCTGCGGGACATCTCGGAGGTCTCCGCGGTCGAGATCATCACCGCCGCCTGCGTGCACCTGATGAGCGCCTCCGCCGTGAAGGTGGGCCTCGCCGAGGACGAGGAGACCGCCCATCACCGGGACCTCTCCGAGGCCCGCAAGCTGATCACCGCCCTCGCGGGCCTGGTCACCGCGGCCGCCCCCGAGATCGGCAACGAGCACGCCCGCTCCCTGCGCGACGGGCTGCGTACCCTCCAGCTGGCCTTCGCCGAGGCGCTGCCCTTCCCCGACGAGCCGGGCGAGGCGCCCGGGGAGAAGTACACCGGCCGCGTCTCCTGACCTCGGCCGGGCCACCGACCGGTCTCAGCTGCCGAGCACGAGCTTCAGGGAGCTGATCCGCTCGGCGACGAGCTGCTCGGCGCCGAGCCGGGCCGAGAGGTCCGCCACCACGGCCCGCACCTGCTCCGCGGCGAGTCCCGGAAGCAGCCGCACGTGCAGGTCGACCTCGGCCCGCTTCCCCGCCTCGGCCCGCAGCCCCTCGACGGCGACGGTCTCGGCCGCGACCCGGTCCAGCACCGCCGCGAGCTCGGCATCGAGGTGCGGCGGCACCCAGGTGCGTCCCTGGGCGAGGGCCCAGAGGATCGACCGCGGCAGGAGCACCGGGCCGCCCTCCTCGGGCGTCGCCGCGGGATCGACGACCAGGGCTGTGCAGCCCTCCTGGACGGCGGCCTGCGCCGCCTGCGGTCCGACGACCGGGACCGGGCGGGCGTCCGTGCGCCAGGCCGACAGCGCCGCCACCGACGTGAAGAGGGGCAGCACGCGGGTGCCGTCGGGCGCGGTGATCGAGACCATCGCCATATCGGCTCCGTTGTCGCCGGTCAGGCCGTGGGCGGTGGTGCCCTCCTCGGTGGCGACGGCCATGATCGGCACCAGCACGCGGGTCCCGGCGAGCGCCGCGGCGAGGCGGGCCCGGTGCGGGTCCTCCCCCGCGGCGTGCGCGGCGAGGGCCTCCGCGACGCGGGGGTCGCGGGACCCGTCGTCGCCGGGGAAGGGGCTCACGCTGTAGTCGCGGCCCTTCCAGGGCACCCCCGCGGTGTCGGTCAGCGGGGACTTCTCCACGAAGTGCGCGGGCAGCTCGCGCTGCGGCCCGGAGCCCTCCGCGGCGCCGTTCGTCACGGCCGGCCCGCGACGTCCAGCGCCTCGGGCATGGTGAAGGCGCCCGCGTACAGGGCCTTGCCGACGATCGCCCCTTCGACGCCCTGGGACACCAGCTCGCGCAGGGCGCGCAGGTCCGCGAGCGAGGAGATGCCGCCGGAGGCGACGACCTTCGCGTCGGTGCGGGAGCAGACCTCCGCGAGCAGCTCGATGTTCGGTCCGCGCAGGGTGCCGTCCTTGGTCACGTCGGTGACGACGTAGCGCTGGCAGCCGGCGTCGTCGAGTCGCTCGAGGGTCTCCCACAGGTCGCCGCCGTCACGGGTCCAGCCGCGGGCGGCGAGGGTCGTGCCGCGCACGTCGAGGCCGACGGCGATGCGGTCGCCGTGCTCGGCGAGGATCTCCGCGGTCCACTCGGGGTTCTCCAGGGCGGCGGTGCCGAGGTTCACGCGTCGGCAGCCGGTCGCGAGGGCGGCGGCGAGCGACTCGTCGTTCCGGATCCCGCCGGAGAGCTCGACGTCCATGTCCACGGCGGCGACGACGTCCGCGAGCAGCGCGGCGTTGCTGCCGCGCCCGAAGGCGGCATCGAGATCCACGAGATGCAGCCAGCGGGCGCCGCCCTCCTGGAAGGTGAGCGCGGCCTCGAGCGGGGCGCCGTAGGCGGTCTCGGAGCCGGCCTCGCCCTGCACCAGGCGCACGGCCTGGCCGCCCTGGACGTCGACGGCGGGCAGGAGCTCGAGCACGGGAGCGGTCATGGGGGTCCTCCTGGGACGGGTGGGGGCGGCGCGGGCGCCGGGATGGTGCGGGGTGCCGCAGGGCGGCGAGGAAAGGGCGGCTCAGCCGGCCTGGATGCGCCACCACGAGATGGCGAGGCAGACGACGCCGAGGACGGCCATCGCGACGATCTGCCACCACGGCCGCTTACTGCGATAGAACGACCAGGCGCCGCCGAGGATCATGCCCCCGGCGAAGAGCATGACGAAGGCGAGGATCATGCCGCGTGCCCGTCGGTGCGGCGCGGCAGGGTCGCGAGCCAGTTGCGCAGCAGGCGCGCCCCGGCCTCCCCGGACTTCTCGGGGTGGAACTGGGTGGCGGACAGCGCCCCGTTCTCGACGGCTGCGACGAAGCGGTCGCCGCCGTGCTCCGCCCAGGTCACCTGCGGCGGAACCATCGGGCCGACGGGATCGAAGTCCCAGGTCCGGGCGGCATAGGAGTGGACGAAGTAGAAGCGCTCGGCCTCGACCCCGGCGAAGAGCCGGCTGCCCGCGGGGGGCTCGATGGTGTTCCACCCCATGTGGGGGACGATCTCGGCCTCGAGCCGGGTCACCTCGCCGGGCCACTGCGACAGACCGGTGGAGCGCTCTCCGTGCTCGGTGCCGGAGTCGAACATGATCTGCAGGCCGACGCAGATGCCGAGCACCGGCAGCCCGCCCGCGAGGCGCCGTTCGACGATCCGGTCGCCGCCGACCGCGCGGACCTGCGCGATGGTCTCGGCATAGGCGCCGACGCCGGGGACGACCAGTCCGTCGGCTCCGAGGGCGGCGGGGCGGTCGGCGGTCAGTTCTACGTCGGCGCCGGCGGCCTCGAGGGCCCGCACCACGGAGCGGACGTTGCCGGAGCCGTGGTCGAGGACGACGACGCGGGGCGCTCGGTCCGGTGCGGCGGAGGAGGTGTCGGCGCTCATCGGCGTCGCCCTCGGCCGCGGCGGCCCTCGCCGCCCTGTTCGCCGCCGGAGATGGCCTCGAGGGCCTCGGCGCGGCTCATCGCGACCGGGTCCGCGCCCTCGCCGAGGTCGGAGAGCTCGAGCGCGCCGAGCAGCAGCTGCTCGACGAGGTCGTCGACCGCGCCGAGCACGATCGCGGGCGAGACGTCCTCGCCGCGCTCCCCGTTGCGGTAGCGGGTCGCGGTCATGCGGTCACCGCGGCGCCAGAACAGGACGATGCCGTTGCGCTGCAGGGCGCTCGAGGTGATCGCCGCGAGGTCGTGCGCGGCGGTCTCCTGCAGGGGGCCGACGGCGACGGCGCCGGTGGAGGCGTCGTGGGTCCGGGTGCCGGCAGGGATGTCGATGCCGTCGGTGCGGGCCTCGCGGCCCAGGCGGATCACGCCGGCGAGCGCGCGGGCGTCGGCGACGGTGGTCGCGACGACGGCGACCGCCGGGATCTGCTCCTCCTCGGCGGCGGGCTCGGCGGCGGGAGCGGCGCCCTCCGGGGCTGCGCCGAGGAGGTCCTCGACGGTCAGCTCGCCGTCCCCGAGGTCGAGACCCTGGGTGAGCCGGGCGAACTCGGCGTCGACGTCCTCGGGATCGGGTCCGGGCCGGTCGGCGGTGCTCACAGGGCCCCCTTGGTCGAGGGCACGTCGAGCACCCGGTCGTCGTATGCGCAGGCGGCGCGCAGCGCGCGGGCGAGCGCCTTGAACTGGGCCTCGACGATGTGGTGCGGGTCCCGGCCGGCGAGCACCCGCATGTGCAGGCAGATCGCCGCATGGTGGGCGATCGACTCGAGCACGTGGCGGGTAAGAGAGCCGGTGAAGTGGCCGCCGATGAGGTGCAGGGCCTGCGCCTCGCTCTCCCCCTCGTGCACGCAGTAGGGGCGGCCGGACAGGTCCACGACCGCCTGGGCGAGCGCCTCGTCGAGCGGGACCATCGCGTCGCCGAAGCGGGCGATGCCCTTCTTGTCGCCGAGGGCCTCGCGCAGGGCCTGGCCGAGCACGATCGCGGTGTCCTCGACGGTGTGGTGGGCGTCGATGTGGGTGTCGCCGGTCGCCTTCACCGTCAGGTCGAAGCGGGCGTGGGTGCCGAGCGCCGTGAGCATGTGGTCGAAGAAGGGCACCGTGGTGGAGATGTCCACCTGGCCGGTGCCGTCGACATCCAGGGTCACCTCGACGCTGGACTCGCGGGTGGCGCGGGTGATCGTCGCGGTGCGGCGGCGGGGGGTCTCGGTCATCGGGGGTCGGCCTCCTCGAGGGCGGTGCGGAAGGCGGCGTCGTCCTCCGGGGTGCCGATCGACACCCGCAGCCAGGGCTGGGGGCCGACCTCCCGGATGAGCACGCCGCGGTCGAGCAGGGACTGCCACACGGCGCGGCGGTCCGGGGCGCCGCGCAGCAGCGGCTGGAAGTACAGGAAGTTCGCGTCCGACGGGGCGACGACGTGGCCGCGCTCGCGCAGGTGCGTCTCGAGGGCGTCGCGGGTCGCGCGCAGGGCGGCGACCTGGGCGAGCAGCTCGCCCCGGTGGGCGAGGGCGGTGCGGGCGACGGCCTGGGTGACGGCGGAGAGGTGGTAGGGCAGGCGCACGATCCGCAGGGAGTCGACGATCTCCGGGTCGGCGACCAGGTAGCCGAGGCGGCCGCCGGCGAGCGCGAAGGCCTTCGACATGGTGCGCGTGACCACGAGGTGACCGAACTCGGGCAGCAGCTCGAGGGCGCTGGGCACGCCGTCGCGGCGGAACTCGCCGTAGGCCTCGTCGACGACGAGCAGTCCCCCGGTCTCCGCGAGCGCCGTGGCGGCGGCGCGGATCACGGCGGGCTCGAGGGCCGTGCCGGTGGGGTTGTTGGGGCTCGTGAGCACCAGCACGTCGGGGCGGTGCGCGGCGATCGCGGCGGTGACGGCCTCGACGGTCAGCGCGAAGTCGGGGGCCTCGCCGCGGGGCACGGCGACCCAGCGGGTGAAGGTGTCGCGCGCGTACTCCGGGTACATGGAGTAGTGCGGGGAGAAGCCGAGCGCGGTGCGGCCCGGGCCGCCGAAGGCCAGCAGCAGCTGGTGCATGACCTCGTTGGAGCCGTTCGCGGCCCAGACCGCCTCGACCGGCGGCGCCGGGATCCCGGCCTCCTCCGCGAGATAGGCGGCGAGGTCGGCGCGCAGCGCGGTGAACTCGCGGTCCGGGTAGCGGTGCAGCGTCGAGGCGGTCTCCGCGACGGCGCGGCCGATCGCCGCGGCAAGCGCCGGGGAGGGCCCGTAGGGGTTCTCGTTGACGTTGAGCAGATGGGGCACGTCGATCTGGGGGGCGCCGTAAGGCTCCTCGTCGCGGAGGTCGTCGCGGCGGGCGGGGATCCGACGCGTCGCGGCGGGCGACGCGGAGGTCGTCTCGGAGGTCTCGGAGGTCTCGACGGGCATGGGGTCCATCGTAGAGGCCGCCCCGCGGCCGGGGCCCGGGCGTCCACCTCGTCCAGGGCGCGATGCGGTGCGGGCCACAGCGGGGCCCGCACCACGGGAACCTCACGGGGCGCGCCGTTACGCTGGAACGATGTTCCGCTCCTTCGGCGCCCTCGTCGGCGATCTCCTGGCCGTGCTGCTGTTCGTCGCGATCGGGCTGATCCAGCACGGCACCTCCCTCACGACGGAGAGCATCGCCCTCGTCGGCTGGCCCTTCGCCCTCGGCGCCCTGCTCGGACACCTGGCGATCCGCTCCTGGCGAGCCCCGTTCCGGCTCTGGCCGCACGGCGTGTTCATCTGGGCGATCACGATCGCCGCGGCGATGGCCGTGCGCACCCTCTTCCAGGCGGGCACCGAGGTGTCCTTCGTGATCGTTACGGCCGTGACCCTGGGCGTGCTCATGCTCGGCTGGCGCGGCCTCGCCCTGTTCCTCACGCGCGGTGAGCGTATCGCGGGCGCGTCGGCGGCACCGGCCGTGCGGGCGGCGCATGCCGGGCCCGCTTCCCCGGCCTCCCCCGCCCCGGCCGACGAGCCGGAGGCCGAGGCGGGTCCGTCGGCCGAGGACGGGACCGCGGACGACGACCATTCCGACGAGGCCTCGCGCGCCGGCACCGACGCGCCGGCGACCGCGGCCGAGGAGCGCTGAGGCTCCCCGGCCGCTGCCGGGTCACTCGCCGGCGGCGAAGCGCTCCTGCCCGATGACCGGGCGCAGCGACTGCTCGACCTCGCTGGTCGCGAACCAGCGGTGCAGCGCCCCGTCGAGGAGGACGTTGCCGAGGGCGCCCATGATCATCGACTGGTCGAGGGACAGGTGCCTTTCGGCGCGCACGCCCGTGCCGGTGGCGACGGCGTCGTGGAAGCCGCCAGGGCCGTAGGCGCCGAGCTCCGACTCGATGCGGGACAGGTTCTCGATCGCGGCCTCGCGCTCGTACTGCATCGCGAGGAAGGCGGCGTGCGGGGTGACGACCCCGTCGAGGCCCTGCGGGTACTCCTGCCCCGCGACCCAGTCGGTGACCGCGGCGTCGGAGAAGTACCCGGTGGGGTTCAGGCCCAGCGCGTCGACGCCGTACTCGCGGTACCCGGCGTGCGGGTCCGAGCTCGGCGAGAAGCCCCAGTACCCGTAGCCCGCCTCGTCGAGGCCGTGCTCGCGCTGGGCGCGCACGTGCAGCGGATGGTTCACACCCCAGCTGTCCGGGGCCCACTCCGCCTCGGGGACGAACAGGTCCGGCATCAGCTCCTCGAACATCGAGCCGCCCCAGCCGGGCACGACCCGGAACCCGCGGTACTCGTGGGCGCCCTCGAAGACATCCACGCCCTCGTAGGTCGCCCACTCCCCCACGGGCGCCATCTCGGGCCAGTCCCAGTCCGGCGGGAAGGTGCGGAAGGTGGTGAAGTACGCGCCGGCCGGGAACTGCCCGGTCATGATCCCGAGATAGGTGACCATGCGCGCCTCGGACACGGCGGTGTCGTAGTGGTGGGTCGCGTGGTACCAGACCTCCGGTCCGCCCACGCCGTTCCACGGCACGGCCCGGACCACGCCCTCGCGGGAGGGGTCCTCGAGCCAGAAACCGCCGACGACCTGGCCGGGCTGGGCGGCGACCTCCCGGTCCCAGAACACGTCCCAGCGCATCGCGTCGAAGAGAGCGCGGGCGATGCGGGCGTTGGAGGGGTCCGCCTGGGCGACGAGGTGGAGGGCCGCGCCGAGCCAGCCCATGTCCACGCTCGAGACGAAGGGGACGACCACGTCGCCCGAGCCGGGCCAGCTGCGCAGGATGCTGCCGTCGGCCTCGTCGTACCAGTTGACGTACATGCCGGAGGGCTCGTGGCGCTTCATGCGCTGCAGGGTCTTGAGGGTGCGGGCGATCCGCCGACGGGACTCGCCGGGCGTGATCAGGTCCAGCTCGCGGGCCACCAGCGTGGACCACAGCAATCCGCCGATGTTCGTCGGCGAGGTGTACCCGGAACGGGTCTGGAGGTCCGCGCCGATGTTGTCCGCGGCGAGGCCGGTGTCGGGGTGGGTCATCGCGTCGAGCGAGCGCCAGGTGTCCGCCGCCCAGCGGCGCAGCAGCGCCTCGGGACCCTCGGATCCGGGAGCGCCGCCGCCCCGTCCGGCCGGTGCGGGAGCGGCGGCGTCGGCGTGGGCGGTGCCGCCGACGGTGGCGGCCGCGGCGCCCGCGACCCCCGCCCCGAGCAGCGACGCCAGTCCGAGGACGCCGCGGCGGGAGTGCCGCCGCGCCGCGGTGAAGTCCTGCCGCTCGAGGGCGACGGCGCGGGGCGGCGTGCGGTGGAGGCGGGCGGGGGTGTGGGATCGAGCGTGCATGGGGACTCCTTCGTCGTGCGCGCTGGGGCTGCGGATCAGGGGGTCACTTGATGCCGGTGGTCGCGATGCCCTGGATGAAGTGTCGCTGGAAGATCACGAAGACCACGAGGATCGGCAGCACGATGAGCGAGGCTCCCGCGAGCAGCAGTCCGTAGTCGGTCTCGTTCTGGCCGGTCGAGATCAGAGCGAGGGCCACCGGGAGTGTGTAGGTGCTCTCCGAGGAGGAGACCACCAGGGGCCACAGGAAGTTGTTCCAGGACCCCAGGAACGTGAGGATGCCGAGGGTCGCGAAGGCGGGCCCCGCGAGCGGCATGTAGATGCGGAAGAAGATCGCGACCTCGCCGACGCCGTCCAGACGGCCGGCCTCGAGGAGCTCGCGGGGGATGCCCAGGAAGAACTGGCGCATGAGGAACACGCTGAAGGGCTGCACCAGGAAGGGCAGGATCAGCGCGGGGATCGTGTTGGCGAGCCCCATGTTCACCACCAGCACGTACTGGGGGATGAAGGTGACCAGCCCGGGGATCATCAGGCAGGCGAGCACCACTCCGAAGAGGATCCGCTTGCCCGGGAAGCGCAGGTGCGCCAGGGCGTAGCCGAACATCGAGCTGAGCACCAGGTTGCCGACGGTGACGACCACCGCCACCACCGCAGAGTTCGAGAAGTAGCGGCCGAAGGGCCGTTCGAACAGGCGGCGGAAGTTGTCGAGGGTGGGCTGCTCGGGCAGCCAGGTGGGCGGCACCCGGAGCAGCTCCCCCTGGGTTTTCAGGCTGCCCAGCACCATCCACAGGAAGGGGGTGATGACCAGCAGCAGGAAGACGGTGAGGACGATGTAGGTCAGGACGGGACGGCGGCGCTCGAGCATCACTTCTCCCTCATCAGACGGAACTGCACGAGGGTGACCACGCCGATGACCAGGAAGGTCAGGTAGGCCATGGCGCCGGCGACCCCGTAGTTGCCGAAGCCGAACTGCTCGTAGGTGTACATGGAGGCGGAGACCGTGGAGTTCAGCGGGCCGCCGCCGGTCATCACGAAGGGCTCCTCGAAGAACTGCAGGTAGCCGATCGAGGTGGTCACCAGGACGAAGAGCATCGTCGGCCGGATCGAGGGGAGGGTGATGTTCAGGAAGCGCTGCCAGGCGCCCGCGCCGTCCAGCGCGGCCGCCTCGTGGAGCTGGCGGTCCACCGCCTGCAGGCCCGCGAGGAAGATGACCATCGAGGTGCCGAAGTTGCGCCACACGGCCATCACCACGAGGGAGAGCAGGGCGGTGCGCTGATCGCCGAGCCAGTGCGGCCCGTCGATGCCGACCCAGCCGAGCACCGTGTTCACCAGACCCGTGTCCGGCTGGAGCAGGAAGCGCCAGACCACGGCGACCGCGACGATCGAGGTGATGACGGGGGTGTAGAAGCCGACGCGGAAGACCGCGCGCAGCTTCCCCACCCCGCGGTCCAGGGCGATCGCCGCGGCGAGGCCCGCGATGATCGTCAGCGGCACACCGAGGAGCACGAACACCGCCGTGTTCGCCGCAGCCCGTCGGAAGACGGGGTCGGCGAAGGCCGTCGCGTAGTTCTCCAGCCCCACGAACTCGACCGCGAAGGGCGAGCGGATGTCGGTGATCCGCATGTCGGTGAACGACATGATCATCGACTGCAGCACCGGCCAGGCGGTGAAGGTGGAGAAGAGGCCAGCGAAGAAAGGGGCAAGGAGGAGGCCCTCTTAGTCCCCGGCCCCGCCGCGACGGGAGCGGCGGGACCGGCGCGGGGCGTCCGTCCGGCCGACGGCGGTGCTCGTGCTCATCTCAGGCCCCTGTGCCGATGCCCTGGGCGTCGGACTGGGTGGTGGCCAGCGCCTCCGCCGGGGCGAGGTCGTTCTTGCAGACCTCCTCGACCTGCGCGTCGAACTTCGCGGCGACCTGCTCCCAGGTGGCGATGACCGGCGGGGCGAGGGCGGTGTCGAGCTGGGTGCGGAAGGCCTCGAACTTCTCGTTCGAGGAGACCGAGTCGTCCTCCCAGGCGGTCTTCTGCGCGGGCAGGTCGGTGGAGATCGAGAACCACTGCACCTGCACTTCGGGCCTGGAGAGGTACTCCACGAGCTTCCAGGCCGCGTCGCGGTTCTCCGTGCCCTGGAAGACACCGAGGTTGGCGCCGCCGAGGAAGGAGGAGCTGGTCTCCTTGGTGGGCATCACGAAGACGCCGTACTTGTCGGCGAAGCCCTCGCCGCCCACCGCCTCGACCGCGCTCATCATCCACGGGCCGGAGATGAACATCGGCACCGCGCCGGAGACGAAGTCCTGCTCGGTGACGCCGTCGGCGGGGGCGGGGTTGGCGAGCCCGTCGGTGAAGTAGGACTGGTAGTACGCCAGAGCCTCCTCGTTCGGGGCGGACTCGAAGGTGAACTCGCCGCCGGCCTCGTCGACGACGCCGCCGCCGTTGGACCACATCAGCGGCAGCACGGTCTGCCAGGACCCCTGGCCGCCGGGCTGGAGGGAGATGCCCCAGGTGGCGTCGGCCTTCTCCTGGAAGGCCGCGGCGAGGGCGACGAGCCCGTCCCAGTCGGTGGGCGGCTCGGTGATCCCGGCCTGCTCGGCGAGGTCCTTGCGGTAGTAGACGAGGCGGGTCTCGACGTACCACGGCACGCCGTAGACGGTGTCGTCGACGGTCACGGAGCCGAGGGCGCCCTCGAAGTAGTCCTCGGTGGCGATCGACTCCGGGGTGGGCTCGAGCGCCGAGAGGCCGACGAACTCGGCCATCCAGGTGGAGCCGACCTGGGCGACGTCGGGGGCGGTGCCCGCGGCGATCGCGGAGGTGAACTTGTCATGGGCGCTGTCCCAGGGGACCGGGGTCACCTCGACGGTGACGTCGGGGTTCTCCTCCTGGAAGCCGGTGAGCAGCTCGGGTAGCTTCTCGCCCTCGGCGCCCATGGCCCAGACGGTGAGGCTGCCGGTGGCGGGGCCTTCGGCGATCGGCTCGGCGGGCTCGGCCGCGGAGCCGCCGCCCTCGTCGGGGCGGCCGCAGCTCGCGGCGAGGGTCGCGGTGGCGGCGAGGCCGAGGCCGGTGAAGGCCCGGCGGGTGAGGCGGTGCATGGAGACTCCTTCGTCCGGTTCGTCCGGAGACGCGCCCGGAACAGGTCCGGGCGGTGAGGGCGCCTCGTGATGGAAGCGCTTACATCGAGCCATGACGGTAGCGCAGGCGCGCAGGGAGCACAACTCCCGGTCGGTCACCAGAGGTGTTCCCGGCGGGTCACCGGGGCGGCAACATGCCGCAGGGCGGGCCGTCGGGTCAGCGGGGGTCGGGGCGCTGCGCCGTGGTCCACTCCTGCAACCGCGGGGACTGCAGCAGGGCGACGGTCAGCGCGACCCCGGTGGCCCACAGCGCCGGACCGGTCCAGCGCACCACCTCGGGGTCCTCCCCGGCGGCCCACAGCGTCACGATCATGGCCCCGATGACGCAGCAGACCAGCAGCACGGTCAGCGCCAGGGCCTGACCCTCGCCGACCGTGTCCCCGCCCAGGATCCGCAGCAGCGACACCAGGGCCCAGAGTGTCGTGACCGTGAGGATGCCGAAGGCGATCACGAACAGGATGCTGAGCTCGCCCTCCGCCGTCGGATCGGCGAGGATCTGGATCGCGAACAGACCCAGGCGCGCGGTCATCATCCGCGTGTCGCCGTCCTCGTCGGTGCTCTCCGAGAGGAGCCAGGGCATCACCGCGCCGATCACGAGCCCGGCGAGAGCGGCCCACGCGAGGACGGTCACCACCCCGCGCTCGAGTTGGGTGACGCGCAGCTCGGTCCGCGCGACCCGCCGACGCAGCTTCATCATCTCCTCGGCGCGGGCCCGGGAGTCCGGGCTCACCTCACCGCTGCCGGACCGCTCGTCCATGAGTCCCTCCCCCGGGCGGCCGCGCCGCCCTCAGCGCTCGAAGCGGATGTCGATCGCGCGGCCGTGGGCGGGCAGGCCCTCCGCGGCGGCGAGCGTCGTGGCGGCCTGTCGAGCACTCTGCAGCGCCGCCTCGTCGTAGTGGACCACATGGATGCCGCGCAGGAAGGTCTGCACGCCGAGTCCGCCGGTGAAGCGCGCGGTGCCGCCGGTGGGCAGCACGTGGTTGGAGCCGGCCGCATAGTCGCCGAGGCTCACGGGGCTGTGCGCGCCGACGAAGACGGCCCCCGCGTTGGTGACCCGCGCGGCGACCGCAGCGGCGTCCGTCGTGTGGATCTCGAGGTGCTCGGCCCCGTAGGCGTCGACGACCGCGAGGCCCTGCTCGAGATCGGCGACCAGCACCGCCCCGCTCTGCGGTCCGGACAGCGACTCCTCGATCCGCTCGCGGTGCAGCGCCTCGGGCACCTGCCGCGCGAGCTCCCTCTCGACGGCCGCGACGAGCTCGGGCGAGTCGGTGACCAGGACGCTCGCCGCGAGCGGGTCGTGCTCCGCCTGGGAGACGAGGTCCGCTGCGACATAGCGCGGATCCGCGCTGGCATCGGCCAGGATCGCGATCTCGGTGGGGCCGGCCTCCGCATCGATCCCGACCCGGCCGCGCACGAGGCGCTTCGCGGCGGCGACGTACACGTTGCCGGGGCCGGTCACGAGGTCCACGGGCTCGAGACCCGCCCCGTCGCCGAGATCGTCCGCCCCGTGGGCGAGCAGGGCGATCGCCTGGGCGCCGCCCGCGGCGATCACCTCGGTGACCCCGAGCAGCGCGCAGGCGGCGAGGATCGTCGGGTGCGGCAGCCCACCGAATTCGTTCTGCGGCGGCGAGGAGAGGACGATCTCGCCCACCCCGGCGACCTGCGCGGGGACCACGTTCATGACCACGGAGCTGGGCAGCACGGCGCGCCCGCCGGGGACGTAGAGGCCGACGCGGCGCACGGGCACCCAGCGCTGGGTGACGGTTCCGCCGGGGACCACCTCGACACGCTCCTCGGGGCGCACCTGGGCGCCGTCCACCGCGCGCACCCGCGCGATGGACTGCTCGAGGGCGGCGCGGATCGCCGGGTCGAGCTCGGCGAGCGCCCGGGAGATCTCCTCGGCGGGCACCCGCAGGTGCTCGGGACGGATCCCGTCGAAGCGCTCCGAGGCGTCGAGCACCGCCGCGGCACCGCGGGCGGCGACGTCCTCGACGACCGGTCGCACGGCCGCGGTCGCCGCCTCGACGTCGAGCTCAGCGCGCGGCAGGGCGGCGATCAGCTCGGCCGGGCCCAGAGGATGCGCCCGCAGGTCGGTGACGGCGAGGCGGGTCTGGCGATTACGGGGGGCGCTGCTCTCGGACATGACGAGGAGTCTAGGCGGCGACGACCCACGAGGTCCGGCGGGTCCGGCGCGGCTCCTCCGTATCGCGGCACGACCCGACTACGGTCCTCTTCGTGCTCACCGCCTTCCTCCTCACCCTCGTCGCGGGCGGTGCCACCGGCATCGGCGCAGCCCTCGGCGTCCTCGGCCGCGGGACCAGCCCGAAGGCCCTGGCAGGAGGCCTGGGGCTCTCCGCGGGCGTCATGCTCTACGTCTCCTTCGTCGAGCTCCTGCCGCAGGGCGCCCAGGTGCTCTCGGGCGGAGACGCGATCACCGCGCGCGGCACCCTCATCGCGACCGTCTCCTTCTTCGTCGGCATCGCGCTGATCGCGGTCCTCGACCGCCTGGTCCCCGAGGCCGTGAGCCCCCATGAGTTCTCCGGCCGGATGGCAGGCTCCCACGGGCATACCGAGGTGCGGGCCCCGGACGAGCGCGCTGCCGACCTCGCCCTGCGCGCCCGCCTGCTGCGCACCGGGACGGTGACAGCGCTGGCCCTCGCGCTCCACAACGTGCCCGAGGGGTTCGCGACCTTCGTCGCCGCCCTGCAGGCGCCCGAGATCGCGATCCCCGTGGTCGCCGCGATCGCCCTGCACAACATCCCCGAGGGCCTCGCGGTCGCCGTGCCCGTCCGCCGGGCGACGGGATCACGCGCGAAGGCGTTCTGGCTCGCGACCCTCTCGGGGCTCGCGGAGCCCGTCGGAGCCCTCGTCGGCTTCCTGCTGCTCGCCCCGTTCCTGAGCGGCGGAGCGATGGGCGCGATCCTCGCCGGGGTGGCCGGGGTGATGGTCTTCGTGTCGCTCGACGAGCTGCTTCCCGCCGCGGAGGAGACCGGGGAGCACCACACCGTGATCTACTCGTTGATCGTCGGCATGGCCGTGATGGCGGCGACGCTGCTGGTGCTGTGAACGGGGTGGGCCCCGGACGGGACGGGTGGGTCCGGGGTGGGACCCGATCGAGGGGATGAGGGGGATCATGGACGGGATGGACAGCGAGACGATGCCGCGGCGGGCCGTTCGGGGTGCCCGGTCCCTGTGCGCCGCCCTGGGCGCGCTCGCCCTCGTCCTCGCCCTCGGGGCCTGCGATCTGCTCGGCGACTCCCGCTCGCCCGAGGAGTCGGAGACCACCGCCGCCGCGTCCCCGATGGACCCTGCCGAGGTCGCCGAGTCCGCCGGCACCGCGGCGGATCCGGCCTGGTTGTGCGATCCGGGCGGCGGCCACGACGCCCCCTCGGTCCCGGACGATGACGACTCGGACCCGGGCACCGCGAGGGTCGGGGCCCTGACCCCGCAGTCCGTCACGGCCGAGGGCTCCGAGGCGACGATCTCCGGGCCGTTCTCCCTCCCGGACGGGACGGAGTACACGGGCTTCGCGCCCGAGGCGGTCATCGTCCCCGCAGATCCGCTGCAGCGGGGAGCCCCCGCGGCCGGCTGGGCGGAGGTCCTCGCGGGACGGCCCGCGGCGGACTCCCCCGCCCCGCCGATCGTCGTGCGCGAGCGGGTCGAGGTCCCCGCCGACGGGCCCGCCCCGTCGGCGGCGACCGCCCATCTGACCCTCGGCACCTGCGACGACTCCCCGCTCCCCGACGGCGCCTATGTGCTCCGCCTGCTCGCCGCGGACGGCACCTGGGCGGCCGACGGCGACGTGCTGCTGGACGTGGTCGGGGGCACGGCCCGCGCCGTGCCGGGCGCGGTCACCGCTCCCGACGGGGAGGTCCCGGTGGACCTCTCCGGGCTCACCTGCCGCGCCGCTCCGGCCACCGTGGGCGACGGCGACGGGCTGACGCTCGCGGTCGCCGATCCCGTGACGACCCTCCCGGCCCAGCCCGGCGAGGACGGCACGGCCCGCGGAGTGAGCGCCGCCGTCACGGTCACCGCGGCGGAGCCCGGGAGCCGCACCCTGCTGCAGGGGATCGTGCTCCTCGAGCCGTCCACGGGCACGATCGTGGCCGGGGCCCGCAACGCGGACCGCCTCCCGCTGCAGTGGATCGGCCCCGAGGGCGTCACCCGCACGGAGACCGCGTGGACCACCACGGAGACCTGCACGCGCGGCACCCTCGAGGTCGGCGAGCTCCACGCCCGGGCCTTCGCGGTGACCGTCGACGCGGACGGCGCAACCCACGTGCTGCTCTCCGATCCCTGGACCGTGACGATCACCGAGGGCGACGGCTCCTGACCCGCGGCCGCACGCGGGCCCGTTCCCCGCGCGGAGGGCGTCCCGTACCGTGGAGGCGTCCGGATCGACCCGCGAGCTCCACCGCCCGGGACGATGAGTCTTGACGTCAAGATAGTCTGGACCGCACGACACATGCCGCACCGACCGAGGGAGCCCCGCGACACCATGGCGCGCATCATCTACACCCACACCGACGAGGCGCCGATGCTGGCCACCGCCTCGTTCCTGCCGATCCTCGAGGCGTTCTCCACGACCGCCGGGATCGACGTGACCACCCGGGACATCTCCCTGGCCGGCCGCATCGTCGCGGCCTTCTCCGACCTCCTGCCCGAGGATCAGCGGGAGGCGGACGCCCTCGCCGAGCTGGGCGAGCTGGCGAAGACCCCCGAGGCCAACATCATCAAGCTCCCCAACATCTCCGCCTCGGTGCCGCAGCTGCAGGCCGCGATCGCCGAGCTGCAGGGCCAGGGCATCGCGCTGCCGGACTACCCCGAGAACCCCGAGACCGACGCGGAGAAGGACGCCCGCGCCCGCTACGACTCGGTCAAGGGCTCGGCCGTGAACCCCGTCCTGCGCGAGGGCAACTCCGATCGCCGCGCCCCCGAGGCGGTCAAGAGCTTCGCCCGGAAGCACCCGCACCGCATGGGCGCCTGGAGCAGCGACTCGAAGACCTCCGTCGCGACCATGGGGGCCGATGACTTCCGCTCCAACGAACAGTCCGTCGTGATGGACGCCGCGGACACCCTCTCCATCGTGCACGTCGCCGCCGACGGCGCCGAGACCGTGCTGAAGTCCTCGATCCCCGTCCTCGGGGGCGAGGTCGTCGACTCCACCGTGATGCGCGTGGCCGCCCTCGAGACCTTCCTGCGCGCGCAGATCGCCGCCGCCAAGGAGCAGGGCGTCCTCTTCTCCCTGCACCTCAAGGCCACGATGATGAAGGTCTCCGACCCGATCCTCTTCGGCCACGCGGTCCGGGCCTTCTTCCCGACCCTCTTCACCCAGTACGGCGACGCGCTCGCCGCGGCCGGCCTGTCCCCCAACAACGGGCTCGGCGGCCTCCTCGCCGGGATCGACGAGCTCGAGGAGTCCGTGCGCGAGGGCGCCCGCGCCGCCATCGAGCAGGACCTCGCCGACGGCCCCGACCTCGCCATGGTCAACTCCGCCAAGGGCATCACGAACCTCCACGTCCCCTCCGACGTCATCATCGACGCCTCCATGCCGGCGATGATCCGCACCTCGGGCCACATGTGGAACGCGGACGACGCCGAGCAGGACACGCTCGCGGTCATCCCCGACTCCTCCTACGCCGGCGTCTACGCCGCGACCATCGAGGACTGCCAGCAGAACGGCGCCTTCGACCCCACCACCATGGGCACCGTCCCGAACGTGGGCCTGATGGCGCAAAAGGCCGAGGAGTACGGCTCGCACGACAAGACCTTCGAGATCGCAGCCGACGGCCGCGTCGAGGTGCGCGACGGCTCCGGCGCCGCACTCATGACCCACGAGGTCTCCGCCGGGGACGTCTTCCGCGCCTGCCAGGCCAAGGACGCCCCGATCCGCGACTGGGTGCAGCTGGCCGTGCGCCGCTCCCGCATCTCCGGGATGCCCGCCGTGTTCTGGCTCGACGAGTCCCGCGCCCACGACCGCAACCTCATCGCGAAGGTCGAGCAGTACCTCGCCGAGGGCGTGGACGGCGAGAGCACCGAGGGCCTGGACCTGCGGATCCTCTCCCCGATCGAGGCGACCAAGCACACCCTCGCCCGCGTCCGCGCCGGCGAGGACACCATCTCGGTGACCGGCAACGTGCTGCGCGACTACCTCACCGACCTCTTCCCGATCATGGAGCTCGGCACGAGCGCCAAGATGCTCTCCGTGGTCCCGCTGATGAACGGCGGCGGCCTCTTCGAGACCGGCGCCGGCGGCTCCGCGCCCAAGCACGTCCAGCAGCTCGTCGAGGAGGACTACCTGCGCTGGGACTCCCTCGGCGAGTTCCTCGCGCTCGCCGAGTCCCTGCGCCACCTCTCGCGCACCGCGGACAACCCCCGCGCCGCCGTGCTGGCGGACGCCCTGGACCGCGCGACCGCGACCCTGCTCGACGAGGGCAAGTCGCCGCAGCGCAAGCTCGGCTCGATCGACAACCGCGGCAGCCACTTCTACCTCGCCCTCTACTGGGCTCAGGAGCTGGCGAAGCAGACCGAGGACGCGGAGCTGGCCACCGCCTTCGGGCCGATCGCTGCCCAGCTCACCGAGGGCGAGTCGACCATCGCCGCGGAGCTGCTCGCGGTGCAGGGCAAGCCCGCGGACATCGGCGGATACTACCGCCCGGACCCGGCGAAGACGGCGGCGGTCATGCGCCCGTCGGCGACCTTCAACCGCATCCTCGAGGAGATCGCCGCGGCGCTGTGACGCCAGGTCCCTCCTCCTGAGGACCCGCGTCCGGCAGCCCCGGACGCGGGTCCTCCTGCTCCCGGGCGGAGATCCGCCCCCGACCCCTGCCGAGGTGTCCCCCATGCCCGTCATCCCCTCCCCCGTCGACGGCATCGACCTGCGCTACGACGTCTCCGGCGACGGCCCCGCGCTCGTGCTCCTGCACGGCTCGGTCCTCTCCCGCGCGATCTGGCGCGGCCTCGGCTATCTCGCGCCGCTCGCCGCCGAGCACACCGTCATCCGCGTGGACCTGCGCGGTCACGGCGGCTCGGGCACCCCGCACGAGCCCTCGGCGTACACCCAGGCGGCCTTCGTCGCCGATCTCCTCGCGGTGCTCGACGCCGAGGGCCACACCCGTGCGGCACTGCTCGGCTACTCCCTCGGAGCGCGCGTGGCGCTCAGCTGCGCCCTCGAGCATCCGGGCCGCATCACCCGCCTGGTGAGCCTCGGCGGCTCGGCCTCCGCCCAGCAGGGCGCGGTGGACGCCGTCTTCTTCCCCGGCGTCATCGACGCGGTCCGCGAGGACGGCATGGAGGCCTTCTGCGCGGGGCAGGGTCTCGGACCGGACGTCTCCTCGCGCCGGGCCCGCGCGACCCGCACCGCCTTCCTCGCGGCCGATCCCCGGGCGGTCGCAGCCCTCCTCGCCGCCACCGACGCCACCGACGGCGTGCCCGACGAGGCCCTCGCCGCCTGCACCGTGCCCGCGCTGTGGATGGCCGGGAGCGAGGATCATCCGCGGCTGGAGCAGTCCCGCCGGGCCGCCGCGCTGATGCCGGATGCGGAATTCGTGGAGCTCCCGGGCCGGGACCACGGCGGCACGCTGTTCCCGCCGGAGCCCGTGCTCGAGCAGGTGCTGCCCTTCCTGCGCTAGAGCACCTGGCGGATCAGGGCGACGAGCGCGACCACGACGATGACCCCGCGCAGCACCCCCTCGGGCAGACGCTTGGCCAGGTGCGCCCCGAAGTAGCCGCCCAGCAGCGCGCCGACGGCGATCGCGGCCGTGGCGATCCAGACGATCTCGACCCCGAGCACCACGTGCGCGACGACGTAGACGAGGGCCGCGGCGGCGTTGACCACCAGGCTCGCGAGGTTCTTGACGTGGTTGACCTGCCCCATCGGCTTGCCGGTGAGGGCGCCGAGCACGCCGAGGTAGAGGATCCCCTGGGCGGCGGTGAAGTAGCCGCCGTAGATCGAGGCGCCGCCCATCGCGGCGAGCAGCGCCGGGGAGCGGTACGGCCTCGCCGCGGAGGAGGGGGCGCCGTTCGCCGTCGGGCCGCCCGCCGCTGTGCGCCGTTCGCGCCGCGCGGAGATCGCCCGGGTTATGCGCTTCTGGAAGACCACCAGCAGCAGGGCGACGACGATCAGGATCGGCACCACCACGTCGAGCGCGTCGGACGGCGAGAGCAGCAGCAGCACCGCACCCGCCGAGGCCAGCACAGCGGTGGTGCCGATGAGGGGCAGCAGGTCGCGGCCCTCGGCGGCGATCTCCCGCCGGTAGCCGGTGACGGAGCCGATCGTGGAGAAGAGGATGCCGATCGTGTTGGTCCGCACCGCCGTGCCCGGCGGGACGCCGAGGGCGAGCAGCACCGGCAGGGTCAGCAGCGACCCCGAGCCGACGGCCGCGTTGATGGCCCCGGCGAGGGTGCCCAGGACCAGCAGGACGGCGAGGGAGAGGGGATCCACCCGGTGCACCCTAGTGCGCACGCGGCCGGGGGCGGGACGCGGTCCGCGCCTCCCGGCCGCCGCGCGGACTCAGACCAGGGAGATCTCGCGCCCCTCCTCGGCGGAGCGGTAGATCGCCTCGAGCAGGCGCACGACCTCCACGCCGTGCCAGGCGGGGGCGACGGACTCGGCGCGGCCCTGGCAGGTCTGCACGAAGTTCGCGATCTCGGCGGCGAAGCCGGGGCCCATCTCGAAGGTGCCTGAGGAGATCTGCGGGGTGATGTTGACGACCGATCCGTGCATCTCCGAGGCGATCTGGAGGCTCGGCTCGAGGTCCGCGCCGCCCTTGTCACCGTGGATCGAGACGGCGATCGAGTCGCGGGTCGCGTGCAGCGAGTAGGAGCAGTCGAGCATGAGCACGGCTCCGTTCTCGAAGCGGATCATCGCCCCGGCCATGTCCTCGACCGAGTTCTTCGCCGGGTCGTAGTCGGCGACCTGGTAGCGGGGCATAGTGGTGATGTGGGCGCGGTTGCCGAGGCGGTGGGCGGTGGTGCCGCTGACGGCCACGGCCTTCGGGCTGCCCATGAGGTACCAGGCGAGGTCCAGCACGTGCACGCCGATGTCGAGCAGCGGGCCGCCGCCGGCGATCTCCTTGTCCGCGAACCAGCCGCCGGGGTTGCCGTTGCGGCGGATGCAGCTGGCCTTGGCGTAGTAGATCTCGCCCAGCTCGCCCTCGTCGACGAAGGTCTTCAGGACCTGGCAGTTGGGGGCGTGACGGCGCACGAAGCCGACCTGGACGACGACGTCGTGGGCCTCGGCGACCCGCTGGATCTCGAGCGCCTCGGCGAGGGTGCGGGCGATCGGCTTCTCGACGAGGACGTGCTTGCCGGCCTCGATCGCGGCGATCGCCCACGTGGCGTGGCTGTCGTTCCAGGTGCAGACGCTCACCGCGTCGATGTCGGAATCGGCGAGCAGCTGCTGCGGGTCGCCGTAGGCGTCGGGGGCGCCGAACTCGTCGGCGACGGCGCGGGCGCGCTCGGCGTTCATGTCGGCGACGGCGACGAGCTGGGAGTCGGGGTCGTCGCGATAGGCGGCGAGGTGGATGCGGGCGATGCTGCCGGCGCCGATGACGCCGATGCGGACGGGCTGGGACGGGGCGGGGGTGCTCATGGGGTGGTCCTCCGGTCGGGGCTGGGGTGGTCAGGCGATCTCGAGCAGGCGCCGGCCGTTCGCGAGGCCGCGGGAGCAGCCCTGCAGGCTGTGCTCCCAGCCCTCGAACTCGAGGGAGACGTGGCCGCGGAAGTCGGACGCGCGGATCGCGCGGGCGATGCCGGGGAGGTCGAGGTCCCCGTTGCCGAGCACGGCGCCGCGCAGGTGCTTCCCGCCCCGGCTGCGGAACCAGCCCTCGCCCATCTCCCGCTCGGCGGGGCGGATGTAGAAATCCTTGAGGTGGATCACCGAGGCGTAGGGCAGGTTCTGGGTGACCGCGGCGACGGGGTCCTCGTCGACGCACACGAAGTTGCCGACGTCGAGGGTGGTGCGGAAGTTCGGCTCGTCGACGGCGTGGAGGATGCGGCGCACGCGATCGGAGGACTGCACGAAGAAGCCGTGGTTCTCGAGGCTGGTGGTGATGCCGGCCGCCGCGGCGTGCCGGGCGATCTCCCGGGAGGACTCGACGATCCGCGGCAGGACCTCCTCGAACAGCGGCGTGTCATCGCCCGCCACCGCGGCGTGGGCGACCACGTCGTGGCGCATCCGGGTGATGCCGAGGGCGGCGGCGAGGTCGACGTAGCGGCGCACGCGGTCCACCTGGGCGGCGCGCTCGGCGGGGTCGGCCGCGGAGAGATCCGCGCCGACCGCGAGGTTGGAGAGCTCTATCCCGGCCGCGTCGGCCGCGGCCCGCACCTCGCGGATCCGGGCGGGGTCGGAGTCGATCGTCGGCAGCGGACCGTCGGCGTCGTCGCCGAGGATCGCGAGCTCGAGGTGCTCGGCGCCCTGGGCGGCGACCCAGTCGATCGCCTCGAGCAGGCTCATCTCGCCCGAGGAGAGCAGGGGCCAGAGGCTGTAGGAGCTGAGGCCGAGGCGGTAGAGAGAGGTCATCGTCGTCCTTCGGGGTCGGTGCTGGTCCGGGGATCGGGGGTCAGCGGGTCGGAGGGGAGGGTGCGGCGGATCCGCTCCCAGGGGGCGGGAACGTCGGGGACGCCGACGATCCGCGCGGAGCCGTGCTCGAAGCCGCGGCCGAGGGCACCGACGAGGGAGCCGTCGGCGGGCAGGGCAGCGGGGACCAGGCGCGGCCGGCCGGGGCCCGTCAGCTGGGACCCCAGGGCCGCGCGCAGCGGACCGAGCAGGGCCTCCCCCGCCCGGGAGAGACCGCCGCCGACGACCACCATCTCCGGGTCCACGGCGAGCAGCAGCCCCGCGAGACGCGGCGCGATCTCCTCGCAGAAGGCACGGACCTCCTGCTGGGCGTCGGCGTCACCGGTCGCGGCGCGCTCGAGCAGGGGCCGGGCCTCGTCGCCCGTGGACCACACCAGCCGGCCGCGCCGGGAGCCGGCGGTCCAGCGCATGCCCCGCTGGGTGCCGAGCTCGCCCGCGAGGCGGTGCGCTCCCTGCAGGATCTGGCCGTGCACCATGATCGCGACCGAGATGCGGTGCCCGATCCGCAGAAGCACCAGGCCGTCGGCGGCGGGACCGTCGGCCTCCGCTCCGAGGCGGTGCTCGGCGAGCGCGGCGAGCTTCACGTCGTTCTCGAGGACCACCGGGGCCTCGAGCACCTCCGCGAGCTCGCGGGCGAGGTCGCGCCCGGCGAGCGCGGGGAGGGCGAGGCTGCTGCCGACGGAGCCGTCGGCCGCGAGCAGGCCGGGGACGGAGAGGCCGACGGCCCCCAGTGGGGCGGCGTCGGGGCCGGCGTCGACCTCCTCGAGAGCGTGGCGCAGCGAGCCGAGCAGGTCTTCGGGGTCGAGGCCCACGGTGCTGCGGGCGAGGACGGTCCCGGTGAGATCGGCGAGCACGGCGCGCACGGATCGCGCTCCGAGGTCGAGACCCGCGACGTGGGCGGCGTCCGGGTCGAGGCGCAGCCGGCGGGCGGGGCGGCCGGGCCCGGGTTCCTCGGCGGGGGCGGCCGGGACCACGAGGCCGCGGGCGGTGAGGTCGTCGAGAACGCTCAACACGGTGGGGCGGGAGAGGCCGGTCGCGGCGACCAGCTCGGCGATGCTCAGCGGCTGCTCGGCCTCGCGCAGGGCGAGATGGGCGCGACGGGTGGAGGCCTGGCGGATCTCGGCGGTCGAGCGGTCCTCGCCCATGTCCTCGCCCCCGCCCGGTTCCGCATCGACCCCTGCGTCGACGTCTGCGCTTCTCCGCACCGGCGATTATGAAACCACCTTGCAGAATTATCCCGAGCGTATGCCCCACGGATCCCAAGGGTCAAGCGTCGCGCTGCTCGGCGAGCGCCTCGGAGGCCCGGCTCGGTGATCGTGCTCAGCGGGCGTGCTCGGCGAGCTCCTCCTGGAGGGCGTCGCGGAGCACGAGGGCGTGGTTCTGCTCGGCATCGCGTGCGGAGTAGAGCAGGGTGATCCTCCGGGCGCCGGCCGCACGGGCCGCACCGAGCAGATCGTGGGCGGCGCCGCCGGCGGCGAGCTCGGCCCGATAGCGCTCGGCGAACTCCGCGAAGGAGAGCTCGCCGTGGTGGAAGGCCGTGCGCAGATCGCTGCTCGGGGCGACCTCCTTCCCCCAGAGGTCGTAGCTGAGTCGTTCCTTGGCGATCCCGCGCGGCCACAGCCGATCCACGAGCACGCGGAACGTGCCGGGGACGGCGCCGCCGTCGTCCAGCACGTCCCGCACGCGCTCGAGGTCGATCTCCATGGGATCAGGCGAGCGCCGCGGCGGCCGCCTCGTAGTCGGGCTCCTCGCCGATCTCGGCGACCTGCTGGGTGTAGAGCACGGTGCCGTCCGCGTCGGCGATGACCACCGCGCGGGAGAGGAGGCCGGCGAGCGGGCCGTCGGCCATGGTCACGCCCAGGTCCTCGCCGAAGGACGAGCGGAAGGCGGAACCGGTGACGACGTTCTCGAGGCCCTCGGCGCCGCAGAAGCGGGCCTGCGCGAACGGCAGGTCCTTCGACACGCACACGACGACGGTGTTCTCGAAGCTGGAGGCGAGCTCGTTGAACTTCCGGACGGACATCGCGCAGGTGTCGGTGTCGACGGACGGGAAGATGTTCAGCACGATGCGCTTACCGGTGAGGTCGGCGCTGGAGACGGCGCCGAGGTCCTGGCCGACGAGCTCGAAGCCGGGGAGGGTCGAGCCGATCGCGGGCAGCTCGCCGACGGTGGTGACGGGGTTCTGGTGCAGGGTGATGGAAGCCATGGGTCCATCCTGGCCCCGCAACCTGTGCGGCACAAACCCCCGTCCGCGCGGTGCGGCGACGTCGGTCGGCGACACCCTGGCGCGTTGGCGGATGCCGTCAGCCCTGCGTCTCGCGCAGGCGCCGGATCTCCTCGTCGACGTCGAAGTCGGCAGCGGGCCACTGCGGGTCGATCTCGCGCAGCGCATCGATGAGCAGCTGCTGGACGGCGATCCGGGCGTACCACTTGCGGTCTGCGGGGACCACGTGCCACGGGGCGCCGACGGTGGAGGTGGCCCGCAGCGCGCGCGTGTACGCCTCCATGTAGTCGTCCCAGTGCTCGCGCTCGTCGACGTCGCCGGGGTTGTACTTCCAGTGCTTGTCGGGCCGCTCGAGCCGCTCCATGAGCCGCTCCCCCTGCTCCTCGTGCGAGATATGGAGCATGACCTTCACGACCGTCGTGCCCGCCGCGATGAGCTCGCGCTCGAACGCGTTGATCGCCGTATACCGGGCGCGGATCTCCTTCGCGTCGGCCCACCCGTGCACGCGGTGAATCAGCACGTCCTCGTAGTGGGAGCGGTCGAACACGCCGATCTGCCCGGGCTCGGGGGCGTGCGGCCTGATCCGCCAGAGGAAGTCGTGCTTCTTCTCCTCGTCGGTGGGCGCCTTGAACGCGGTGATGTCCACGCCCTGCGGGTCGACGCTGCCGACCACGTGGCGCATGATCCCGCCCTTGCCGGAGGTGTCCATGCCCTGCACGACCAGCAGAACGCTGCGGCCGCCCTCCGTGCCGTGGTCCGCGGCGTAGAGCCGCTCCTGCAGCTCGTCGAGCTCGGCGTCGCGGGCCAGCAGGAACTCGCGGCCCTCCGCCTTGCGGCCGTCGAAGTCGGGCGTCGACCGCGGGTCGAGGTCGCGCACGTCGCCCGTCCAGTCGTGCGGGATGCGAACTCCGCGCGGGGCCTGACCGTCGGGGCTCTTGGGGGACTTCTTCGTCGATTTCGCCATGGGGAGGAGCGTAGCCGTCGACGGGCGCGCGAGGGCCCGGCTTGACGAGGCGGTGCGCGGGGCGGAGGGTCGGGGGATGACTCCCGAGCCCGCGCACCGCCCCGCCCCCGACTCCCCCTCCGCTCCCGCCGCGCCGACCGCCCCGACCGCCCCGGCGGGCGCGGGGACCTTCGCGATCACCGGCGCCCACGTGGTGCCGATCGAGGGCGAGCCCTTCGACGGCACGGTCCTGGTGCGCGAGGGTCACATCAACGCGCTCGGTGCGGACCTCGAGGTCCCGGAGGACCTCCCGGTGATCGACGCGGACGGCGCCTGGCTGTTGCCCGGTTTCGTGGACGCGCACGTCCATCTCGGCGTGGACGAGGAGGGCGAGGGCTGGGCCGGGGACGACACCAACGAGATGACCGACCCGGTGATGGCCGCGGCCCGCGCGATCGACGCCGTGAATCCCCTGGACATCGGCTTCGACGACGCGATCATCGGCGGCGTCACCGCGGTCAACGTGAACCCCGGCTCCGGAAACCCGATCGGCGGGCTCGCGGTCGCGCTGCGCACCCACGGCCGGGTGGTGGACGAGATGGTGCTGCGCAGCCCCTCAGGGCTGAAGGCCGCGCTCGGCGAGAACCCCAAGCGCGTCTACGGGGAGCGGAAGCAGACCCCCTCGACCCGGCTCGGGGTCGCCCTCACCATCCGTCAGGCCTTCGCGACCGCGAAGGCCTGGTCGCGCAAGCCCGCCGAGGAGCGGGATGCGGACCTGGTCTCCGAGGCGCTCACGCGGGTGCTCGAGCGGGAGATCCCCTGGCGCCAGCACGCCCACCGCGCCGACGACATCGCGACCGCGCTGCGCCTCGCCGAGGAGTTCGGCTACCGCCTGGTCCTGGACCACGGCACCGAGTCCTACCTGATCGCCGATCGTGTGGCCGCAGCCGGCGTGCCCGTGCTCTACGGGCCGCTGATCGTCTCCCGTTCCAAGGTCGAGGTGCGCCACCGCACCCCCGCCGCCCCGGGACTGCTCACCGCCGCCGGGGTCGAGGTCTCGATCATCACCGACCATCCGGTGGTGCCGATCGAGTTCCTCGTCCACCAGGCGGCGCTCGCGGTCAAGCACGGCATGGCTCCTGCCGATGCGCTGCGCGCCATCACCCTCCACCCCGCGCGGGTGCTCGGCCTGGAGGACCGGATCGGCTCGCTCACGGCTGGGAAGGAGGCCGACCTCGTGCTCTGGGAGGGCGATCCGCTCGACGTCCGCCACCGCACGCTGCGGGTCTGGCAGGGCGGGCGCGAGGTCATGCGCCGCGGGGCCGACGGCGAGGCCGTGATCGCCCCGCGCTGAGAGCCGCGCCGTTCCTGCGCGAATCGGGACGGATCTCGGACCCGAGGTCCCAGCCGCTGACCCGCCCGGTCTCGACCTCGAGCGCCGCCTCGATCGCCTGCTCGGGCGTCATCGGGGACTCGACGGACACGGCCGGGTCGTCCTCCCAGGCTAGGCCGGACCTCGCCCGCCGAGCAGCTTCCTGAGCACACTCTCATCCCCGCCGCACTCGTCTCGGGACGACGCGTCGTATCTGGTCCCGGGCCGGGGCCGGACCCTGGTCCCTTCCGCCGGCGGACTCCCCCGCCTACGGTGGAGCCGAAGACGCCGCGGCGCCCGCCGCGGTCTCCGACCCCTGGAAGGCGCCATGACCCCCACAGCAGCCTGGCCCGACTCCCCCTCCACCGCTCCCTCCTCCGAGGATCTCGCCCGCCTCGATGCGTGGTGGCGTGCCGCGAACTACCTCTCCGTCGGTCAGATCTACCTCCGGGACAACCCGTTGCTGCGTCGGCCGCTGCAGCGTGAGGACGTGAAGCCGCGCCTGCTCGGTCACTGGGGCACAACCCCGGGGCTGACCTTCCTGTACGCCCACGCCAACCGCGCCATCGCGCAGCGGGGATTGCACGCCATGTACGTCACGGGCCCGGGCCACGGCGGCCCCGGGCTCGTCGCCGCGACGTATCTCGAGGGCACCTACTCCGAGGTGTACCCCGCGGTCAGCGAGGACGAGGCCGGCATGAATCGCCTGTTCACCCAGTTCTCGTACCCGGGCGGGATCCCCTCGCACGTCGCCCCGGAGACCCCGGGGTCGATTCATGAGGGCGGCGAGCTCGGCTACGCCCTCTCGCACGCCTACGGCGCCATGTTCGACGCCCCGGACCAGATCGCGTTCACCGTGGTCGGTGACGGCGAGGCCGAGACCGGTCCGCTCGCCACCTCCTGGCACTCCAACAAGTTCGTGAACCCGCAGCAGGACGGCGTCGTCCTGCCGATCCTCCACCTCAACGGCTACAAGATCGCCAACCCCACGGTGCTCGCCCGCATCGGCGACGACGAGCTCGAGGCGCTCCTGCGCGGCTACGGGCACGAGCCGCTGTTCTTCACGGGCGGCTTCGACGACGAGGATCCGCTCGAGATCCACCGCCGCTTCGCGGAGGTGCTCGACACCGCCCTCGACCGCATCGCGGAGATCAAGGCGCAGGCCGCCGAGGACGCCGCCGCGGGCCGTGAGACCGAGCGCCCCGCCTGGCCGATGATCGTGCTGCGCACTCCGAAGGGTTGGACCGGCCCGGAGGAGATCGACGGCCAGCGGACGGAGGGCTCCTGGCGCTCCCACCAGGTGCCGCTCGCGAACGCCCGGGACACCGACGAGCACCTCGCGGATCTCGACGCCTGGCTGCGCTCCTACCGGCCGGAGGAGCTGTTCGACGAGACCGGGAAGCTGGTCGAGGACGTCGCCGCCATCGCCCCGCACGGTGAGCTGCGCATGTCCGCGAACCCGTCGACCAACGGCGGTGCGGTGCTGCAGCCCCTGCGGCTGCCGGACTTCCGCGACTACGCCGTGGACGTCCCGCGGCCCGGGGGCTCCGTGGCGGAGGCGACCCGGGTGCTCGGCACCTGGCTGCGGGACGTCATCGCGCAGAACCCGCGCACCTTCCGCATCTTCGGACCGGACGAGACCGCCTCGAACCGGCTCCAGGCCGTCTACGAGGTCACCGACAAGCAGTGGAACGCCGACTTCGAGGAGCATGATCGCTCAGAGCACCTCGCGCGCGCCGGCCGGGTCATGGAGATGCTCTCCGAGCACCAGTGCCAGGGCTGGCTCGAGGGCTACCTGCTCACCGGGCGTCATGGGCTGTTCTCCTCCTACGAGGCGTTCATCCACATCGTCGACTCGATGGTGAACCAGCACGCGAAGTGGTTGAAGGTGACCAATGAGATCGAGTGGCGCCGGCCGATCGCGTCGTTGAACTACCTGCTCAGCTCCCACGTCTGGCGCCAGGACCACAACGGCTTCAGCCATCAGGATCCGGGCTTCATCGACCACATGGTCAACAAGAAGGCCGAGATCGTGCGGGTCTATCTGCCGCCGGATGCGAACACTCTGCTGTCCACCTATGACCACTGCCTGCGCTCGCGGCAGTACGTCAACGTGGTCGTCGCGGGAAAGCAGCCGAACCCGAACTGGCTCACCATGGACGAGGCGGTGGTGCACTGCACCCGCGGCCTGGGGATCTGGGACTGGGCCGGCACCGAGCAGCCTGGGGAGGACCCGGAGGTGGTCCTCGCGGCGGCGGGGGACATCCCCACCATCGAGGTGCTCGCGGCCGCGAAGATCCTGCGGGAGGAGATCCCGGACCTGAGGGTGCGGGTGATCAACGTGGTCGACCTGATGCGCCTGCAGGACGACACGGAGCATCCGCACGGCCTGTCCGCCCGGGACTTCGACGGCTACTTCGGGGAGGACATCCCGGTGGTCTTCGCGTACCACGGCTATCCCTGGCTGATCCATCGGCTCGCCTACCGGCACGACCGCCTGGGTCGCATCCACGTGCGCGGCTACAAGGAGGAGGGCACCACGACCACCCCCTTCGACATGCTGATGCGCAATGACACCGACCGGTACCACCTGGTGATGGACGTGATCGACCGGGTCGACGGCCTCGCGACGAGCTACGCGCCGCTGCGCCAGCGGATGGTGGACACCCGCATCCAGGCACGCGCCCACGCCTACGAGCACGGGGAGGACCTGCCCGAGGTGGTCGACTGGCGCTGGAGCGACGAGGACGACGCGGCCTCCGCGGCCCTCGCCGACACCGGCGGCGACAACGTGTGAACCCTCGCGGGACATGGGCACGCGCCCGGTCACGGTCTCGCGGCCGGGACCGGGCCCGGCGCTGACGACTCCGCCGGTATCAGCCGGTCTCAGCCGGCCTCGGGGGCGGTCTCCGCGTGACGCGGGGGCCGCCCCCGGTCGGATGACCCGCGCCGGAGATAGCGCACGATCACCACGACGCCGACGGCCACCATCGCCACCGACACCAGCGTCATGCCCTCGCGGCCGACGGTCTCGAACAGCAGCCCGCCGATCCCCGCGCCGAGCGCGATGGACACGTTGAAGGCGGCGGAGTTCAGGGCGGTGCCCTCCTCGACCGCGCCCCGGGACTCGGAGCCGACGAAGGACTGGATCGTCACGGAGGAGGCGCCCGCGAACAGGCCCCACAGCGGCATCACGGCGAGCGCGGCGCCCGGGGAGCGCATCACCAGGAGCACGGCGAGCAGGGAGAGCCCGAGGCCCAAAGCGATCACCAGGACCGCGAGCGGGGCGGAGCGGCGGATCACCGGGCCGATGGCGAAGTTGCCGATCACCCCGGCGATGCCGAAGAGCAGCAGCATCGCGCTGATCCGCTGCAGCGGCACCCCGGCCGCTTCCTGCAGCACGGGGCTGACGAAGCTGTAGGTGATGAACTGGGCGGTGACCAGCACGAGAGTGAGGGTGATGGCGTGGCGCACGCCGCGGTTCCCGGTCGCACCGAGCATCATCCGCGCGGTGATCGGAGTCTCGCTGCGCACCGGTCGTGCGAGAAGGACGATGAGCACCGCCATCAGCAGCGCGCCCGCCCCGACGACGGCGAAGGCCTCGCGCCAGCCGAGATGTGTGCCGATCCAGGTTGCGAGCGGCACCCCGAGCACGAGCGCGCCGCCGGTGCCGGAGAAGGCGAGGGTCAGCGCCGCCGCCTGCTGGGAGGGCGGGACCTGACTGACGGCCACGATGGGCAGCACCGCCCAGTACAGGCCGATCGCGACGCCCGCGAGCACCCTCCCCAGGAGCAGCACCGCGAAGTTCGGAGCGAGCATCGAGACCGCGCACGACGCGACCACCGCGACGAGGGCGAGGACCAGCGCGAGGCGGCGGTCGAGCCGGCCGACGATCACCGGGGTGGCCATGGCCACGAGCGCCGCGAGCACACCGGGGACGGTGACGGCGAGCCCCGCCATGCCCTCGGAGACCCCGAGGTCGGGAGCCATCACCGAGAGCACCCCGATCGGCAGCTCCTCGATCGTGATGAGGATGAAGATCCCCATCGCGAGCACCGCGACCCCTGCCCAGCGACGCATAGACCGCTCCTCCTGCTCTCCACGGCTCCGGTCGCCGTGGCTCCGGCGCGCCGCTCCCTGCGGGCGCGGCAAACCCGTCCAGGCTACGCCGGGGTGGAGCCGAGGTCGGAGCCGCGGGCCGTTCCGGGACCGGTCCCGCGGTGTCGCGGGGTCGCCGGGGTGGCGCATCGCGCACCGCGGCGACCTGCCGGGCCACCGGGCGGACCCGTTACTGTGTGCCCGACGACCTGCGCGCCGCCCGAGGGGCGGGAGCGCCTTCCAGAGGGGGACCCAGCATGGCCGGTGGCCTGGCAGCACTGCTCGACGACGTCGCGGCGATCGCGAGGATGGCGGCCGCGAGCGCGGATGACGTCGCGCTCGCGAGCGCCAAGGCGAGCTCGAAGGCCGCCGGTGTGGTGATCGACGACGCCGCCGTCACCCCGCAGTACGTCGCGGGCCTGAAGCCGGCGCGGGAACTGCCGATCATCTGGAAGATCGCGCGGGGCTCCTTCATCAACAAGCTCGTGATCATCCTGCCGGTGATCCTGCTGCTGTCCTGGCTGGCCCCCTGGGCGCTCACACCGATCCTGATGATCGGCGGCGCCTATCTCTGCTTCGAGGGCGCCGAGAAGATCTGGGAGCTGGTCTCGGGGACGACGCACGAGAAGAAGCCCGCCGCAGCGAAGGGCGCCGACTCCGAGAAGGCAATCGTCAGCGGCGCCGTGCGCACCGACCTGATCCTCTCCGCCGAGATCATGGTGATATCGATGAACTCGATCGAGGCGGACTCCTTCTGGATGCGCGCCGCGATCCTCGTGGTCGTCGGCATCTCGATGACGGTCGTGGTCTACGGCGCGGTCGCGCTGCTGGTGAAGATGGACGACGCGGGCCTGGCGATGGCCCAGCGGGAGAGCGGCGCGAGCCAGCGCCTGGGCCACGGCCTCGTCGCGGCGATGCCCGTGGTGATGAAGGTGATCAGCTACGTCGGCATGGTCGCCATGCTGTGGGTGGGCGGCCACATCATCCTCGAGGGCCTGCACACCTTCGGCCTCGCCCAGCCCTACGGGCTGGTCCACCACCTCGAGGAGATCGCCGCCGGGGTGCCCACGGTGGGCGGCGTCCTCGGCTGGCTCGTCAACACCTTCTTCTCGATGGTGCTCGGGCTGATCGTCGGCGCGATCATCGCGGTGATCGTGCACTTCCTGCCGTTCGGCGGGGAGCACGGGGACGGCCACGGAGGCGCCGAGCACGCCGCTGCACCCGCCGCCGGCCCGTCGGCCGAGCGGGCCGACGGCGGCCCCGGGGCCACCGGCACCGTCTGACCCCGGTGGGGATCAGCCGACGGCGTCGGCGATCGGCTGATCCCCGTCATTGAACTCGATCGTGCGGCCGATGGTGTCCGCCCGACCCACCACCTCGGCGATCACCGCGGCGACGTTCCCGCGCGAGACCTGACGGCTCTGCGAGGCGGTGGTGTCGATCGTGCCGGTCGGCTCCTCGAGGGTGAGGCCCGAGGGGCCGAGCACCGTCCAGTCGAGCACCGTGCCGCGCAGGTGGGCGTCGGCCGCGGCCTTGGCCTCCGCGTAGTGGTAGAAGCCCTCTGCGGGGTCGATCCCGTGATCGGGCCCGGCCCCGAAGTAGCTGACCATGACGTACCGGCGCACGCCCTGGCGCAGCGCCGCGTCCATTGAGGCGATCGCGGCGTCCTGGTCGACGGCGCGGGTGCGCTCGGGGCTGCCGCCGCCGGCGCCGGCGGACCAGATCACCGCGTCCGATCCCGCGAGCAGCGCGTCCCAGCCGGCCGCATCGAGCGTCTCGATGTCGGTGATGACGGCGGTGGCTCCGGCGGCCTCGACCTCCGCGGCGTGCTCCGGATTGCGGATCACCGCCCGCACCGTGTGCCCCGCCTGTGCGAGCAGCGGCTCCGCGAGCAGCGCGACCTTGCCATGTCCTCCGATGAGCGTGATGTCCATGGGACCCACCCTGTCACCGGTTTCCGGCGCCGTCGACCCCTTCGGCTGTCGGCGAAGCCCCGTCGGCCCTCCACGCCTCGTCCGCGGAGTCCTCCGGGAGGGTGTTGCCGTCCTCGTCGAGGTAGGCCCCCGCCTCATAGTCGTACTCGACGGGGTTGCCGTCCTCGTCGGTCCGGGCGTACCACTCGGTGACCTCGGGCGCGGTGGAGTCGAACTCGCCACCGGTCGCGTACTCGCTGTCCGGGGCGGTCGGCTCGATCGCGAGGGCGAAGTGGTCGCCGTACTCGGCGACGCCGTGCTTGACGGCGTTCTCGATCGCGGCCTCCTGGTAGTGATCGCGGATCGCCATCGGGTCGTGCCGCAGTTCCTTGACGAGCGCCACGGCCATGAGCACGAGCACCACGGCGAAGGGCAGCGCCGTGATCACGATCAGGTTCTGCAGGCCCTGCAGGGCGTTCTGCCCGCCGAACAGCAGGATCACCACGGCGATGCCCGCCATGCACAGCGCCCAGAAGGCGGTGACGAGGCGGTTCGGCGTCGGGTTGCCCTTCTGGGAGAGCTGCGAGTTCACGAGCGAGGCGGAGTCGGCCGAGGTGATGAAGAAGATCGCGAGCATGACTATCACGATCGCGGAGATGATCCCCGCCCCGGGGAGCTGGTCGACCACCGCGAAGAAGATCTCCGCGGGGGCGGGCAGCGAGTCGACCGTGCCGTCGGGCGCGATCGCCCGGTCCGGGTCGGCGATGCCGATGGTGTTGCCGGCGGCGTCGAGCTCGCTCGCGCGGCGCTGCAGCCAGATCGCGGTGCCGCCCAGCACGGCGAAGGCCAGCACGATGATCGAGGAGGGGATCAGCAGCACGCCGAGGACGAATTGGCGGATGGTGCGGCCGCGGGAGATCTTCGCGGTGAAGACGCCGACGAAGGGCGCCCAGCTCACCCACCAGGCCCAGTAGAAGGTGGTCCAGCTCGAGAGGAACGACTGCATGTCCTCGCCCTCGGACATGTTCGCCCCGAGCATGTCCGGGAGGGTGCCGAGGTACTCGGTGATCGCACCGGGGATGATGTTGACCAGGAAGACGGTCGGCCCGACGGCGAAGATGAACACGGCCAGCACCAGCGCGAGGGCCATGTTGATGTTCGAGAGCCAGCGGATGCCGCGGGCCACACCCGAGACCGCCGAGGCGATGGTCCCGAGGGTCAGCACGCCGATGATCACCATGGCGAGCGCCGTCCCGGTGGCAGGAAGCCCGCCGACGATCTCGACGCCGCGTGCGATCTGCATCGCGCCGATGCCCAGCGAGGCGGCTGTGCCGAAGAGGGTCGCGATGATCGCGAGGGCGTCGATGACGCGACTGCCGGGCGAGGAGGAGTCCCCGCCCCAGAGGCCCGCGACGATCGCACTCATCAGCGGGACCCGTCCTCGGCGGAAGGACACGTAGGCGACGGAGAGCCCCACGATCGCGTAGATCGCCCAGGCGTTGAGACCCCAGTGCAGCGCGGACTGCGCGATCGCACCCTTCATCGCGGCGATCGATCCGGCGTCATAGGGCGCCCCGGGCCGCGGCGAGAGGTAGTAGGTCAGCGGCTCGTAGGGGCCGAAGAAGATGATGCCGATGCCGATGCCGGCACCGAAGAGCATCGCCGCCCAGGAGGCGGTGCCGTACTGGGGCTTCTCGCCGTCCAGGCCCAGCGGGATCTTCCCGTAGCGGGAGAAGGCGAGGACGAGGAGCAGCAGCACCATGCCGATCGCGAGGACGTTGAAGATCCAGCCGAGGTTGCGCATCACCCAGCCGAGCGCGGCGGTCGACAGGTCGAAGACCTGCTGCGGTGCGATGACGCCCCAGGCGACGAAGCCGAGGATCACGGCGCCGACGGCGACCAGGATGGCCCGGTCGATCCCGTAGCGCACCTTCTGGTCCTCGACCGAGACGCCGGGGACGAGCGCGGGGTGGAGGCTGTGCGGGTAGTTCACCTCGTCGAGGAAGCGTTTGGCCTGGCGACGTCGGGTGAAGTACCGGACCCTCCGCTCGGCGGCGTACTCGTCGGCGGCCTTCTCGGTCGACTCGGCGCGGGGCGCCTGCTCCGACGGGGTCATGTCTCCTCCTGGGGTGGACGGCCACCCCACCGTAGCGGCAGGCCGCACGCCGGATCGCCCCGATTCCGCACACCAACAGAGGACCACAGATTCCCACTGTTGCTTTCTATTGTTCCTCGGTCTAGCCTGGTTCCACGGCGACCACGGCACCCCCGTTTCCCCCGTGCCGCCCCCGATCCTCCAGAGCAGCAGGTGACCTATGTACGCCCGAGAACGCCAGCGCCGCATCCTCGCGCAGCTCGAGACCGCCGGCCGCGTCGCCGTGACCGGCCTCGCCGCCGAGTTCGAGGTGACCACCGAGACGGTGCGCCGCGATCTCGACCAGCTCGCCGGCGAGCGCCGCCTGGTCCGCGTCCACGGCGGGGCGGTGCCCCGCGCCACCGCCGAGACCGAGCCCGACCTCGAGGTGCGCCGGGTGACGAACGTCGAGGTCAAGCGCCGCATCGCCCGCGCCGCCGTCGCACTCCTGCCCGAGGATCCGCGCGCCGCGGTCATGCTCGACGCGGGCAGCACCGTCGGCGAGCTCGTGCCGCATCTCAGCGGGCGCCGAGGTCCCGTCATCACCCACGCCCCGGCGATCGCCCAGGCCGCCCTGGTCCACACCGACCTCGAGGTGCACCTGCTGCCGGGCCGCGTGCGCCCCACCACCCAGGCCGCCGTCGGCTCCGCGACCGTGGACGCGATCCGCGCCCTCCATCCCACTCTCGCCGTGCTCGGCGGCAACGGGATCCACGCCTCGGGCGTCACCACCCCCGACCCGGAGGAGGCCGCGGTCAAGGCCGCCATGGTCGCCGCTGCCGAGCGACGGATCCTGCTGGTCGACTCCGCCAAGGCGGGGGTGCGCCACCTGGTCACCTTCGCCACCGCCGCCGAGGTGGACACGCTCGTGACCGACGACGGACTGCCCGCGGAGCTCGCCGAGCAGCTCAAGGAGGCCGGGATGGAGGTCGTGCTCGCATGATCCTCACCCTCACTGCCAACCCCTCCCTCGACCGCACCGTGGATCTCGGCGAGGAGCTGACCCCCGGGGGCGTGCACCGGATCGTCGCAGAGGCCACCCAGCCGGGCGGCAAGGGCGTCAACGTCGCCCTCGGGATCCACCGCGCCGGCGCCGAGGTGCTCGCGGTCCTGCCCGCCGCCCCCGCCGATCCGCTCCTCGCCCTGCTCGAGCGGGAGGGCCTCCCCCACCGCGCGAGCCCGGTCGCCGCTCCGGTGCGCACCAATCTCACCGTGCTCTCCGCCCCATCGCAGACCACCAAGATCAACGAGCCGGGCACGGCCCCGACGGCGGACGAGGCCGCGGCGCTCCAGGAGCTGCTGCTCCGAGCCACCTCCCCCGGCGACCTGGTGATGCTGTCCGGGTCCCTCGCCCCGGGCCTTCCCACCGACTACTACGTCCAGCTCACGGCGCACCTGCAGGAGCGGGGCGCCCGCGTCGGGGTCGACACCTCCGACGCCCCGCTCGCCGCGGTCGCGAGCGCCCTGGGGACCACCGCCCCGGACCTGCTCAAGCCCAACGCCGAGGAGCTCGGCCAGATCGTCGGGGTCGACGGCGCGGCCCTCGAGGCCGCAGCGGCCGACGGGGACCTCTCCGCGGCGCGCGACGCGGCCCTCGCCCTGCACCGCGCGGGCGTCGGCGCCGTGCTCGTCACCCTCGGCGCCGCGGGCGGCCTGCTGGCCACCGAGGACGCCGTGTGGTTCGCCCCCTCCCCCGCGGTCCGCGCCGTCTCGACCGTCGGCGCGGGCGACTCCGCGACCGCCGGCTACCTGCTGGCCCTGACCCGCGGCGAGGACCCTGCCGGGCGGCTCGCCCTCGCGCTCGCCTACGGCAGCGCCGCCGTCGGCCTCCCCGGCACCACCATCCCGCGGCCCGAACAGGCCCTCCCGGATCCGCGCGGCGTCGTCCGCCTCTGACCCCCACCCCGCTCCGCCCCGCGGCGGAGACCGTCCCCGTTCGAAGGAGAACCCCATGTCCGCACCCCTGATCACGCCCGAGCTGGTCCGGCTCGACGTGCCGTCCCCGGGTGACAAGAACGCCGTGATCGCCCTGATGGCCGATCTGATCGCCTCGACCGGCCGCTCCGAGCGCGACGGCCTCGAGGCCGGGCTGCTCGCCCGCGAGGAGTCGTTCGCCACCGGCATGCCCGGCGGCTTCGCGATCCCCCACTGCCGTGTCGAGGCGGTCCACGAGGCGGCGCTCGGCGTGGTCCGCCTCCGCGAGCCGGTGGACTTCGGCGCGGCCGACGGGCCCGCCGACCTGATCCTCGCGATCACCGCCCCCGCCGGGACCGACGACCAGCACCTGAAGCTCCTCGCCCAGCTCTCGCGGGCGCTGATCCGCCCCGAGTTCCTCGCCGACCTGCGCGGCGCCGAGACCCCGGAGCAGGTCTCCGCGCTCATCGCCGACGTCGTCGAGCCGGCGCCCGTCCCCGACGCCGCCGGTACCTCCACGGACGGGACCCCGGACGCCGCCCCCACCGCCCGGAGCGCCCCGGCGTCGGCCGCGGGCTCGGCACCTGCCGCCGGAGCGGAGCCTGCCGTGGACGCGGATCCGGACAAGACGCCGGTGCTGCTCGCGATCACCTCCTGCCCCACCGGTATCGCCCACACGTACATGGCAGCCGAGGCCCTCGAGAACGCCGCGCGCGACAAGGGAGTCGAGCTGCACGTGGAGACCCAGGGCTCCGGCGGCATCACCCCCTTCACCGAGGAGCAGATCGCCGCGGCGGGCGCCCTGATCATCGCGGCGGACGTGAACATCTCCGGTCGCGAGCGCTTCGCCGGGCTGCCGCTCGTGGAGCATCCGGTCAAGCGCGCCATCTCCCACGGCCCACAGCTGATCGACGAGGCGCTCGCCGCGGCCGCGGACCCGCATGCCGCACGCGTCCCCGCCGCCTCCGCCGCGAGCGAGGGCGAGACGAGAGGCGCCACGCAGTCCTGGCCCCGCCGGATCCAGGGCGCCGTGATGACCGGCGTGTCCTACATGATCCCCTTCGTCGCGGCGGGCGGCCTGCTCATGGCGCTCGGCTTCCTCATCGCGGGCTTCGACGTCGCCTTCGTGGCGCAGGACGTCGCCACCACCAGCTCCCTCTCCTCCCTGCCCGGCCACGTCTCCTACGACGGGCCGACCGGCGCGGCCCAGACCGAGCGTGCGGGCCTCGCCCTCTACCTCGGCGCGGTGCTGTTCACGCTCGGGAACCTCGGCATGGGCTTCCTGGTCGCGGCCCTCTCGGGCTACATCGCCTTCGGCCTCGCCGGCCGGCCGGGCATCGCCCCCGGCTTCATCGGCGGCGCGGTCTCCGTGGCCGTCGGCGCCGGCTTCCTCGGTGGTCTGATCACGGGCCTGCTCGCGGGGCCGATCGCACTGTGGTTCACCACCCTGAAGCCGCCGCGGTGGCTCGCCGGGCTGATGCCGGTGGTGATCATCCCGCTGGTGACCACCTTCGTGGTCGGCGGGCTGATGCTGCTGTTCCTGGGTCGCCCGCTCGCCTCGCTGATGACCGCGCTGCAGGACGGACTGACCGGCATGTCCGGCTCCTCCGCGGTGCTACTCGGAGTGATCATCGGGCTGATGATGTGCGTGGACCTCGGCGGACCTGTGAACAAGGCGGCCTATCTCTTCGCGACCGCGGGGCTGTCCCAGGGCACCGAAGCGTCCTTCCAGATCATGGCCGCCGTGATGGCTGCGGGCATGGTCCCGCCGCTCGCGATGGCGCTGTCCACGCTGGTGCGCCGCCGCCTCTACTCCCCCGTGGAGCGGGAGAACGGCACCACCGCGTGGCTGCTCGGAGCGGCCTTCATCTCCGAGGGGGCGATCCCCTTCGCCGCCGCGGACCCGCTGCGGGTGATCCCGTCGATGATGACCGGCGGAGCGCTCACCGGAGCGCTGGTCATGGCGCTCGGCGTCGGCTCCCAGGCGCCTCACGGCGGCATCTTCGTCGCCTTCGCGATCAGCCCCGTGTGGGGGTTCGTGCTCGCGATCCTCGCCGGGACCCTCGTCGCGGCGACCCTGGTGACGGTGCTCAAGGAGCTCCGCGCGCGCCGCACCGCCTGAGCCTCCGCCGCTCCGTCCCCGTCCCCCGTCCTCGTGAAGCGCCCCGCCCCGGCGGGGCGCTTCCGTATGCTCGGCCCGGATCGTCACGGACCAGGAGGCGCGGATGACCGGAACGGACCCCGACCCGCACGGGGCGCTCGAGCTGCTCGCCGACGGGCCGCTGGGCCACATGCCCGCCTACGGCACGACGCACGTGACGATGCTCGCGCTCCTCGCCGTCGCCGCCGTCGCCCTGGTGGTGCTGGCGCGGCGCGCCCCGCCCGACCGAACGGACCGGGTCCTGCGGATCGCCGGCTGGCCGCTGCTCGCGAACTCGACCTTCTGGACCCTGTGGGGATTCATGCCCTGGGCCTGGAACCTGGACGAGTCCCTGCCGCTGCACTTCTCGGACGCGCTCCGCTTCCTGGTCCCCCTCGCCCTGATCACGCAGGCCCGCTGGGCGATCGTGGTGAGCTGGTACTGGGGGCTCACCCTCAACATGCAGTCGGTCCTCACGCCCGACGTGAACTACTTCGTCTGGGTGCCGCTGGAGTTCGCCCAGTACTGGATCGCGCACGGCGCGGGCCTGCTCGCCCCCGTCGTGCTGGTGTGGGGGCTCGGCTATCGGCCCACCTGGCGCGGATACGGCGCGGCCTATGTGGCGACCCTCGCCTGGGCCGCGATCGCGGTCACCGGCAACGCCCTCACCGGCGCCAACTACGGCTACCTGAACCGGGCACCGTCGGGCCCGTCGATCCTCGACCTGCTGGGCCCGTGGCCGCAGTACCTGCTCGTCGAGGCGGTGCTGATCGCGACGGTGTGGGCGGCGATGACCCTGCCCTGGGTGCTCCTGGACCGCCGAGCTGGCACGCCGCTCAGCGGCCGTGGGGGGCTGCTCAGGCGAGCAGCTCGACCTGCGCGAGGCGCAACGGACCCTGAGCGGTCGTGATCACCAGTCGGTGATGGTCCATCGCCTGCGGTGAGGCGAGGAGGAAGGGTCGCGTCTGCCGGCGCCAGCGGAAGGTCTCTCCGCCGCGGGCGTCCAGCACCTCCCAGGTGCGGCCGTCCCGCGAGCCCTCGAGCCGCCAGGCGATCGGGTCGCCGCCCTCCTCCGCGGCCGAGGTGAGGGTGAGATAGCGGGCCGTCAGCGCCTCCTCGAGCACCGGCAGGTCGATGACCGCGGTCCGCTCCTCCCAGCGCCGCTCCGTGCCGGAGTCGTCGTCGAGCAGCGGGTCGGACGGAACGCGGGGCAGCAGGTCCACGAGCGGGTGCGCGCGGCCGCCGGGCGGGGTGAGCGAGGGCGGCACCGCGTCGAAGCCGTCGGGCTCCGCCCCGAGTGCGACCTCGATCCGGCCGCGCAGCGCCGAGTGCTCGACCCAGGGGCCGGGGAGCGCGGCGCCGTCCGCGGTGACGCCCTGCAGCGCGACCTCGCCGGAGCGCGCGGCGGGGGCGTGCACGCTGAACGGCTCGCCGCCGAGCGGCCGCACCCGCGCCTCCTCGAACAGCGGCGCGACCAGGTGGTAACGCTCCGTCGCGAGCTGCAGCGGGTACAGGCCCAGCGCGGTGAACAGCCACCACGCGCTCATCTCGCCGTTGTCCTCGTCGCCCGGGTAGCCCTGGCCGATCTGCTCGCCGACGAACAGCCGACGCTGCACCTCCCGCACCACCTCGGCGGCGCGCTGCGGCGAGCCGGCATGGTGGAACAGGAAGGGGATGTGGTGGGCCGGCTGGTTGGAGACCCCGAACTGCCCCATGCGCACGGCGCGCGCCTCGGTCATCTCGTGGATCACGTGGCCGTAGGTGCCCTTCCGATCCGCTCGCTCCGGGGTCGCGAAGAACTCCTCGAGCTGGGCGTGGAGGGCATCGTGCCCGCCGTAGAGGTCCGCGAGCCCCTCGCCGTCGTGCGGGACGTGGAAGGCGAAGTTCCAGCCGTCGGTCTCCGTGAAGTCCCCGCCCCAGCTGAGCGGGTCGAACTCCTCGGGCGTCGTCGCGAAGGCGCCGTCGCGGCGTCGACCCTGGAAGAAGCGGATCGCCGGGTCGAAGAGCAGGGCATAGCCCCGCGAGCGGTCGCGCAGGTAGGCCGCCTCCTCGCGGAGGGTCTCAGCCCGCGCCGCGTCCTCGGTGCGCTCGGCCAGCAGCTCGGCGTGCACGGCGAGGCCGGCGTCGTTGATGTGGGCCTCGAGCGCCCAGGACACGGACTCCGGGGTGTCGGTGTCGACGTAGCCGGTGAACACGGCACGCTCATTGCCCTTGCGCCCGACCTCGGGGAAGGGCGGGGCGACGGTCGCATTGCGCAGTCCGGAGAGATAGGCGGCCTCCGGATCCGGCAGCTCGACGCCCTTGACCAGGAGATCGGCGAAGGCGATGTCGCTGCTGGTCCCGGTCATGCAGTCGGCGTAGCCGGGCGAGGACCAGCGGGCGATCCAGCCGCCCTCGCGGAACTGCTGCACGAAGCCGTCGGCGAGCTCGGCGGCCAGCTCCGGGTACAGCAGGGCGTAGGCGGGCCACGCGGTGCGGTAGGTGTCCCAGAAGCCGTTGTTGACGTGCATCCGCCCGGGGAGGACCTGGGCGTTGGTGCGCGTATCGGTCGCCTCGCCCTTGACCGGCAGGACGGGGCTCGCGTGCACCGGCTCGGGGCGCTGCGGGGTGCCCGCGTCCTCCCAGTGCGAGTTGGGGTAGAGGTTCAGGCGGTAGAGGTTGCCGTAGAGGGTGCGGCGCTCGGCGGGGCTCGCCCCGGGCACCTCGATCACCTCGAGCCGCTCGGTCCAGGCGGCGTGGGCGTCGCGACGCACCTGCTCGAGGGAGCGTCGCTCGACCTCCCGGGCGAAGGTACGCCGTGCCTGATCGATCCCGACGAAGCTGGTCACCAGGCGCACCGTCACCCGGGTCGTGCCGGGCGCGAAGCTCAGCACGGAAGCCCCGGGCGTGGCGCCGGAGGCTGGCCCCACGGACTCCGGCGCGGGGCTCACCTCGCCGAGCACGAACATGCGGGTCGCCCCGTCGGCCCGGGCGTAGCCCTCGGCGAGTCCCGAGTCGACCCACGCGTGGAAGCGGCCGTCGAAGACGGCACCGGCGGCGTCGATCCGGCAATGCCGGTCCACGCCCTCCAGCAGCAGGTGGCGCGGCCCCTCCTCGACGGGGAGGTCCACCTCGAGGATCGCCCCGTGGTCGGTGGGGGCGAGGCGCACGGTGAGGTCGCCGTCCAGGGGCGCCTCGTAGAGGTCGGGGCGCGCGGTCTCCGTCGCATGGTCGAAGCCCCGGGCGCGGCCCTCCGGGGAGGCGTCCGGCTCCTCCCCCAGCAGCGGCATCATCACGAACTGGTTGCGGTCGCCCATCCAGGGGCTCGGCTGGTGGCTGATCGCGAGCCCCTGCAGACGGGGGCGGTTGTCCTCCCCGCCGCGCCGGTGCCACTCGTAGAGCCAGCGACGGGTGCGCGCATCGGTCACCGGGGTGAAGAAGGCGAAACCGTTGGGGATCGCGGTGAGCGGGAGGGTGTTGCCGCGGGAGAAGTCCCCGGAGGAGTAGGTGCCGCGGCGCGTGTCGACCCAGGCGACGGGGTCCTCGAGCGGCGGATCGGCGGGGCGCGCGGCGAGGCGGGGGCCGTCGAGGAAGCCGTGCAGTTCCACCCCGGCGCCGATCGGCTCGCCCTGGTCGTCGTGCTCCGGTGCGGCGACGCTCAGCAGCACCTTGGCGACGGTGCGGCCGACGGCGTCCTCGAGCCCCACCTGCACGTCGTTCCACTGATCGGCGTACAGGATCCGCGCCGCACCCATCCCCTCGGCGGTCGCCGGGGTCCCGTACTGGTCGCGGGGGTCGAGCTGGGAGAGACGGCTGCCGTCGGTGAACTCGAGGTCGATCGCGGCGTGGGTCGCACCCCAGCTCAGCGCGGGATCCAGCACGGGGTGCAGGAACCAGCGCAGCTGCTCGCCGGCGCCGATGGTGCGGCCGACGAGGGAGGGCGCCCCCTCGTGCCCGTCCACGGCGACCTCGGCCCGCTCCCCCGGCTCGATCACGTACATGAGGGTCTCGGGCGAGAGGAACCCGGCACCGTCCCTGCTGGTGGGCGAGCCGACGGGACCGGGGTCTGCGGTGACGATCATGCCCTCCAGCGTATCGAGCGCGGCGGGCGTGGGGAGTTCTCCCCACGCCGCGGAGGTGCGCCGACGTCCCCCGTGCGGAATACTCGGGGCGAGCACTGAGATCCGAGGGGGACCGATGGCCTACGCACAGCCGCAGGGGATGATGCCGACCGCCGGCGGGGGCCGCGCCAAGCGCCCCACCTGGCACTGGATGCTGATCGGGGGCGTCGCGCTGTTCCTCGCCCTGATCGTCCTCGCCCTGGCGGTGCTGATCGGCTGGCGGATCCTGGGTCGCGGCGATCCGGCGGACACCGTCGACGACTTCTACTCCTCGCTGCAGGAGGCCGACTGCGATCTCTTCATGGAGTCGACCACCGAGGAGTTCCGCTCCGCGACGGGGCTGACCTCGTGCGCGATCTTCGACGAGAACATCGTCGGGACCGACGCGATCACCTACGAGGTCAACGACCGCATCAACCGACAGGGTTACGCGATCTTCGAGGTCACCGAGACCTACACCGTCGACGGCCAGTCCGAGTCCGCGGACCTCCGCTACTACGTGCGGCGGGTCGACGGGCAGTGGGACCTCGACGGCATCGAGCTGCTCACCGAGGACTCGGTCCCGATCACCTGATCGCCCGCGGTCTCAGGCGGGCTCACCCGCTCGAGGCCGCGCGAGGAGCAGAGCCGGCGCCGGGCGCCCCCGACGCGCCGGTCTCCCGGAGATCACGGTGCCTCCGGCAGCGCGCCTGATAGGACTCGACCCCGCCCACCTGCTCCGCGGTCGCCGACCTCGGATCCCCGGTGCTCCCCGCGAGCCGCACGTGGAAGGCCGCGTCCCGACCGCACACGGTGCACACCGCGGTGAGCTTCACGACCTCCTCGGCGAGCGCCATCAGGGTCGGCACCGGCTCGAACCCGTCCCCGTCGTAGGTGACGCAGAGCCCCGCCGCCTCGACCTGCACGCCCGCGTCGAGGAGGGCGTCGATCGCGGGCACGAGCCCGGGACCGAAGAACTGAGCCTCGTCGATCGCCACGAGATCGGGCGGCTCCCCGGCGAGCAGAGGGGAGAGCTCCCCGGGGGTGCTCATCATCCGTGCGGGCAGCGAGGCGCCCAGGTGGGTGCGCAGCCGCTCCGCCCCCGCCCGGGTGTCGAGGGCATGGCCGATCACCTCGACGCGCGCCCCGGCGAGGCGGGAGCGACGCACGCGGCGCAGCAGCTCCTCGGTCTTCCCCGCGAACATCGGTCCGGCGATCACGTGCAGGCGTCCTGCCTCGCTGCGGTGCATGCGGTCAGCCTACGGCGCGGCGCTACAGTGGCGCGGCGCTACAGTGCCGAGGTGAGCTCACGACGCCCCTCCCCGTTGCACGGCGCGCGCCCCACCCGCGCGGATCTCGCCGCCGTGGACACCACCGATCCCTGCGCGCTGGACGACGTGCTGCCCGCGGTGCCGGACACCCTGAGGCTGCTGATCGTGGGGATCAACCCGGGGCTGTGGACCGCGGCCGTGCGCGCCCCCTTCGCCCATCCGGGGAACCGCTTCTGGCCCTCGCTGCACCGCGCCGGGCTGACGTCACGCCTCGTGGACGCCTCCCGCGGTCTCGACCTCGCCGACGAGCAGGACCTGCTGGACCGCGGCCTCGGGATCACGAATCTCGTGGGCCGGGCGACCGCGCGCGCCGCCGAGCTGGACCGCGAGGAGCTGCGCACGGGCGGCGCGGCCCTGCTCGGGCGCCTGCCGCGGCTGCGACCCCGCGTCGTCGCGATCGCGGGCATCACCGCCTTCCGCAGCGCCTTCGGAGTGCCCAGGGCCCGGCTCGGCCGCCAGGATCCGGGCACGGTCGCCGGATGGCCCGAGGGTCCCGGGGCCCCTGTGCTGTGGGTCGTGCCGCAGCCCAGCGGGCTGAACGCCCACGCCACGATCGACTCGCTCGCCGCTACCTGGCGGGAGGTCGCGGCCGAGGCGGGCGTGGAGGCAGCGGCTTCCTGAACTCCCTTGCCGCGGCCGACGCCGCGTGGAAGGGTGGTGCGGATCCAGGCGGGGCGAAGAGGCCGAGCCGAGCGCACGGCCCTCCCCGCACGTCGCGCACGCAGGAGGTACCTGGTGAAGCTGCCCTGGCTCACGGCCGCCCTCGACGGGACGGGCCCCGTCGTCTCCGTCCATCTCGACACCACTCGCACGGACCCACAATCCGCCGGCGAGCTCGAGGCCCGCTGGGCGCAGATGCGCTCGGGACTGGCCGCTGACGGCGCCCCGGAAAGGGTGCTCGCGGAGATCGAGGACTCCGTGCTCAGCCCCTCCCGCCTCGGAGGGCGGCACGGGCGCTCGGTCTTCGCGACCGACGACGGGATCGTCGTGGACCGGGTGCTGCCGGCTCCGCCGCTGCAGGAGTCCGCTCACCACGGCGAGTTCCCCCAGCTGCTGCCGCTCGTGCAGGTGATCCCCTTCGCCGTCAGCCAGCTGCTGGTGGTCGTGGATCGAGCCGGAGCGGACCTGCACCTGCGCGCCCCCGAGAACCCCTCGATCACCCACGGTTCCCCCGGGCTCGGCGAGGACGCGCAGGTCGAGGGCGGCCACGACGTGCTGCACAAGGCCGGGGTGGGCGGCGGCGCCCAGCACGGCTGGCGCGCCGACAACACCGAGGCCCGGGTCGAGGACTCCTGGGAGCGCAACGCGGACGCGGTGGCGGCGGCTGTCGAGCGGACGCTGCGGGAGCACCGCGTGGACATGGTGATGCTCAGCGGCGACGTGCGGGCGATGGGTCTGCTGCGGGAGGCGCTGGGTCGCGAGGCCCGTGAGCGGATCCTCGAGGTGCCCGGCGGGAGCCGGGGCGCGGCGCTGGACCGCGGCCCCTTCCGCGAGGCGCTCACCCGCACCACGCTCGAGGTCATCGCCGCACGGCAGCAGGAGCTCGCCGACCGCTTCCGGGAGAGCCAGGCCCGCGACGGCGCCTCGGTCGCCGGTGCCGCCGAGGTCGCCCAGGCGCTCGGCCGCGGACAGGTCGAGGAGCTCGTCCTGATCACCGGTCACGAACCGGCGGGCATCGAGGAGCTGCTGCGCGGGGCCTTGGCGACCGACGCGGTGATCTCGGCGCTCCAGGAGGACACGCTCGGGATCCCCGAAGGGGTCGGGGCGCTGCTGCGCTGGAAGGACGAGGCCACCCCGTCCAACAGCATCGGCTCGATGTCCGGGGATCACGGCCGGGAGTGAGGCCGTCCGGCCGGCCCGCGGGCCCTTCGAGGCCCTGCGGCGGCCCGGCCGGCGGCCCGCGGATCGACCGTTCGGTCCGTCCCCTCGACACCGAGCGATGCCGCGGCAGGATGGAGGAGCGGCCGCCGTCCGGCGGCCCGAGTGCACCGATCAGGAGGAGACATGCCCGAGGCATGGAGCGCGAAGCGCGAGCGTCAGTACGAGCACATCAAGCAGAGCCAGCTCGACCGGGGGGTCTCCGCGGACGAGGCCGAGGAGATCGCCGCGCGCACGGTGAACAAGACCCGTGCGCAGGAAGGCGAGTCCGAGGAAGCCAGCCGCACGTCCCTCGAGGACAAGTCGCCGTCCGAGCGGGGCGGCGAGCGCTCGCACAGCGGGGCGCGAGGACGCACGAAGGAGCAACTCTACCAGGACGCCCGCCGACAGGGTGTCGAGGGCCGGTCGACGATGGACAAGGACGAGCTGGAGCAGGCGGTCGAGGACCGCTGAGGGGTGCAGCGGACGCTGCGTCGGCGGAGACCTTGATCGCAGGGTCTTCCCAGGTGCGGAGGGGCCCCGTGTAGAATCGCGGATGGCAACGGGGGAGTATCCGTCACGCTGTGCACGTCATCACGAGGGCCGACAGGGGCGCTCCGGGCGCAGCGGCCCATCGGCTCGGTCGAGGGGTGGAGAGACCCGGGTCTCCCGATTCGACCCCCGAAAGCAGAGCCATGACCGTCTCCCCGCTCGTCTGGATCCTCACCGTCGTGGCGATCCTGGGCCTTCTGGCCTTCGACTACATCTTCCACGTGCGCAAGGCGCACATCCCCACGTTGCGCGAGGCCGCCGTCTGGTCCGCGATCTACGTGGGCATCGCCCTCCTTTTCGGCGTGGGCGTGCTCGCCCTCGGCGGCGTGGACATGGGCACGGAGTACTTCGCCGGGTACGTCACCGAGAAGGCCCTCTCGGTCGACAACCTCTTCGTGTTCCTCGTGATCATGGGCACCTTCGCGGTGCCCCGCGAGGACCAGCAGAAGGTGCTGCTCTTCGGCATCACCTTCGCGATCGTGGCCCGAACCGGCATGATCCTGGCGGGCGCCGCCGCGATCGACGCCTTCTCCTGGGCCTTCTACTTCTTCGGCGCGATCCTGCTGTTCACCGCGCTCAAGATGATCCTCGAGGAGCTGCGCGAGAAGGACGAGGAGCCCGGCGAGGGCTTATTCGTCCGCCTGGTCAAGCGGTTCCTGCCCGCGACCGACGAGTACGACGGCGACAAGCTCTTCACCATCGAGAACGGCAAGCGCGTCCTCACCCCGATGCTGCTCGTGATGATCGCGATCGGCGGCACCGACCTGCTGTTCGCCCTCGACTCGATCCCCGCGATCTTCGGCCTCACCCAGAACACCTACATCGTGTTCACCGCGACGGTGTTCTCGCTGCTGGGCCTGCGCCAGCTGTACTTCCTCATCGACGGCCTGCTGGACCGGCTCGTATACCTGTCCTACGGCCTCTCGATCATCCTCGCCTTCATCGGCGTGAAGCTCGTGGTCCATGCGCTGCACGAGAACGAGCTGCCCTTCATCAACGGCGGCGAGGCGGTGCACGCGATCCCGGAGATCACCACCACCTTCTCCCTGTCCGTGATCGTCGGCGTCCTCGTCGTCACCGTGCTGGCCTCGCTGCTCTCCCCCAAGGGCCGGGCGCAGGCCGCGGTGAACGACGCCCACCGCGAGGCGCAGGCCTACGTCGAGATGACCTACGCCTCCTTCGAGGAGCGGCGCGATGCGCTGTACGCGCGGATGATCGAGCACGAGAAGGCCATCGAGGCGCTGCCCGCGAAGTACCAGGACATGGTCGTCGAGGAGCGCAACGTCCTCGAGCTGCTCGCCGATGCCCACCGCATCCACGAGCGGCGCCAGGCCCACAACGACCTCGGCGAGCGCAGCGACGAGCAGCCGGAGGGCCTGGTCGTCACCCGCCCGGACGGCACCGTCGCGACCGATCCCAGCGGCAACGTCATCACGGTCGCCGAGGAGGAGCGGGCCCTCGCCGAGAAAGAGGCCAAGCGCCTCGCCCGCGAGCAGGAGCGCGCGGCGTACAGCCGCAGCTGACGCGGCGAGGTCGTCGTCGACTGCTGGCGCCTGGCGTACTGGTACGCCTCTATGCCTCTGTAGGCGTAGAGGCACGCCAGGAGCCAGTGCTCGTCCGCGTCGGGGTGGCGTGACGGCACTCAGTCCCGCGCGCCCACCTGGTCCTGCTGCAGCACGGCGAGGACCAGCATCAGCTGGGCGGCGAGATAGGTGACCATGACCCACGCGCCGTGGGCCGGCAGCGTCAGCACGCCGAAGGCGTTCAGCGCGATCAGCGCATCGGAGAGCACAAACACCGCCGCCCCGATCCCGCCGAGCCTGCCGAGCCCCGTCGCGAGCACGGCCATCACCACGATCGCCCCGGCGTAGACCACGATCGCCGGGAGCAGGATGCCGGCCCGGGGAGCGCACAGGAGGATGATCGCGATCGCCGCCGCGAGATAGGGCAGCAGCACGACGGGCCGACGCAGCACGCTGCGCTCCCGCAGCGGCCAGAAGGCGCCCGCGTAGACGAGCTGCGCGAGCAGGAAGCAACCCACCATCGCGAGGAAGGCCGCATCCCCCGCGAGCAGTCGGGGCACCGAGTCCCCGAGCCAGGAGAAGAGCAGCCCGAGCAGGACCCACCGCACCAGGCGCGGTCGCGGCGTCGAGGTGCCCGCGAGGAGCGCGACGGCGAGGAGCGGCATCACCAGGAGCTGCGTCAGGTCCGCCGTCGGCCGATGCCCGAGCAGCTGGGCGAGGACGTGCACCGCCCCGACGACCAGATACGCCCCCAGTGCCCCTCGCATGGGGCGGAGACTACCGGGGCTCAGCGGCCGACGGGGCCGTCCCAGTCCCAGCGGTGGACGGGCCGGTCCGCGGGGACTTCCGCCGCGGAGGTCGCGAACTCGTTCATCACGGTGCGGGTCGCCCACGCCCAGTAGGCGGAGATGGCCGACGCGGCGGGCTCGGGGATCTCCGCTGCGACGATCGCTCGGTCGAACACCGCGATGCCTGCTTCGTCGAAGTCCTCGTGGACGCCGTTGCCGGCATGGATCCGGTCGACATGGGCGGCGGGGCCGTAGGACCCGGTGTATTGCGGCGGGCCGCCGAGGGCCTCGACGAGATAGGCGGCGAGCCGCTCCCCATGGTCCTCGGCAAATCCGTGGGAGAAGGCATGGGAGACGAGCGGGTCCTCGAGGGCGAGGTCGTGCCAGTGACGGGAGAGGCGGAGGAGGGCGTCCGGGCCGCCCGCCGCCTCGCAGATGCTGCGCCGCATGGCCCGGATGTTACGCCTCCCGGGGCGCAGGTCGGATCGTCTCGCCGGCATCATCCGTCGCCCCGTGTGGACCCGCTCTGGAGCCGCCGGTCAGCCGGCGTCCAGGATCGTGATCTGTTCGGCAGCCCCGAGAAGACCCGCACAGGATCCTCACGACTCCTCCCGACCCCGACGTCGGTGCAGGTCAGCGCTCCGCGTCACGTAAAGGGTGGACCATGCGCCGCTACTCGGAGGGTCACGCCGGGCCCGGGAGGGGCGTCGCGGACTTGATCCGCCCGGGGGCCGCTCCCCTACGGTGTCCGCCGTCCAGCTCCGCGGGAGCGCCGTCCCTGAGCGGTGGCCGCCGCGGGAACCGCGCGACTGTGAAAGGACACCCATGTCCCGGCACAACACCCACCGTTCCACCCCGTCCGTCGGCGTCGTCCGCCGCGGCCTCACCCGTTCGGCCGTCGCCCTGGCCGGAGGCGCCGTCGTCGCCTCCGGCATGCTCGCCCTGACCACGACCTCCGCGAGCGCCGCGAGCGGCTGGGACGAGGTCGCCGCCTGCGAGTCCGGCGGCGACTGGGCGATCAACACCGGCAACGGCTACTACGGTGGCCTGCAGTTCTCCCAGCAGACCTGGGAGGGCTTCGGCGGCACCGAGTACGCCTCGAGCGCCGACCAGGCCTCCAAGAGCGAGCAGATCGCCGTGGCCGAGCGCGTGCTCGCCGAGCAGGGCCCCGGCGCGTGGCCCACCTGCGGCGTCGCCCTCTCCGGCGGCGCCGACACCGGTGGTGCGCCCGCCGCCGACGAGTCCGACGCGGACGATTCCTCCGAGTCGGAGCAGGACGACTCCTCGCAGCAGGAGCAGCAGTCCACCGAGACCCGCGAGTCGGACGAGCAGGCGAACCGCTCCACCGAGCGCGAGAGCTCCGAGCCCCAGGGCGACTGGAGCTGCAACGGCGACGGCATCGCCGACAACTGCGACGACAACGGCTTCACGAAGGAGACCGAGCAGGAGCAGCCCGAGCAGGAGGAGGCCCCGGCCGAGGAGTCCGCTCCGGCCGAGCAGGGTTCCGCGGACGAGCCCGGCTCGAACGCGACCGGCGACCTCTCGGTGGCCGGCACCCTCGAGGTGGACGGGAAGATGGGCACCGAGACCATCACCGCCCTCCAGGACTGGCTGGGTGTCGAGCAGACCGGCGAGATGGACGAGGAGACCACCCTCGCCCTGCAGGCCTGGGCGAAGACCGACCAGGACGGCGTGATCGGCGAGGACACCGTCGCCGGGCTGCAGCACGAGGTCGGCGCCACGCAGAACGGCTCCGACGAGATCGACGAGGACACCGTCGAGGTGCTGCAGGCCTTCCTCAACCTGTACTGAACCCGCTTTCCCTGCCGCGCAGCCCGCGCGGCACTGCGATCCCGGACGGCCGGGCTGCCCTCGAGGCGGCCCGGCCGTCCCGCGTTCCGGAGGGCGGGTCTGCAGGGCCCGAGGCCTGCGCCTCTCGAAACTCGTGCCGCCGACCCCTTGCGCTTGACGCGACGTCAAGCGACACAGTGGGTCATGCACCGAACGCGACGGCCGACGAGAGGAGAGGCGATGAGCACCCGGGACTGGCCGATGCAGGAGATCGTGCGGCTCACCGGCACCACCAGCCGTACCCTGCGGCACTACCAGCAGGTGGGCCTGCTCGAGCCGTCCCGCATCGGGCACGGGGGCCAGCGGTTCTACGACCGCACCGGTCTGCTACGCCTGCAGCGGATCCTCGTGCTGCGCGAGCTCGGCCTGGGCCTGCCGGAGATCGGCCGGGTGCTCGCCGAGAGCGTCGACCTCGCGACCGCGCTGCGTGAGCATGCGGCGCAGCTCGACCTCGAGCGGGAGCGCCTCGCCCGGGTCGCCGCCTCGGTGCGCGCCACCCTCACCATGATCGAGACAGGAGGAGAGCTCGTGACCGAGACGATGTTCGACGGATTCGACCACACGCAGCACCGGGAGGAGGTGGAGCAGCGCTGGGGGCCGGAGGCCTACGCCCGCGCCGATCGCTGGTGGCGCTCGGTGTCCGAGGCCGACCGCCGCCGGTTCCAGCAGGAGCTGACCGACATCGTGGACGGCTTCGCGGAGCTCGTCGCCCGCGGGACCGACTCCGCGGACCCCGCGACGCAGGAGCTCGCCGGGCGGCTGCACACCTGGGTGTCCCACGGCTGGGGCGGGCGGGCCCCGGAGGCGGAGGCCTTCACAGGCCTCGGCGAGCTCTACGTCGCCGATCCCCGCTTCGGGAGGACCTTCTCGCGGGACGGCGTCGAGCTCGCCCCCTTCGTGCGCGACGCGATGCGCGAGTACGCCCGGACCATGCTGCGCTGACCGGCGAGGACCCCGCGTGCCGCGCGATGCGACCAGGTCGGAGCGGTCCGGCCCGGTCGCATCGCGGGGCGAGAGTCATCGCACACGGCCCCCGCGGCCGCCTCGCGGCGTCCGGGTCGGACCGGTACGGTCGCCGACGCCGTCCACCCGGAGCACCCGACCCTCAGGAGGTCCGCATGACCGGCACCCGCACCACCCGTTCCCTCCGCACCGCCGTCGCGGTGCGGACCGCCGCCGCGGCCCTCGCCGTCGGCGCCGCCCTGGGCCTCGCCGCCTGCGGGCCCGACGACCCGGCCCCGTCCGGGGCGAGCGATGCCGGAGGCACCGCACCGCCCGCCGCGAGCGACGGCGGCGGGGAGCAGGCCCTCCCCCAGCCCGACACCTCCTCGATCCCCGAGATCGTCGCCGAGGTGAACGGCGAGCAGATCACCCGCGAGGAGTTCGTGCCCGTCTACGAGGCGCAGTTCCAGCAGGCCGCGATGCAGCAGCAGACCACCGGACAGGCGGTCGACGAGGCCACTCTGCAACAGCAGGTCGCCGATCAGCTGGTCGACAACCGCCTGCTGCAGCAGGCCGCGGCCGACTCCGGCATCGAGGCCACCGAGGCGGACATCGACGCGACCCTCGACCAGATCGCCCAGCAGAACGGCCTCGGCTCCGGCGACGAGGTGGTCCAAACCCTCGCCCAGCAGGGGGTGTCCGAGGAACAGGTCCGAGAGGACGCCGCAACCCAGTACGAGCTCACCACCTATGTCACCCAGGAGGGCGGCATCACCGAGCCGACGGAGGAGGAGCTGCGCGGCCAGTACGACGACCTCGTCGCCCAGCAGGAGCAGTCCGGGGCCGACGCCTCGCAGGTCCCGCCGTTCGAGGAGGTCCGCGAGCAGCTGGCCCAGCAGGCCCTCACCCAGCAGCAGAACGAGGCCGCGACGACCCTCGCCGCCGAGCTGCGCGAGCAGGGCGACGTCACGATCCTGTTCTGAGCGGCGCGCCCGGCCGGCGCCGCCCCGCTCAGGGGAGGAGGTCGCGGATCTTGTCCTGGGTGGGCTCGGACGCCGCGAAGACCCACGGCTTGTCGGGGTCCGCCGGGTCTCGCTGCCCTCGTGCCAGCATTCCGGCGAATCCCCAGACGGACTTGAAGACGTTGCGCGTCCCCTCGTGCTCGATCCCGAGGCGGTCCGAGATCTCCAGGCCGGACTGCTCCCCCTCGCGCATCATCTCGTAATAGGAGCTGTCTTCGCTGTTCTCGAGCGCATCCGCCTCGACATGGTCGAAGAAGGACCCCTGGTTCAGCTGCTGGTCTGTCCCGGGGAACATCCAGTCGTCGGGGGCGAGGGGAAAGAGATACGCCGACGCAGCGTCGACCGTGCCCATCCATACGGTTCCCGGGCTGAGGTCCAGGAGCGCCCGGTAGATCGCAAAGGTCATCTCCTCGGTCTCGCCGTCGACCGCGTGCTGTGCAGCATCGATCAGATCCGGGACCACCGGGATGATTTTCTTGCCGCCCCGCATCCAGTAGTCGGGAGTCCTGATCTTCTTCAGGAACCGGTCCAGGGCCTTCTCTGCCTCGTCCGAGACCCGTTCCTTGACCTTGTCCTCGAACCACTTCTCGGCGACATCCTTCGCTCGTTCCGCGAAGGTGCTCGGCTTCCCGGGGACGAGCCAGGGGGCGATGTCGGACAGGTCGAATCCGTCGGGGGACCAGGCGCCCCCAGATCCGCCGCGGGCCGTGCCCGGCTCGGACGCCTGGTCCTGCTGCTCCGCCTCGTCCAGCAGGTCCCGACCGCGCGCGGTTACCTCCCCCGCCCGAGCGGTGAGATCCCCGAGGACCGCGGTGCACTCGGCACGATGGATGTCCGCATCCGGCCCCACCCAGGACACCGCGCCCACGGCCGCCAGCAGCTCCTCGGCGAGCTCGACGAGCCGCTGCGCGCGGTCGCCGAAGGTGTCCGAGACGTCGCGCAGCGCGTCAGTGTCCGCTCCCAGGAAAGTCGTCATGTGTCAGGAATCTAGCGGCCGGCTCCCCGCGGCGCGATGGGGAGGACTCCCCGCCCCCGTATCCTGCTCGGGCACCGGCACCGGATCGGCGCTTCCCGCTAGGGTGCCGGACGAGACGCCCGTCCCGACAAGACCCGACCCGTCCCGACCAGAGAGGACCCCTGATGATCCTGATCAACGTCAAGTTCCCCGTGAAGCCCGAGTTCGCCGACCGCTGGCCGGAGATCTCCCGGCCCTTCACCGAGGCGACCCGCGCCGAGCCCGGCAACAAGTGGTTCGAGTGGTCCCGCAGCGTTGAGGACCCGACCACCTACGTGCTGATCGAGGCGTTCACCGACGAGGGCGCGGAGCCCCATGTGAACTCCGAGCACTTCCGCACCATGCAGCAGGAGTTCCCGCAGTATCTCGCCGCAACCCCGCAGATCGTCTCCCAGCAGGTCGACGTCGAGGACTGGGGCCCCATGGGGGAGGTCACCGTCGACTGACCGCCCCGGCGGAGGAGGGGTGTGACGATGGCGCAGTTTGGCCCATCATGTGTCTCCTC
>NZ_JAZDCH010000014.1:0-43018 GCF_036311905.1 Brachybacterium sp. J153 | reverse complement strand
ACTGGCGATTACCTCCCCCAGCACAGACGGGCTGGACTGGCCACCGTTCCGGCCCGTCGGCGTCCCGGCTCTCAGCCGCGCAGGTCCGCGGCGACGGCCCGCAGCGACTCCGCGGAGCGCTGCAGCGCCGCGCGCTCGTCGGCGTCGAACGGCGTACCCGCGATCGGGCGCGCGCCGTGCCGACCCAGCACGCACGGCACCGAGAGCGCGACCCCGTCGATCCCGTGCTCGCCGTGGAGTACCGGCGCGACCGGCAGGATCGCGTGCTCGTCGCGCAGTACGGCTTCGACGATACGGGCGCTCGACAGGCCGATCGCATAGTTGGTGGCGCCCTTGCCACGGATCACCGTGTAGGCGGCATCGCGCACGTCCACCGCGATCCTCTCGAGCTCCGCCCGGTCGAAGCCGGTGCCGTCCTCGCCGCGCCACTCGAGGATCGGGACGGTGCCGATGGTCGCCGTGGACCACACCGGGAACTCGCTGTCGCCGTGCTCGCCGACGATCTGCGCGTGCACGCTCGAGGTCGACACCCCGGCGCGCCGAGCGATCTCCCACCTCAGCCGGGAGGAGTCCAGCGCCGTCCCGGAGGCGAAGACGCGCCCGGCGGGCAGGCCGCTGCTCTCGTCGGCCAACAGCGTCAGCACGTCGCACGGATTGGTGACGATGACGTACACCGCGTCGGGCGCGACGTCGAGCAGCTGCGGCATCAGGGTCCCCATGATCCGCGCGTTGGTGGCGGCGAGCTCGATCCGGGTCTGCCCCGGCCGCTGCTTCGCACCGGCGGTGATCACGACGACGTCGCTGTCGGCGGCGACGGCGACGTCGCTGCCTCCGGTGATCTCGCTGCTGCCCGCGAAGAAGGAGCCGTGCGCGAGGTCGAGCACCTCCGCCGAGGTCTTCTCGGGGGCGATGTCGTAGAGGGCGATGTGCCGGGCGCTGCCCCGGATCAGTGCCGCATAGGCGACGCTCGATCCGACGGCTCCGGCTCCGACCACGGTCAGTTTTGAGGTTCCGCTCATGCCGCGAGCGTAGAGGCCCTCGCCGGTGCGCCGACAGGGGGCGCCAAGGTGCGGGACGGACGCTCCGGGGACTGCAACGCCCTGCAACTTCCCCGCTTCCGCCACCGGGACGGCGACGATCAGGGGACGCACCGCGCGCGCCCGACGAGGGCGCGGCGACTCGACGACGAGATCGAAGGAGGATCGCCCCGCCCACCGCCGACGGCATCCGTCGGGCCCGGTTAACCACCGCGTCCTGCCGATCCGTCCGGCCCCCGGTCCGGAGCGCTCCCCTTCACGACAGAACGGAGACAGCATGTCGGAGAAGAACGTCCGCCTCGGGATCATCGGCCTCGGCGCCCAGGGCGGCATGTACGCCGGCCTCCTCCAGGACGGGAAGATCGACGGGATGACGCTCGGCGCGATCGCCGACATCGATCCCGCGAAGAAGGAGCTCGCCGCGGAGAAGCACCCGGGCGTCCCCTTCTACGACGACTACGTGACCCTGCTCGACTCGGGTGACGTGGACGCCGTGGTCACCACCGTCCCCCACTTCCTGCACGCCGAGATGACCATCGCCGCGATCGGCAAGGGCATCCACGCCCTCACCGAGAAGCCCGCGGGCGTGTACACGAAGCAGGTCGAGGAGATGAACGCCTTCGCGGCGGAGCACCCCGAGACCACCTTCGCGATCATGTTCAACCAGCGCACCAACCCCGTCTACAAGGACCTCAAGGCGCTCATCGACTCCGGCGAGCTGGGCAAGCTGCGCCACACCTCGTGGATCATCACCACCTGGTGGCGTCCGCAGGGCTACTACGACCAGTCGGAGTGGCGCGCCACGTGGGGCGGTGAGGGCGGCGGCGTCCTCGTGAACCAGGCTCCCCACCAGCTGGACCTGTGGCAGTGGCTCGCGGGCACCCCGAAGAAGGTCTTCGCGAAGCTGGCCTTCGGCTTCCAGCGCGACATCGCCACCGAGGACGAGGTCAACGCGGTCGTGGACTTCGGCGACGGCGCCACCGGCCACTTCATGACCTCCACCAACGACATCATCGGCACCGACCGCCTGGAGATGCTCTTCGACCAGGGCAAGGTCGTCGTCGACGCCTCGACCAAGGTCACCGTCTACCGCCTTTCCGAGAACGAGCGCGCCCTCAGCGACAAGATGACGATGCAGGATGTCGCCAAGCTGTTCCGCGGCGAGATGGATCCGAGCTCCGTCTACACCGTCGAGGAGAAGACCTACGAGTCGCAGTGGGGTCAGCAGCACATCGCCGTCCTCACCAACTTCGCGGCCCACATCAACGACGGCACCCCGCTGATCGCCGACGGCGCTGAGGGCATCAACGGCGTGCGCCTGGCCTCGGGCATGCAGCTGTCGGCGTGGACCGGCCGCGAGATCGACCTGGTGGACTACCCGGCGGACGAGTACCTCGCCGAGCTGAACCAGCGCATCGAGGCGGAGGGCAAGTTCCCCACCCGCTCCTGAGCGCCCCCGCGACCTCGCGGCACGTCCCGGCGTCGGCCCCGTCGGCGCCGGGGCGTGCCGCACCCGCACCCCACCACCAGCCACGATCCTCGAAGGAGAACACGCCCATGGCCGTCCTCGGACTGCAGCTCATGATGCTCAAGGACCAGATCAACGAGAAGGGGATGTACGAGGTGCTGCGCCAGGTGCGCGAGCTCGACATCGACGCCGTCGAGGTCTCCCAGGTGGAGATGACCGACGAGCTCATCGACGACCTCGTCCGCGGCAAGGCCGACTTCAATGTGGAGACCGCCGCGATGAGCGCCTCGATCGCCCCCGGCGGCAACGGCTTCGCCCTGGAGACCGAGTTCGACCGCGCCGTCGACGCCTGCCGCCGCACCGGCGCCCGCTTCCTGCGCATCGGCATGATGCCCTTCTCGGCGATGGTGTCGAAGGAGGCGACGGAGGCCTGGGCCGCGAGCGTCGAGCCGTACGCCGCCCGCCTGGCGGAGCAGGGCATCACCCTCTGCTACCACAACCACCACGTGGACCTGATCCAGTTCGACGGCGAGCGCATCTTCGACATCGTCCGCCGGGTCGCCCCCTCGCTGCTGTTCGAGGTGGACCTCCACTGGGTCCAGCGCGGCGGCATGGCCCCGCTCGACATGCTCGAGGCCTACGCCGGCGCCTGCAAGCTCATCCACGTCAAGGACTTCCGCGTGGCCCCGATGCCGGCGGAGGCCGTGCAGCGCGTCGAGGCCGGGGAGATGGACATGAAGGAGTTCTACGGCGCCTTCCTGTCCCTCGCCCAGTTCGCCGAGGTGGGCCAGGGCAACATGAACTGGCCCGCCCTCCTGCCGGCCGCCGAGAAGGCCGGGGCCGAGTACTTCCTCATCGAGCAGGACGACACCTACGGCCGTGACCCGTTCGACTGCATCCGGGACTCGCGCGAGTACTTGAAGTCCATCGGGTACTGAGCCCGAGCGGCCGGCGGGATGCCCCGGGGGGGGGGGCGATCTCCCGCACACCCCGCAGAGCGTTTCCACCAGCGCGTATGACGCCAGATGACGGCCGGGTCACAGCATCGGGGCTCGGCCGTCGGTCGTCCCGGGAGGCGGCCTAGAGTCGGGACATGCTGACCGACATCGCGCTCCGTGAGGCCTTCTCCCACGTCCCCCAGGGAGTGGTCCTGGTCGCCGCGGAGATCGACGGGGTCCGGCACGGGCTCGTCGCGTCGACCTTCACGGTCGGGGTGTCCCTGGACCCGCCGTTGGTGTCCGTCGCGGTGCAGCACAGCTCTCGCACCTGGCCGCTGCTGCGCGCGCACGGCCGACTCGGCATCACCGTGCTCGGCGCGAACCAGCGGGGCGTGACCCGGCAGCTCGCGAGTCCGGACCGCGAGCGCCGCTTTGACGGTCTCGACGTGGAGGTCGACGAGGGCGGGGCGCTCGTGCTGCGGGACGCCCCCGTCTGGATGACGGTGACGCTCCACGACGAGATGCGCGCCGGCGACCACGACCTCGCGCTGCTCGAGGTGCTCGCGATCGACAGCTCCCCCGCGGCGGCCGCGATGGTCTTCCACCGGAGTCGCTTCAAGGGGCTCGTCGAGGGCGACATCGCCTGCTGAGCGCTGCCCGCGTCGGACGGCGCGGGATGGCACGATCGCCCCATGGCCACTCGACTGGTGCTGAGCCGACGCGGACGTCTGCTGCGCACCCTCCTCGTCACCGCCGCGGTGCTGCTGCTCGCGGTGCCGCTCGTCGTCGCGCTGACCTCCTCGGAGCCGGATCCCGCGCTCGTCGGGCCGACGGGCACGGTGCTCCCCTCCGCCCCGGCGGCGGATCCGGAGACCACCGCCACCACCGCCGCGGCGGACGTCGAGATGTTCGCCCAGAGCGAGGAGCTGCATCGCTCCGGGACGGTCGGGCCCGGCACCTGGACCGCCGCCGGTGCGAGCTCCGCAGGGCAGGCGACGACGGTCCACACCTATGCGCTGCGCGTCGAGGACGGGATCGGCATCGACGTGCAGGAGGCGGCCGACGAGGTCGAGCGGATCCTCGCCGACGAGCGCGGCTGGGGTCCCGTCGATGACGTCGCCTTCACCCGGGTCGCCGATCCGTCGGCCGCGGAGTTCACCATCTCCGTCGCCTCCCCGACCACGACCGACGAGCTGTGCCTGCCGGCGCGCACGGAGAGCACCTGGTCCTGCCGCAACGACGGCGACGTGGTGCTGAACTCGGACCGCTGGTTGTACATGACCCCCACGTTCACCGATCTGCGGGAGTACCGGGCGTACATGGTCAACCACGAGGTGGGCCACTTCCTCGGCCACGGCCACCCCTCGTGCCCCGGCGAGGGGCAGCCGGCGCCGGTGATGCTGCAGCAGAGCATCGACCTGGACGGCTGCACGCCGAACCCCTGGCCGACGGTCGCCGCCTGAGCGGGATCCTCAGAGCTCCCGCACGGACCCCGATTCGACGTGCCAGCGGCGATCGGTGGAGACGACCTCCAGCATGCGCCGGTCGTGGGTGACCAGAAGCAGGGTGCCGGTGTAGGACTCGAGGGCCTCCTCGAGCTGCTCGATGGCGGGCAGGTCGAGGTGGTTGGTGGGCTCGTCGAGGACGAGCAGGTTCACCCCGCGGCCCTGCAGCAGGGCGAGGGCGGCGCGGGTCCGCTCCCCCGGGGACAGCTCCGCCGCGGCGCGGCCGACGTGATCCGCGCGCAGCGCGAACTTCGCGAGCAGGGTCCGCACCTCGGCGGGGCTGAGCGCGGGTAGCTGGGCCTCGACCGCGGCGAAGAGCGGGAGCGGGGCACCGTCCGGCTCGGTCGCCTCGAGCACGGTGCGGGCCTGGTCGATCTCCCCGATCAGCACCGAGGAGCCGAGGCTCGCCGAGCCCTCGTCCGGGGCGCGGTGCCCCAGCAGGAGGCGCAGCAGGGTCGTCTTGCCGGCGCCGTTGGGGCCGGTGATCCCCACCCGCTCACCGGCGTTCACCTGGAGGGACACGGGCCCGAGGGTGAAGTCGCCCTGGCGCACCACGGCGGCGCCGAGCGTGGAGACGACGGTCGAGGAGCGGGGCGCCTGCCCGATCGTGAACTGGAGCTGCCACTCCTTGCGGGGCTCCTCGACCTCCTCGAGGCGGGCGATCCGGCTCTCCATCTGCCGTACCTTCTGGGCCTGCTTCTCGCTGGACTCGGACTGCGCCCGGCGTCGGATCTTGTCGTTGTCCGGTGACTTCCGCATCGCGTTGCGCACGCCCTGGCTGGACCATTCGCGCTGGGTGCGGGCGCGGGAGACGAGATCCGCCTTGGTCGCGGCGAACTCCTCGTAGGCCTCGCGAGCGTGCCGGCGCACGGTCTCGCGCTCCTCGAGGTAGGCGTCGTAGCCGCCGCCGTAGAGCCGGTGGGAGGACTGCGCGAGATCGAGCTCGAGCACCTCGGTGACGCAGCGGGAGAGGAACTCGCGGTCGTGGCTGACCAGCACCGCCCCGCCGCGCAGGCCGCGTACGAAGGACTCCAGGCGGGCGAGGCCGTCGAGGTCGAGATCGTTCGTGGGCTCGTCGAGCAGCACCAGGTCGAAGCGGCTCAGCAGCAGCGCCGCGAGCCCGACGCGGGCCGCCTGCCCGCCGGAGAGCGCGGTCATGGGGGTGCTCGGGGCGAGGTCGAGCCCGAGCTCCGCGAGGGTCGCGGGGATCCGGTCCTCGAGGTCCGCGGCGCCGACGGCGAGCCAGTGCTCGAGGGCGGCCGCATAGGCGTCGGCGCTCGCGGCGCTCTCGTCGGTAAGCCGTTCGGCGGCGGCGTCCATCCGCGCGGTCGCCGCGGCGCAGCCGGTGCGCCGCGCGAGATGCCCGGCGATGGTCTCGCCCGGCCGGCGCTCGTGCTCCTGCGGGAGGTGGCCGATGACGGCGCTCGGCGGGGACAGCGCGATCGAGCCCGCCTGCGGGCTGTCGAGTCCGGCCAGGAGGCGGAGCAGGGTCGACTTCCCGGCGCCGTTCGCGCCGACGACGCCGATCACGTCCCCGGGGGCGACGGTGAGGTCGACCCCCTCGAACAGGATGCGGTGGCCGTGCCCTCCGGCGAGACCGGAGGCGACGAGGGTCGCGCTCACCGGACCCAGGCCGTGCCCGGCGGGGCGACGAGGGAGAGGATGAGGTCCACGGTGAGGTCCATGGGCCCATCCTCCCACCGTCCGCCCCGCGCCGCCCGGCGCGGGCCTTCCGGAGCGCCGCGGACGCGGGTAGCGTCGGGCCATGAGCAGCTCTGCGATGACCACCCCCGAGAAGGCCCAGGCGCTGAAGGCGCTCCACGAGGCCCCCGAGATCCTCCGCGTCGTGAACGTCTGGGACGCGATCAGCGCCAGCACCGTCGCCGACCTCCCCGGCACCCGCGCGCTCGCGACCGCCGGGCACTCGATCGCGGCGAGCCACGGCTTCGCCGACGGCGAAATCCCCCGCGACGTGGCCCTCGCGGCGATCGCCGAGATCGTCGCCGCGACCGATCTGCCGGTCACCGCGGATCTCGACGCCGGCTTCGGCGATCCGGGCGAGACGGTCCGCCGCGCGATCGGCGCGGGCGTCGTCGGCGCGAACGTCGAGGACCGTCTGGTGCCGCTGCCGCAGGCGGTCCGCGCCGTCGAGGCGATCGTCGCCGCCGGCGAGGCGGAGGGCGTGGACTTCCAGCTCAACGCCCGCACCGACGCGCTCGTGCGCGGCGGGGACCGGCCGATCCAGGAGTCGGTGGCAGACGCGATCGAGCGCGGGCGGGCCTTCCTCGAGGCGGGGGCGAGCCTGGTCTTCGTGCCCGGGATCCTCGACCGCGAGGTGACGCAGCAGCTGGTCGCGGGGATCGGCGAGCGGAAGGTGTCGGTGATCGGCCTGCCGGGGGCGCTGTCCGCCGCGGAGTACGAGGAGCTGGGCGTCGCCCGGATCTCTTACGGGCCGATGACCCAGCGCGTCGCGCTGCGGGCCCTGCGCGACCTGGCGACGGACCTCTATGGGAGCGGCGTGATCCCGGAGGACACCCCGGCGCTGAACTGATCCCGCTACAGGTATCCGGGAAGCCGCATGGACAGGACCTGTCCCTGCCCTACTCTCGGGCCATGATCCGACAGCTCATCGCGCGCCTGTTCTGGGCGGTGTCGCCGTGGCGGCTCGCCGTCGAGCGCGTCCCGGACCGGCCCACGATCTTCGTCGGTGCCCCGCACACCTCCAACTGGGACTTCGTGTACATGCTGGCGATCGGCTGGCGGCTGCGGCTCCGGCTGCGCTGGCTCGGCAAGCACACCCTGTTCACCGGTTGGAAGGGTCCGGTCATGCGCGCCCTCGGCGGGATCCCGGTGGACCGCCGCGACCCCGCCCGGGTGGTCGACGAGGTCATCGCCCTGGTGCACAGCGGGAAGGTGTTCGGGCTGGTCATCACCCCGGACGGTACGCGGGGCGCCCACACCCACTGGAAGTCCGGCTTCTACCGCATCGCCCGGGCGACGGGGCTCCCGCTGACGCTCGGGTACATGGACCGCACCACGATGACCAGCGGCCTGGGCCCGACCTTCGAGGTCACCGGCGACGTCCGCGCGGACATGGACCGCATCCGCGCCTTCTTCGCCGACAAATCCGGCTACCACCCCGAGCTGCGCGTCGAGCCGCGGCTGCGGGAGGAGGATGATTCGAATGCCTGATCGCTCCCGCCCGCTGCGCCGTCTCGGGTTCCTCACCATCGGCCTGTTCGATCCCGCCGATCCCGGCCCGGGGCACGAGGCGACGCTGTCGCTGATCGAGCTCGGCGAGGAGCTCGGCCTCGACAGCGCCTGGCTGCGCCACCGCCACCTGCAGTTCGGGATCTCCTCCCCGATCGCGGTAATGGCCGCGGCGAGCCAGCGCACCTCCCGCATCGAGCTCGGCACCGCGGTGACCCCGCTGGGCTGGGAGAACCCGCTGCGCCTGGCCGAGGACCTCGCGACCGTCGACGTCCTCGCGGGCGGACGGATCAACCCCGGCGTCAGCGTGGGCACCCCGATGCAGTACGACACCGTCCGCCATGCCCTCTACCCGGACACCGCCGAGGTCGAGGACTTCTCGAAGGCGCGCGTGGAGCGCCTCGCACGGCTCCTCGCCGGCGAGCGCGTGCGCGAGCTCGAGGGGAAGCAGGGCGTGGTCGAGGAGTACTCGGCGCGGGTCGAGCCCCACTCCCCCGGGCTGCGCGAGCGGCTCTGGTACGGCGCCGGCTCCCTCGAATCCGCGGTGTGGGCCGGGGAGCACGGGCTGCACCTGCTCTCCTCGAGCGTGATCTTCCCCGGCCCCGACGAGGAGCCGGACTTCGCCGCGGTCCAGGCCGCGCAGATCCGCGCCTTCCGCGCCGCGGGCGGGACCCGCGCCTCCCAGGGCCTCGTCGTGATCCCGACCGACTCGGCGAGCGCGGCGCAGGAGGAGCGCTACCGCGCCTACGTCGCCGAGCGCCTCCCCCGCACCCGCGCCCCTCAGGGACCGCGCGGGATGCTGTTCGCCCCGGACCTGGTCGGCACGAGCGAGGAGATCGCCGAGCAGCTGTGGGCCCACGCGGGCTTCCGCGAGGTCGACGAGGTCGCCTTCGCGCTCCCCTTCAGCTTCGCGCCCGAGGACTACGCGGGGATCCTCACCGACATCGCCACCCGACTCGGACCGGCGCTCGGCTGGACGCCCGCACAGGACTGAACCGCCCCGGGGTCCGGGGCGCCACGGTCAGGACTGTCCGGCTCCCTCCCTCCCGATGGATTCCCATGCCGCGAAGGGTAGCCCTCGGAGCGGACGAGGAGGAGGATGCCCGCATGAGCACCCCGCGCCTTGACGTGCAGACCTGCCTCTGGTTCGACGGCCGCATCGACGAGGCCGCCGACTTCTACGTCTCCCTGATCCCTGACTCGAGGATCCTCGCCCGCACCGCCTATGCGGCCGGCGGCGGCCCGCCCGATGGGCCGGACATGACCGGGCAGGCCCTCACCGTCGACCTGGTCCTCGGTGGCGTCCCGTACACGCTGCTGAACGGCGGCCCCGCCTTCCCGCTCTCCGAGGCGGTCTCGATCGTCCTCACGGTGCAGACCCAGGAGGAGGTGGATCGCCTGTGGGAGGCGCTGATCGCCGACGGCGGCGCCGAGTCCCAGTGCGGCTGGTGCCGCGACCGCTTCGGTCTGTCCTGGCAGGTCGTGCCCGAGCGGCTCAACGAGCTGCTGCGGGGACCCCACGCCGAGGCGGTCACGCGCGAGATGATGACGCAGGTCAAGCTGGACATCGCTCGGCTCGAGGCCGCCGCGGAGTCCTGAGAGGCACGCGCTGGGCGGGGCTCTGAGGTCGACACTGTCGACGCACGAGCCAGAATGAGTCCCGAAATGGTTCGTCAGTCGACACTGTCGACCCCGGCGCGAAGGAAGGTGACCTGATGACGGACCTCCGCGTCGCTCCTGGGCCGGGCGCTCCCCAGGGGGTCGTGATCCCGGAGGCGGAGCTCGTCGAGCGCTTCACCCATGCCTCGGGACCCGGCGGCCAAGGGGTGAACACCGCTGATTCCCGCGTGCAGCTCAGCTGGGACCTCGCCGCGAGCACCGCGCTCACCCCGGAGCAGCGCGAGCGCGCGGTCTCCTCGCTCGGCGAGGTCCTGCGGATCGAGGCGTCCGAGCACCGCTCCCAGCACCGCAACCGGGCCACCGCTCGCGAGCGACTCGCCGCGCGGCTGCGCGAGGCGCTCGCCCCGCCGGTGCCGCGTCGGCCGACGAAGCGCACGCGCGGCTCGCAGCGGCGCCGGCTCGAGGCGAAGACGCAGCGCGGGGCGACCAAGCAGCTGCGCCGTCGTCCGGAGATGTAGAGCCTGGGTCCCGGACGATCTCCTCCCTGGCGGCCCGCGCTCTGCCCATGTCCGCACAGACCGTGTCCTTCACGGAGGTGTCCACCTCGGGCCTCGAGTCCTCCCCCGTCGCCGACTCTCTCGCCGGTCTGCGCGCGAACGAGGCGCGCTACGTCTCGACGAAGTACTCGCACACGTTCGCGACGCTGCCCGCCGCCCAGGCTTCTGCGACCCTCTCCTGGGTCGAGGAGATCCTGCGCTCTGAGCGGGAGATCGTGCTCACGTCTCCGGCGCTCGAGGTGAGCGTCAACGAGGTCGAGGGGATCTTCTGGATGCACGTCTTCTACGCGTCCGGGCTCGCGGTGAACGTGCTGTGGACGCGCGAGGAGGGAGGCAAGCGGGCGGTCGGCGTCAAGCTGTCCGAGGGGATGGATGTCCCGCCGGAGCTGTCGGCCTTCAGGTTCGCGCGGCAGCGCTCGAAGCTCGCCGGGGAGATCCGCGGCTCCTTCTTCGTGATCAAGGGAGAGCATCCGCTGCCCGAGGAGGCATGAGTCGGGGACAGAGCTGAGGTGGCCGGCCGCGATCCCGACCTCCCGAAGCACCTGTGCCAGCAGTCGGGGGTGATGCTCGCCGAGGACTTCGCCCCCTGTTGCTGAAGCCGGTCCCGCTCGGCCTGCCCGTGATGATCATCTGAGCGGTCACGGTCGAGCACTACCCCGACGGCCTCGGGGCTGTCTCGACTTCCTCGGGACGGCCACCTGCGGCGCACCCCGGCCCGGTCCGACGACGCGACGGCCGACCTCGCCCTCAGCCCTCCCCGTCGGCGGGCACGAGCCGCGGCACCAGACGGACCAGCATCACCAGGACGATCAGCTCGACGAGGGTCTGCGTGACCACGGCGAGCGGGGCGAGGTCGTACGCGGCGGGCAGCGCGAGGGCGAGCGGAAGCACCACGAGCGAGTTCCGGGTGACGCCGCTGAGCACGAGCGCGCGCCGGCCCGGGACGTCGAGGCGGGCGAGCCGGCCCGCGAGGAGGCCGAGGACCACCATCGCCGCCGCGAACAGGACGTACACCGGAACCGTGCGCAGCAGGTCGCCGAGGCGGTCGCCGACGCCGGCGATCTGGGAGGCGACGACCACGGCGAGCGTCGCCACCATGAGCGGCACCATCGCATCCTGCATGCCGCCGCCCACCCGACGGGCGAGCGGGCTCCGGCCCGAGGCCCGCCGGGTGAGCGCCGCCGCGAGGAGAGGCAGCACGATCAGGAGCCCGAAGGCCTCGAGGAAGGGCGCGAGGTCGATCGCGCGAGCGAGCTCCTCCCCCGCGAGCAGCCACAGGAAGGCCGGCAGGAGCAGCATCTGGCCGAGCATCAGCAGCGGCGAGGCGGCGACGAGCCGTTCCGCATCTCCGCCCGCGATCCCGCTGAAGACGATGACATAGTCGATGCACGGGGTCAGCAGCACCAGCAGAACGCCGATCAGCAGCGCCCGGTCGTCGGCGACCAGGAGCGAGAGCGGCCAGACGACCAGCGGCAGGAGCACGAAGTTCGTCAACAGCAAGGCCCCGAGGAAGCGTCGGTCGCGCAGCGCCGCGCCGATCCGCTCCAGCGGCAGGCCGAGGAAGGTGGCATAGAGCAGGAGCGCCAGCACCGGCGTGACGGCGCGCTCCGCCCCGGGCGCGATCGCGGGGACGGCGAGGCCGACGACGGCTCCGAGGGCGAGTCCCGCGAGGTAGAACGGGATCTGGTGGCGCTCCATCCGCTCGACGATCGCGCCCATGCCGCTCCTCCTCCGGGCCGGCGGAGGTCGCTCGCCTCCTCCAGCGCCTCGAATCCTGCCGCACGATAGGTCGCGACCGCCGCCGCGTTCGCCGAGGGTGTGGCGACGATCGCGCCGTCCTCGTCGCGCACCTCGTCGGAGCGGGCGCCCCAGCGCGATCCGGTGACCACGATCGCGAAGATCGCGGTGCCGCACAGGAAGGGCTCGGGATTGCGCCACGGGACGGCGACGGGTGGGACGCGCCGGTTCTGCGCGATGTCGTCGCACACGATCCGCAGGGCGATCACGCCCGCTCCCTGCTAGCCGTCCGGCACCTCGACCGCGAGCTCGACCGCCTCCCCCGAGTCGGTGGAAGGCTTCGACGCCCCCGCGGTGAGCAGGGTGATCGGGCCGCTCTCTGATCGTTTCTCGGCCACCATCACCATCCCGCCGATCCTCTCCTCGTGGACAAGGGGCTCGGTGCCGAGCCCGTCGAAGACGTGGTTCGGGAAGGCGGGATGCGCGCTCATCTCCCCAGCCTCGCAGTGCACCGCCGCGACGTGACGGAGTCGACGCATCGGCCGGCTCGGCCAGGCGCTCCGGAGGGGAGTCGAACGCGAGGAGGATCAGCCTCCCCGGACGCCCGCTCGACGAATGCGGGCGACGAGGTCGTCCAGCCATGCACCCACGCTCTGCCGCGCCTCCGGGGTGTCCGGGTACCGGCAACGTAGGTGGATGCCGGAGGTGTCGGTGACGAACCACAGCATCACTCCGTCAGTGCGGATGCCGGCGCTGATGTAGTGGGCGTCCAGGCCCCGGGTGTCGATCGTCACCGGGAGGCGACGCATGTCCAGCCACGACACGGCCAGCATCCCCGCCGCCTCGGGCATGCCGCCCCACGGAGTCATGAGCTCGGAGAGCGGATGGGAGCCGAGCCGCAGCGACTCCTTGATCGCGACGGCGCAGGCCGACGGGTCGGGGTCGCCGGATTCCAGCACCGAGTTCGTGATGAACCAGCCGACGCTGTCGTGCCAGCGCTGCTCGTAGCGGCTGTGCACCGGGAACACGGCTCTCAGAGCCGTGCCCGCGAGCTCCTGGGTGGTGCTCGTCATCGCGGAGATCGTCAGAGCGAGGGTCGAGACCCCCTCCTGCCGCGCCCGCTCGGAGTAGGCCGCCAGCGCGTCGCCGTCGAGCACGTCCCGGACGACCACCCTCTCGGGATGGACCGACGGATCTCCCAGCGGCAGCGGGAAGCGGGGCATCGCACCGCCGCCCGCGTCGATGACCTCGCGCCAGCGTCGATGCACCTCCTCCGGCGCCGCGGGACGGTCCCGGAGAGCCTCCGTGTGCTCGACGAAGGAGGGCACGGGCGCCGGTGCGGGGGACTCGCCGCGCTGGATCCTGTCGAGGGCTGCCAGGAGGTCCCGGACGATGACCAGCATCGACCACATGTCCACGTGGGAGTGGTCGGCGGCGAGCACGAGCGTGGGCCCGTCGGACGTCTCGATCATGCACAGCCGGTGCGAGGGTCGCGAGAGCGGTCGGCAGTGCGCGTCCAGGACGTCCTGCAGCGCGGAGCTCATCGACTGCCCGGGCGCGACCTCGTGCTCGACCCAGGTCCCGGGGCCGTACGTGACCTCGTGCAGCGACGCGGGCGCATCGCCCCGATCGACGAAGACGGTGCGCAAGGTGCCGTGGGCCCGGACCACCACCGTCCACGCGGCGGCGAGCTCGTCACGATCGAGAGGGCCGGGCAGCCGGAAGGCGAGAGCCATCCAGGACCCGGGCCGGTCCCCGAGCTGAACGTGCCGTGCCTGGTCGAAGGAGATCGGCAACGACCGTCCGGGCGCTGACGCCTCGAGCTCGATCCCGAGCAGTGGCCCGAACGGCAGCCGCAGGTGGGAGACGTGCGTGAGCCGCATGGCGCTACTATAGGCGTGACCAGCGCAGATGCAGAGGCGGCGATCACATGCACAGGATCGAGGTCCCCGGAGCGCAGATCGCCTGGGCGTTCAGCGACGAGTCCGGCCCGCCCGTGGTCCAGCTTCACGGGCTCACCTCGAGCCGCTCCCGCGATCGACTGCTGGATCTCGATCTCGGGCGCGGGCTCTCCGACACGCGGCTGCTGCGCTACGACGCGCGCGGGCACGGGCACTCCACCGGCCGTCCGGTCCCGGAGGACTATCTGTGGCCCACCCTCGCCGAGGACCTGCTGCACCTGCTCGAGGTGTGGTTCCCGGGCGAACAGGTGCACGGCGTGGGCCTCTCGATGGGCGCGGGCACGCTGCTGCACGCTGCAGTGCTGGAGCCCGACCGCTTCAGCGGGTTCACCCTGCTGCTCCCACCGACAGCCTGGGCGACGAGAGCGGCGCGGGCCGAGGAGTACCGCAGGGCTGCGACGCTCCTCGAGGCGCACGGCATCGAGCGCATGCTCGCGGCCGACGCCGCGGCCCCGGGCCCGCCGGCGGCAGCAGGCCGCCCCGACACGGTGCCTCACGTCGCGGCGGACCTCCTGCCCGCCGTCTATCGCGGTGCGGCGCTCAGCGACCTCCCGACGCCGGAGCAGATCGCGCGCCTCACGCAGCCGACCACGGTGCTCGCCTGGATCGACGACCCGGGTCACCCGATCTCGACCGCCGAGGCGCTGGTCTCGCTCATGCCGAACGCCGCGCTGCAGGTCGCCTCGACACCCGACGAGGTGCGACGGTGGCCGGCCGTGCTCGCCGCCGACATCGCACGGTCGCCCCTCTCCGCCACGGGACAGTGACCGCAGCCCGCTCCGGCGGACGTGACACGGTGACGCCGAGGAGCCCGATCAGCTCGTCGTCCTCCCCGTCTCCGGGGAGGGGCCTCCGTGTGAGGGTCGATCGGTAGGTCTCATGACGTCGCCGTCGATCGGGTCCTCGCTGTCGAGGGCGAGACCGTGAGGTCCGTACGGGCGGCGGGCCGGCGCCGTCCCCCCGTGCGGATGACCAAGGGGTGACGCGGACCTCGAGGGCGTGATTAGGCTGGAGGGATGGCGACAGTTCTCCTCGTGCGGCACGGCCGCACCACGGCCAATGCGACCGGGCTGCTGGCCGGTCGGACGCCCGGCGTCGGCCTCGATGATCTGGGCCGGGAGCAGGCGGCGCGGACCGGGGACAGGATCGCGGCCGTGCCGGTGGCCCGCGTGGTGTCGAGCCCTCTCGAGCGCTGCCGGGAGACCGCCCGGGCCATCCTCGAGCGGCAGTCGGCCGCCCCGCCCGAGTCGGTCGACGCCGACCTCATCGAGTGCGACTACGGCGCATGGCAGGGCCGCGCGCTGAAGGACCTCGCGACCGAGGAGCTGTGGCGGACCGTGCAGGCCCATCCGTCGGCCGTCACCTTCCCCGGCGGCGAGTCGATGGCCAGGATGCAGGCCCGGGCTGTGGCGGCGATCCGGCGCCACGACGCGGAGGTCGAGTCCGAGCACGGGCCGGGGGCGGTGTGGGTCGCGGTCAGCCACGGCGACCTCCTCAAGGCGATCCTGGCCGATGCGCTCGGCATGCACCTGGACATGTTCCAGCGGCTCGAGGTCGGGCCCGCCTCGGTGTCCATCGTGACCTATGGCGCGAGCAGGCCGAGGGTCCTCGCGACCAACACCGACTCCGGCGAGCTGTCCTGGCTCGCGACGAGAGTCCCGTCGGCCGATGCCGCAGTGGGCGGCGGCGCCGGCACTCCCGCCGCCGACGGCCCGGCGCCTAGGATCAGGACATGACCGACGTGCCCGCCCCTGTCCATGAGTTCGACTGGCCGGACCGCGTCGTCATCGGGACGGTCGGACTCCCCGGATCCCGCACGTTCTACCTCCAGGCGCGCACTGGGCCGCGGATCGTGAGCGTCGCCCTCGAGAAGGAGCAGGCGGCGCTGCTCGCGCAGAAGGTCGACGAGATCCTCGACCGGCTCCGCGAGGTCGAGGGCAACCGCTGGAGCGTGCCCACGAACACTCCCGTCGAGCTCGTCGACAACGATCCGCTCGACACCGTCGAGGAGCAGTTCCGCGCCGGCGCCATCGGCATCGGCTGGGACCCCACCACGGCCCAGGTGATCATCGAGGCGCACCCGCTCCCGGACGGCGGCGAGCTCGACGAGGATCTCGCGGAGGAGCCGCCGGCGCCGGATGCCGAGATGTTGAGGGTGAAGATGCCCGTCGGCACCGCTCGGGCGTTCACCCGGCGCACCCGTGAGGTCGTCGACGCCGGGCGTCCCCTGTGCACGCTCTGCGGCCATCCCATCGACCCCGGTGGCCACACCTGCATCATCCCCGAGTCCTGATGTCCGCTCCGGACCTGGTGACCGACGAGCTGGTGCTCACCGGTCGCCTCACGACCGCGTCCAACGCGACGTTCCTGGGGACCATCGGCGATGCGGTCGTCGTCTACAAGCCCGTTGCGGGCGAGGCCCCGCTCTGGGACTTCCCCGGCGCCACCCTGGCGCGCCGCGAGGTGGCCGCCCACCTCGTCTCCGAGACCGTCGGCTGGGACATCGTGCCGCGCACCTGGCTGCGCGACGGCCCATTCGGCGAGGGGATGGTCCAGCTCTGGCAGGAGCCGGATCCCGATCAGGACGCCGTGGACCTGGTCCCGCTGGACCAGGTGCCCGAGGTGGGCTGGCGGACCGTGCTCGAGGGCGAGGACCAGTCCGGTCGGGCGATCGCCCTCGTCCACGAGGACACCCCCGCGCTGCGACGCATGGCGGTGTTCGACGTGATCGTGAACAACGCCGACCGCAAGGGCGACCACATCCTCGCCATGGCCGACGGGCACCGCCACGGCGTCGACCACGGACTCACCTTCCATCACGAGGACAAGCTGCGCACCGTCCTCTGGGGATGGATCGGAGAGGCGCTGAGCACCGAGGAGCTGGACGGCATCCGGCGTGTCGCCGACGCTCTCGACGACGAGCTCGGCCGAGACCTCGCGGCACTGCTCAACCCCGAGGAGCTCGCGGCGCTCGCCGAGCGCTGCACCCGCCTGCAGGGGGACGGATGCTTCCCGGCCCCGAGCGGGGAGATGCCTGCGGTGCCCTGGCCGCTGTTCTGAAGACACAGAGAGGACACCGGTGACGTGATGACCGAGATGCCGATCCAGGAGGCGCTGGCCGCTGCGCTCGGGACAGAGCGGTCCGAGCAGCTGCAGACAGCGCTCGACAACTACTCGAACCAGCCCAACGCCGTCAAGGGCGCGGCGAAGAGGGAGAGCGACCCCGAGGTCGAGGCGGCGGCGCATGCGGTGTTCGCCGCGGCCTCGCCGGAGGACATCGACCTCGAGCTCGACACGATCGGGATGTGGGGCCTGCTCACGCTCGCGGCGCGGGCGGACGTCACGGTCCTCGACGCGCTGCCCGAGGACCGGAGGGACTCCCCGAAGGTCGCCTCGATCCGGCGGGCGGCGATCAAGCACCAGCGCGCGGGAGCCTGAGCTCGCGGGGGACGGCGAGGCGCATCGGGCCGCACCCTCGTGCACGGCGTGCCATGAGAGCATGGCGCGGTGCTCTCCATCGTGCGCGCAGATTTCGAGGATGCGGCCCTGGCTCGATTCCTCCAGGATCACCTGGACGACATGCGGTCCACCGCGCCCCCTGAGTCCCGGCACGCCTTCGATCTCTCCGCGTTGGATCGCCCGGAGGTCCGCCTGTGGTGCGCACGTCTCGATGCGGAACTCGTGGGCACGGCAGCCCTCGCACGGATCGATGCGGCGCACGAGGAGCTGAAGAGCATGCGCACGGCCCCGCACCGGCGCGGCCAGGGCATCGCGCGGGCCCTGCTGCGCGTGGTGGTCGACGACGCTCGCTCCCGGGGAGTCCGACGGCTCTCGCTCGAGACGGGCTCGATGGAGTTCTTCGCGGGAGCTCGCGCGCTCTACCGCAGCGAGGGGTTCACCCCGTGCGACCCGTTCGCGCACTACTCGCCGGACCCGAACAGCATCTTCCTGACCCGCGCCCTCTGATCCCCCGGGCTGCCGGTGGCAGGGTCTTGTGCTCTGGGGGCACGGGACAGCACCCTGGTGCTCAAGTGCCGCTCGGCGCTCGGTGAGCGAGGGGGATCCCATGTCATTCCAGGCCTATCTGGACACCATCGAGAAGAAGACCGGCCTGACGCCGCGGCAGCTTGTCGAGATCGCACAGGAAAAGGGCCTCGACCAGCCGGGCACGAAGGCCGGCGAGATCCTCGCGTGGCTCAAGGACGATTATGGCCTCGGGCGAGGCCATGGGATGGCACTCGTCCATGTCATCCAGAAGGGCCCCACGATCAGCAGCAAGCACGTCGGGACGGAGGGCGTGCATCGGGATGAGTCGGAGACGCTCTGGCTCGACGGGGCGGCGACCAAGCCCACGAGCTGACGAGCTCCCCCGCCGCGGGACGTCCCCGTCGACCTGCATCACCGCATGCCGAACCGCGCCCTGAGCAGATCCGCGACCTCGTCGGCCGTCCGTTCGCCGGTGTCGACCTCCACGACGGCATCGGTCCACGCGGCATAGTCAGCGCGTCGGCGCTGCACGTCCTCCCAGCTCGGCTCCCCCACGTGCGCGAGGCCCCGGTCCCTGCCCCGAAGCCGTCGACGATGCTCCTGCGCGTCCGAGATCTTCAGGTGCACGAACTCGATCTCCGCACCGGTCCGCGCCGCGGCGGCACGCCAGGTCTGCCGCGCCTCGTCGCTGTCGTTCACGGCATCGACGACGACATCGTGGCCGATCCGGAGGTTCAGCTCGACCATCGCACGCGTCGCCTCGTAGGCCGCGACGCCGACCTCCCACCCCGGCGGCAGTCCACAGGCGAGGATTGCGTCCTCGACCGCGTCGATGGAGAGGTGGACCGAGGCCGTCCGCGCCGCGAGGCTCCCCGCGACGCTCGTCTTGCCGACACCCGGGAGACCGGCGAGCACGACGAGGCGGCCGCTCGGTGGAACCCGGGGATGTGCACTCACCTCTGCGGAACTCACCCGGTGAAGCGTACGCCGACCGACGCGAAACGGCGCCAGAGCCGACAGGGCAAGTCCCACCGACGTCTCTTCGGAAGAGGGAGCGCCCTGCCCACCATCGACACCTACAGGAAGCAGGCGAAGCTGCTGCTCCGCCGGCATCGCGCGGGCAACCATTCGATCGGCGGACGCATCCGGAAGCTCGAGCGCCCTCGCACACTGTCCGACCGCGACGCGCTGGCCCTGCCCCCACGAGGCCCAGGAGATCATCGCCCTCAAGGCAGGGCACTCCAGCTGGGACGAGCTGCCAGCGAGCGCGGACTCCGCCGCTCCCGTCGGCGGTCTGTCGGCGCAGAGAGCGCCCGCGGCACTCGTGAGCACATCGGTGCTGCCGGTCTCCGACGTCGAGCTCGCCGCGGCGTTCTACCGGGACCGGCTCGGCTTCCGCATCGACTGCTCTGCGCACCCCATGAGCTCACCCCCGAGACGCATCCCTCGCGCGTCAGCGGAGATCATGTAACGCATAGCCGTAGGGCTGCTGCGTATCCCACTCTTCGAGATCCTCAAGATATTCGCTGTCGAAGAACTCTCGAAGGGCAACCAGATCTGCCTCAGGGAGTTCCTGCTGGGCGAGGATCTCAATCGAATGATGCTTCACGCATCAACCTTCCACGGATCCACCAGCTCCACGCCGGTGTGCTGGAAGTCCTTCACATTGCGCGTAGCGCAGATCGCTCCGTGCGTCAGGCAGATCGCGGCAATCTGAGCGTCGGCGGTGCTGATCGGCGCTCCCGCACGGTCTCGAGCCACGAGCACATCGGCGTAGCGGTCGGCAGCTGCGTCATCGAACGGAAGCACAGCACGGCCACCCCGATACGGTTCGAGCGCGGCGCCGATGCGCCTGGTCAGCTCATCCTTGCGCCGACCATCCGGCAACCGTCGCATTCCGGCCAACAGTTCCGCGAGCGTGACGGACGTGATCGCGACGTCACCCTCCAGGGACTCGAGCCAGCCCACCACGCGTGGCTCAGGCGACGGTCGAAAGATCTCCGAGATCACGTTCGTGTCGAGAATGATCACTCGAAGTCCACCGCACGTGCGACGTCGTCGCGCTCAGGGATCGGCAGATCTTCGACGCCCCCGACATCCTGCGCGGCAGCTAGCAGAGCGATTCCTATGTGCGGCCTGCGCGCAGCCTTGGTCAGGATGGCGCGCACCTCGGCTTCCATCGACCGGCCGTGCTCCTTCGCCTGCGCGGCGAGTTGCTGTTTCACGGCCTCATCCAGACCGCGAACGATGATGGATGACATCGGCAACCACCTCCTCTGATATCACTCACGATAGCGGTGCAATGAGCAGCCGCACCAGGCGAAGGCACTCCCATGTGACGCCGCGCCGGTCCCCTCATGGCGAGGCAACCGGGGCGATGCTCGGATCAACCATCGAGAGCGCTGGTCACACGTTGAACCGGAACTCCACCGAGTTCCGGTATGGAGCAACCTGTGCGAGCGCACACCTCGTGGACCGCGTTCGGCCATCTCGTCGCAGCCTACGTGCGGCACTCATCCGCATCCACGATGCACAAACATCGAGCACCCCCGGGTTGGTAGGTGGACTGATCTACCTACCAACCGAGAGGTGCTTCCACCCCATTCCGACATCGAGCAATCTCCTCCGCCACTGTCGTTGTGCGGGCCAGCGCTGATGAGCCGCGCCTTCGCGCACCGGCGGTCAGACAACGGTGTGAGCGGACTCGTCGCCCTCCGTTCGAGCGCACACCATGAGCAGGTTCCCGTCAGGATCCCGGAACTGGACGAAGGCCACGCTCCCGATGTCGACGACGTCCGAGGCGAGTTCGGCCCCGAGATCGCGCAAATGCGCCACGACTGCGCCGAGGTCATCGGCCCACCAGAAGAAGCGTGGCGGACCGTCCGGCGTGAACGGCGCGTTCGCGTCCAGAGCAAGGCCGGGACCCGATTCCATCGGGACGTCGACGATCGTGTCGTCATGCGAAGGCAGGGACACCTCCGCACCGAGCAGCCTGCCGTACCAGCCGGCAGAGCGGTGGATGTCCCGCACAGGGATGAAGACTTGGCCGATCTCGCGGCGTATAGGAGTCGTCACCGCTCAATCGTATGGCTACGCGTCTCGCGGATCGGCTCGCAGGGTCGTCATCCAGCTGTCCACCGTCAGGAGCGAACCCGGGAGGACATGGACAAGGGCAGCAACGCGGTGACCAAACGCAGCGGAAGCGCATGACACCACGCGCAACCGGAGGCGATACGGCAGAACGAAACTCCACCAAGTTCCGGCACGGAGCAGCCTCTGGAGAGAAACCACCGCGTCGGGTGGGCGGCCCGCGGGCACCGCGGACAGCCCACCCCGGACCGCGACGCTCTCGAGGTCACGACTCCCGCAGCGCACGGCGGAGGCGAGGAATGATCTCGACGGCGATGACCGTCACCGTGCAGAAGAGCCCCAGACCGAGGATCAGCCAGCCGATCCACCATGCATCATCCTCGTCCACCACACGCGCGCCGACGCCGCTTTTCCCTGGGAACACCCAGCCGACGGTGTACGCCGGGTCCAGCAGCAGGACCAGCCCCCATCCGATGAGCATGAACCACACCGCACACGACGCCACCTGCGCGACCAGCATCGGCGTCACCGCGGACCGCGGCAGAAGCAGCAGAGCAGGCGCCGTCGAACCCACCGACGTCAGAGCAGCACAGGCAACGAACACGCCCCAGATGCCCCAGGACCAGGGCATCGCGCACCCGCCGACCGCCAGCGCCGCCGTGGCAGCGACGATCGCCCAGTGCTTCCTGGCGAGACGCAGCTGCATCCGCCTCGATCGCCCGGGGATCACTCACGCACCGCCGTCCGTCAAGATGTCAGACGCTGAATCGGAACTCCACCGGGTTACGTCACGGAGAACCACCTGCGGGTTCACCGTCACTCCGAGAGCATCGCGACGGGAACGAAGCGCGGAGCCGGGTCTGATCGCAATCGCCCGTAGGTATCGACATCGATCCTCTCGCCGTCCACCAGGAACTTCTCCCGCTCGGTACCTTCCGGGACGAACCCTGCCCTCATGGCCACAGCACCCGAGGCCGGATTGTTGACGCGATGCCCAAGCTCGAGACGATCCAGCCCGCGTTCTGTCAGCGCCCAGTCCGCGATGGTCGCCGCAGACCGACTCATCCAGCCACGACCTCGCGCTGACGACGTCATCCAGTACCAGAACCAGCCACTGCGGTTCGCCTCGTCGACGGTGACGCAGACGAGACCGATCACCTCGTCGCATTCGACCAGTGCCCAGGCCTCGTGCGGCGAGTCGTCCGCGATCAGGCGGTTCACGTAGGCCTCCGCGGCGGCGAGGGTGGTCACCTCGCCCTGCCGCGCCATGTCCGTATTCGAGGTGAACGCCGCGAGCACAGCCGGAGCATCCGTACCCCGCAGTCGACGCAGCCACACTGACAGCACAGTGCTCACGCGACCTGCAGCGGGGTGATCGCCGCAACCTTGTCACGCAGCACGCGACGCTCGAGCCGCAGCGCGTAGTTCGACTGCAGGTTCATCCAGAACTCCTCGGACGTGCCGAAGTAGCGCGCCAGCCGGATCGCCGTATCAGCGGTGATCCCCCGCTTGCCGTGCACGATCTCGTTGATCCGCCGCGGCGGCACCCCGATGGACACGGCGAGCTTGTTCTGCGTGATCCCGAAGCCCTCGATGAAGTCCTCCATCTGGATATCCCCCGGGTGGATCGGCTCGATCAGGTCGGCCTCAGTGGTAGTCGACGAGTTCGACATCTTCTGCACCTCCGTTTCTCCAGACGAAGCAAACACGCCATTGCGCATTCACGCGGATGCTGTGCTGACCACGTCGGTCACCGACGAGCCGCTCCAAGCGGTTCCCCGGCGGGACCCGGAGGTCCTCGACTTCCTTCGCTGCATTGATCAACTCGAGCTTCCGCAGCGTCGCCCGTTGCACTGTTCGATCGACGCGCTTGACGTACTGCTCATGCCAGATGCGCTCGGTGTCCTTGCTGCCGAACGACTAATCACGAGACCAGTCGATGACGGAGTCCGTCAATAACGCTAGACGTTAAACCGGAACTCCACCACGTCGCCGTCGCGCATGACGTACTCCTTGCCCTCCATGCGGACCCACCCCTTGGCTTTCGCCTCGGCCATGGAGCCGGCCTCCATCAGCTGGTCGAAGGAGACGATCTCGGCCTTGATGAAGCCGCGCTCGAAGTCGGTGTGGATCACGCCGGCGGCCTGCGGGGCGGTCGCGCCCTTGGGGATCGTCCAGGCGCGGGACTCCTTGGGGCCGGCGGTGAGGTAGGTCTGCAGCCCCAGGGTGTCGAAGCCGACGCGGGCCAGCTGATCCAGGCCCGACTCCTCCTGGCCGGTGCTCTCGAGCATCTCCGCGGCCTCCTCCGCGTCGAGCTCGATGAGCTCGGACTCGAACTTCGCGTCGAGGAAGATCGCTTCGGCGGGAGCGACGAGGTCGCGCAGCTGCTGCTGCATGGCGGTGTCGGCGAGGCCGTCCTCGTCGGTGTTGAAGACGTAGATGAAGGGCTTGGCGGTCATGAGCTGCAGCTCGCGCAGCTGGGTGACGTCGATGCCGGCGTCCTTCGCCCCCTGGTAGAGGGTCTTCCCGGTCTCAAGCAGGGACTTCGCCTTGAGGACGTTCTCGAGCACGGCGGCGTCCAGCAGGCCGCGCTTGGTCTCCTTCTCCAGGCGCTGCATCGAGTTCTCGATGGTCTGGAGATCGGCGAGGATCAGCTCGGTGGTGATGGTCTCCATGTCGCCCGCGGCGTCCTTCGAGCCCTCGACGCGGGTCACGTCGGGGTCGGCGAAGGCGCGGGTGACCTGGCAGATGGCGTCGGCCTCGCGGATACTGGCGAGGAACTTGTTGCCGAGGCCCTCGCCCTCGCTCGCGCCCTTGACGATCCCGGCGATGTCCACGAAGGAGACGGTCGCGGGGACCAGCTTCTCGCTGCCGAAGATGCCCGCGAGCTGCGCGAGCCGCGGGTCGGGCAGGGGCACCACGCCGACGTTGGGGTCGATGGTCGCGAACGGGTAGTTCGCGGCGAGCACCTCGGCGCGAGTCAGGGCGTTGAACAGGGTGGACTTGCCGACGTTGGGCAGTCCGACGATTCCGATAGTGAGAGCCACGGTGCCCGATCCTACGGCGCGCACGGCCCGTGGCGCAGGTCGGGGCCGACGGTCGGGGCGCCCGGCGGGCGCACCTCACACCGTCGGCCCCGGAGCGCGGAGCCGGAGGGCTCAGTAGGCGACGTGGAAGCGGGCGCGGCGATGCGCGGGCTGCTGGATCTCGTCGACGATCGCGACGCCGAGGTCCTCGGCGGAGAGGGCCGAGTTGCCGTCGGCGTCGACGAGGAGCACGTCGTCGCTGGTCCGGTATGCGCCGGTGCGCTCGCCGGGGGCGTAGGCGCCGAAGCCGCCCGCGGGGCTGACGAAGAACCAGTCGAGCCCGGTCTCGTCGGCCCGGAGGTCCTCGAGCACGGCGGTGAGCTCGTTCGCCTCGGCCTTGAAGGCGTCGGGGAAGTCGGGGGTGTCCTGCACCCGCGGACCGCCCTCGGCGACGAGCGTCGAGCCGGCCCCGCCGACGACGCCGAAGCGCGCGCCCTTCTCGCCCGCGAGGCGGGCGACGGTGGCGTAGATGCCGCGCAGGACGCCGGGCTCGGCGAGCTCACCGCGCGGGGCTGAGGCGGCGATGACGACGTCGGCTCCCTCGAGAACCTCGGCGAGCAGCGCCTCGTCCCGCAGGTCCCCCGCGCGGTGCGCGGCGCCGGCGGGGAGCTCCGCCGGGGCGGTGCGGGAGACGGAGAGGACGTCGTGGCCGCGCTGCGCGGCCTCCGTGACGATGCCGGTGCCGGCGTAGCCGGTCCCTCCGAGGACGACAATGCGAGCCATGGGGCTCTACTTCCCGGCACTCCTGGTGCCGATTCGACGAAACGTCCGCGACTTCTGTCATGGACCTCGACGCTCACTGTAGGTAACCTTCTCTCCGCAGGGAAGTACGCACTTTCCGGTAACCACCCCAGGAGCCCCTCATGTCCTCTCTCGCCTATGACCCCTACGTCCACGACTGCCCCTCCAGGCAGCTGCTGGACCGCATCGGTGACCGCTGGACGGTGCTGGTCATCGGCGCCCTCGAGGACGGCCCGCAGCGCTTCTCCCAGCTCGCCCGCCGGGTCGACGGCGTGAGCCAGAAGATGCTCACCCAGACCCTCCGCGCGCTCGAGGCGGACGGGCTGGTGCTGCGCACCGCGCACCCCGAGATCCCTCCGCGGGTCGAGTACGAGCTCACCGAGCTCGGCCGCTCCCTGCTCGAGCCGCTCGGTGCACTCGTGGCCTGGGCGAGCGAGCACATGGGCGAGGTCCACACCTCCCGGGAGCTCGCCGCACAGCGCTGATGGCCTGCCCCGGGCGTGGTGCCCCTCGTCCGTCGGACCTCCGTGATGTGCTGTCGGCATGAGCGGAACACAGATGCTGCTGGTGGGGATCGTGCTGGGCGCACTCCTCGGCGCTGTTGCGACCTGGCTGGTGATGCGGGAGCGCGCGCGCAGCCAGGGGGACGCCTCCACGCAGCTGCTGCGTCTGGCCGACGAGCGCCACGAGCGCGACGCGGCCCGCCGCGATGCCGCGGAGGAGGAGCGTGAGGCCGAGCTGCAGCGGACCCTCGCCCCGATCACCGCGACGCTCGCCCATCTCGAGCGCTCCCTCGCGCGCTCCGAGGCGGCCCGGGTCGAGGCGGAGGGGGCGCTGCGCGCGCATCTCGGCGAGCTGGGCCGTCGGGCGCAGTCGCTCGAGAACGGCACCGCGGCGCTGACCTCGGCGCTGCGGGCGCCGACCGCGCGCGGGCGCTGGGGCGAGGTGCAGCTCCGGCGGATCGTCGAGGCCGCCGGGATGCTCGAGCACGTCGACTTCTCCGAGCAGGCGGCCGGTGCGCGGGCTGACGGGGAGAAGGGACAGCGCCCGGACCTGGTGGTGCGCCTCGCCGGCGAGCGCACCCTGGTCGTCGATGCGAAGGCGCCGATGGACGCCTATCTCGACGCGATCGAGGAGCAGGATCCGAGCCGCGCCCGCACCCGCCGCACCGCCCACGCCCGGGCGCTGCGCCACCACGTGGACCAGATTTCGGCGAAGGCCTACTGGAAGGCGCTCGGGGACACCCCCGAGTTCACGGTCCTGTTCGTGCCGAGCGACGGGGTGCTCGCCGCGGCCCTCGAAACCGCCCCGGACCTGCTCGAGCACGCCTTCGCCCGGGACGTGGTGATCGCCTCCCCCGCGACGCTCATGGCGCTGCTGCGCACGGTCGCGCACACCTGGCGCACCGAGTCCCTCAACCGCGACGCCCGCGAGGTGCTCGAGGCGGGCCGCGAGCTGCACCATCGACTCGGCGTGTTCACGGGACATCTGGGGAAGGTGGGGCGGTCGCTGGACTCCTCAGTCGCGGCGTTCAACGAGGCGGTCGGGTCACTGCAGTCCAGGGTGCTGGTCACCGCGCGACGGTTCGAGGACCTCGGTCTCGCGGGCACCGCCGTCGACGAGGTCGAGCAGCTCACGCGCCGCGCGCGCACGCTCGAGGACGGCGAGATCGCGGGTCTCGCGGATCCGCGCCGCTCGGAACTCGGCCGACGGGGCCGCTCGGCCGGCTGAGCCGCTGCGCGTGACCGGTGAGCGGCGTGCGGTCGCGCCGAAGAACGGCGCAACGGCAGCCCGGTCAGGACTCGGCGGTCGCGCGATCTCCCGAGGGCTTGGTGCGACGGTCGGTCTCGCCCGAGGCCTTCATCTCCTGGCGCAGCTCGCGCGGCAGGGAGAACATGAGGTCCTCGGTCGCGGTGCGGACCGGCTTCACGTCGCCGTAGCCGCGCTCGGCGAGCTCGGCCAGCAGCTCCTGCACCAGCACATCGGGAACGGAGGCGCCGGAGGTGACGCCCACGGTGCCGACGCCTTCGAACCACTCGTCCCGCAGCTCGGAGACGCTGTCGATGCGGTGCGAGGACCGGGCTCCGGCCTCGAGCGCGACCTCCATCAGGCGCACCGAGTTCGAGGAGTTCGGGGAGCCGACCACGAGCACGAGATCCGCATCCGGGGCGATCTTCTTGATCGCGACCTGGCGGTTCTGGGTGGCGTAGCAGATGTCATCGCTCGGCGGGGCCTGCAAGGTCGGGAAACGCTCCTTGAGCCGGTCCACCGTCTCCATCGTCTCGTCGACGCTGAGGGTGGTCTGCGAGAGCCAGACGACCTTCTCCGGGTCGCGGACCGTGACCTTGTGGACGTCCTCGGGCCCGTTGACGATCTGCACGTGCTCAGGTGCCTCGCCGGCGGTGCCCTCGACCTCCTCGTGGCCCTCGTGGCCCACCAGCAGGATGTCGTAGTCCTGGCGGGCGAAGCGCACCGCCTCCTTGTGGACCTTGGTGACCAGCGGGCAGGTCGCGTCGATGGTGCGCAGGTTCCGCTGCTCCGCCATCTCGCGGACCTTCGGGGAGATGCCGTGCGCGGAGAAGATCACGAGCGAGCCTTCTGGCACCTCGTCGACCTCCTCGACGAACACGGCGCCCTTCTCCTTGAGCCGGTCCACCACGAACTTGTTGTGCACGATCTCGTGGCGCACGTACACGGTCTCGTCGTAGTGCTCGAGCGCGCGCTCGACGGCGACGACGGCTCGATCGACGCCCGCGCAGTAGCCGCGGGGCTCGGCAAGGAGGACGGTTCCGCTGTTCACCCCGCCATCGTAGGAGACCCGCACCCCGGGCAGGGAGGCGGTGGGGCGAGACTCACCAACCCTCCACACCGGCCCCGCCCGACGGGCACGTCTCCCCTGCTCGGAGCGTGCTTCGGGTCGATCCTCCCCACACCCCCTCCGTCCACATCGGCACCCGTCGCGACGCCGGCGTGTGGGTCGCGGGTGGCACAGTGGTGCCCATGACCGAGCAGCCCCCGCCCCTCGCCGCGACCGCCGCGCAGACCACCCCGGAGAACCCGTGGCCGCTGCGCCAGCTGTCGGTGAAGGTCGGGGAGTACGTCGCCCGCATGTCGCCGCTGTGGGTCGAGGGCGAGATCGTGCAGCTGAACCGCCGTCCCGGCTCGGGTCTGGCCTTCATGACCCTGCGGGACATCGACGTGGACATGTCCTTCTCCGTCCCCGTGCGGGAGCACGTGCTGCGCGCTCTCCCGGTCGAGCCGGTCGCCGGCGCCCGCGTGGTCATCCACGCGAAGCCCTCCTTCTGGACCAAGCGCGGCACCCTCCAGCTGGAGGCCGACGAGATCCGGCCCGTCGGCCTCGGCGAGCTGCTCGCCCGGCTCGAGCAGCTCAAGCGGACCCTCTCCGCCGAGGGGCTGTTCGAGGCCGGCCGCAAGCAGCCGCTGCCGTTCCTGCCGCAGACCATCGGTCTGATCTGCGGGCGCGAGTCCGCCGCGGAGCGCGACGTCGTCGTCAACGCCCGCCGCCGCTGGCCCGCCGTGCGCTTCGAGATCCGCGAGGTCGCCGTGCAGGGCGCGAAGGCTGTCAAGGAGGTCTCCGCCGCACTGAAGGAGCTCGACGCCGACGAGACGGTCGACGTCATCATCATCTCCCGCGGCGGCGGCTCCCTCGAGGACCTGCTCCCCTTCTCCGACGAGCAGCTGGTGCGCCTGGTCGCCGCGGCCCGCACGCCGATCGTCTCCGCGATCGGCCACGAGGTGGACACCCCGCTGATCGACCTCGCGGCGGACGTCCGCGCCTCGACCCCCACCGACGCCGCCAAGCGCGTGGTACCCGACATCGTCGCCGAGGTCGAGCAGCTGGAACTCGGCCGCACCCGGCTGCGCGCCGCGATCCGCGCCCGGATCGAGCGGGAGCAGTCCGGGCTCGACGCGATGCGCTCGCGGCCCGTGCTCGAGAATCCCTCGAGCATCCTCGCGGGCCGCGAGGACGAGATCCGCTCCCGCATCGCCCTCGCCCGCACCCTCATCGGCTCCCGCCTCGACCGCGCCCGCGACGAGGTCGGCCACCTCGGCGCGCGGGTGCGCTCGCTCAGCCCGCTCGCGACCCTCGAGCGCGGCTACGCCGTGGTCCAGGCGCCCGATGGCACGATCCTGCGCCGTCCCGAGGACTCGACCGTCGGCGACGCCCTCTCCGTCCGTGTGGCGGGAGGCCGCTTCGGCGTGGAGCGCACCGAGACAGACCCCTACACCCCGCCCGCCGCCCCGAAGGAGCAGCCATGAGCCAGAACCCCGAGACGTCCCCCGCCGAAACCGCCCCCATGCCCGAGGACGTCGCGGCGCTGTCCTACGAGGCCGCCCGCGACCAGCTCGTCGAGGTCGTGCGGCGGCTCGAGTCCGGGCAGGGCGGGCTCGAGGACTCGATCGCGCTGTGGGAGCGGGGCGAGATGCTCGCCCGCCGCTGCCAGCAGTGGCTCGACGGCGCCCGCGAGCGTCTCGACGAGGCCGTGGCGGCACGCCGCGGCGGGGAGGGAGCCTCCGCGGCGGAGTGACGTCAGCCGGCAGCCCCGCTCAGGCGACGTCGGCGAGGGCGGCGTCCATCAGCGCGCGCAGCTCCGCATCCTCCACGTCGCCGTGCACCACGAGGCCGAAGCCCTCCCCCTCGCAGGCCAGGGCCCGGACGTCGCTGCCGTCCTGCTCCCCCGTGAGCTGCTGGCAGGAGGCGCCGGCGATCTCCAGCTCCGCCTCCACCACGGCGCCCGGCACGGCGGCGGAGACCAGCGTCGGGCTCAGCTCCGCCTCCTCGGTGAGGGTCACCAGATGCCCGGAGGGAGCGGTGTACTGCACCCGCCAGCTCGGCACCTCGCCCCCGGTGAAGCGGGCATCGCGCTCCGCCCACTCCTCCCCCATCTCCGGGGCGGCGACGGGGAAGTCCGCGGCGTCCTGCGCACGCTCGGCACTCGCGGCGACGTCCAGCTCCGAGTTCTCGAGCACCTGACGGTCGCCGCTGTCCCCCACGCCGAAGAAGGCGATCCCGATGATCACCACGACACCCATGGTGAGCAGCAGCGCCCACACCATGTTGCGCAGCACCGTGTTCTTCCGGGACGGCAGCTCATAGTGGGACTTCTGGGGGGCTTCGGGCGGTTCCTGCATGGACCCATTGTCGCCGTGTCGCCTCGTCCGGCGAAACCTGACATGATCCGGGGGTGACTTCCACCTTCCTCACCGTCGGAGAAGCCCTCACGGACATCGTCGTCTCTGCCGACGGCACGCGCCGCGAGCACCCCGGCGGCTCCCCCCTGAACGTCGCCGTCGCCCTCGGGCGCCTCGGCCACACCTCCCATCTCCTGACCCGTATCGGCGCCGACGCCCGCGGCGACGCGATCCGCGCCCACCTCGAGCAGTCCCGCGTGCAGCTCACCCCGGCGAGCTCGACCGCGGAGCCGACCTCGACCGCCGAGGCAACCCTCGATGCGACCGGCGCCGCGACCTACGTCTTCGACCTGACCTGGGCCCCGGACCCCACGGGCGCCCCGTCGGCCGTCGACGCGGTCCACACCTCGTCGATCGCGGCGGTCCTCGACCCCGGCGCCGCGACCGTCCGGCAGGTGCTGACCGCCGCCCGCGAGACCGCGACCATCAGCTACGACCCGAACGCCCGGCCGAGCCTCATGGGCTCCCCGGAGGGAGTCCGCGCCCGGATCGAGGAGAACCTGCGGCTCTCCGACGTCGTCAAGGCGTCCGACGAGGACGTCGCGTGGCTGTACGGCACCGAGGACATCGAGGACGTCGTCGCGTCCTGGCTCGACCTCGGCCCGCGCCTCGCCGTGATCACCCGCGGCGGCGAGGGCGCCGTCGGCTTCGCCCGCAGCGGCCGCGTGCAGGTCGCGCCCGTCGTCGTCGAGGCCGTCGACACCGTCGGCGCCGGCGACACGTTCTCCGCCGGGATCCTCGACGCGCTCGCCGCGAAGGGGCTCCTCGGCGCCTCGGGGCGCGAGGCGCTCTCAGCCATCCCGTCGGACGACCTCGCGACCGTGCTGCGCCGCGCCGCCGCGCTCGCCGCCATCACCGTCTCGCGCGCGGGAGCGAACCCGCCGTGGAGCCACGAGCTCGCCTGATCCGGCGACCCGACGACCAGACCGCTCACCCCCGAGGGAGGAACCTGATGACCCCGACCACGCCCGCCGCCGCGCAGGACGAGTACCGCATCGAGCACGACACCATGGGTGAGGTGCGCGTCCCCGCGTCCGCCCTGTACCGCGCACAGACCCAGCGCGCCGTCGAGAACTTCCCGATCTCCGGGCAGGGCCTCGAGCCCGCGCACATCCACGCCCTCGCCCAGGTGAAGAAGGCCGCGGCCCGCGCCAACAAGGAGCTCGGCGTCCTCGACGGCGCGATCGCCGACGCGATCGTCGCCGCGGCCGACGAGGTCATCTCCGGCGCCCACGACGACCAGTTCCCGGTCGACACCTACCAGACCGGTTCCGGCACCAGCTCGAACATGAACATGAACGAGGTGCTCGCGACCCTCGCCTCGCGCGGCGACCTCGAGGTGCACCCGAACGATCACGTCAACTGCTCGCAGTCCAGCAACGACGTCTTCCCCACCTCGGTGCACGTGGCCGTCACCGCGGGCGTCGTCGAGCACCTGCTGCCCGCGCTCGCCCACCTCGCCGAGTCCCTCGAGGCCAAGGCCGAGGCGTGGAAGGACGTCGTCAAGTCAGGCCGCACCCACCTCATGGACGCCACCCCGGTCACCCTCGGCCAGGAGTTCGGCGGCTACGCGGCCGCGGTCCGCTACGGCATCGAGCGGGTCGAGGCGGCCCTGCCCCGCACCGCGGAGGTCCCCCAGGGCGGCACCGCCGTCGGCACCGGCATCAACACCCCGCTCGGCTTCCCGCAGAAGGTCATCGCGAACCTCGCCGAGCAGACCTCGCTGCCGCTCACCGAGGCCCGCAACCACTTCGAGGCGCAGTCCGCGCGCGACGGCCTGGTCGAGATGTCCGGCGCGCTGCGCACCATCGCCGTCTCCGTCACCAAGATCTGCAACGACCTGCGCTGGATGGGCTCGGGCCCGAACACCGGCCTCGGCGAGATCGCGATCCCGGACCTCCAGCCCGGTTCCTCGATCATGCCCGGCAAGGTCAACCCCGTCATCCCCGAGGCCGTGCTGATGGTGTGCGCGAAGATCGTCGGGAACGACGCCGCGATCGCCTGGGGCGGCGCGCAGGGCGCCTTCGAGCTCAACGTGCAGATCCCGCTGATGGGCACGAGCCTGCTGGAGTCGATCCGCCTGCTCGCCAACGCCTCCACCGTGCTAGCCGACAAGACGGTGGACGGTCTGGTCGCCAACGAGGAGAAGGCCCGCTTCTACGCGGAGGCCTCCCCGTCGATCGTCACCCCGCTGAACAAGCTGATCGGCTACGAGTCGGCGGCGAAGATCGCCAAGCACGCCGTCGCCGAGCGGATCTCCGTGCGCGAGGCCGTGATCGCGCTGGGCTTCGTCGAGCGCGGCGAGCTGACCGAGGAGCAGCTCGACAGCGCGCTGGATGTGCTGTCGATGACCGCGCCGAGGGCCTGATCGGTGCACGGGTCGTCGTTCCGCTCCACCGCTGGACGGCGACCCGGCGAGGATCCGGCTCCTCGAGAGCGTCGAGCCCATGGTGTCGGACCCTTGACCTGGAGTGCACTCCATGGTCTGGACTGGGCGGCATGTGGATCCTCCTGCTCGCGCCCTTCGCACTCCTCGCCGTGTCCCAGCTCCTCGCCCTCGTCGCCCTGCGGCAGTCCGCTGCCGACGGCGGCCTGAGCGCTGTCGCCCTCGGCGTGCCGGCCGTCGCCTACGCTGCGGCGGCGCTGCTGAGCGTCGCCGTGGTGGTCCTCGCCGCGATCCCGGTCCGGGTGTCGGAGCCGGGTCCTCGCGGGGCGCTGATCGGCCTGGCCGTGCTCAGCGGAGTGCTGATCTGTGCGGCGCCGCTGCTGTGGGGGCGGACGATCGGGGAGTTCCATCTCAGCCATCATCTGGTGCGTGCGGCGGTCGTGGCCGTCTGCCTCGTGCTGTACTCCTGGTATGTCGCTGCCCATCGGTGAGGTCTCGCGTCGCAGCGGGCTCAGCCCGGACGCCCTGCGCTTCTACGAGCGCGAGGGGCTGCTGCCGCCACCTCGGCGCACTGCCGGCGGCGCGCGTCGCTACGACCCCGCCGCCCTGGATCAGCTGCAGGTGATCTCCGCGCTGCGAGCGGTCGGCTTCTCCCTCGACCATGTGCGCAGGCTGCTGGACGCGAAGAGCGGGACCTCCACGGTGCGGGAGCGGATCGCGGCAGCCCGCTCAGCGCTCGACGATCTCGATCTGGCGCTGGACGAGAAGGAGCGGGCACTGTCCGAGGCCCGCGCCCGTCTGCGCGCCTGGCGCGATGAGCTCGACGCCGGCGAGCCCTGGCCCGACACTCCCGTGGACTGCTGAGCCGCCACCACCCGGCTCAGGGGATCGGCTCGTCCAGGACGTGGGTGACCAGCTCCGCCACCTTGGACCGCTCGGAGCGCTGCAGGGTGATGTGGGCGAAGAGGTCCTTCTCCTTGAGCGCCTCGACGACGCTCGCGATCCCGTCGTAGCGGCCGATGCGCAGGTTGTCGCGCTGGGCGACGTCGTGGGTGAGGACGACTCGGGAGTTCTGGCCGATGCGGGAGAGCATCGTCAGCAGGACGTTCCGCTCGAGGGACTGCGCCTCGTCGACGATCACGAAGGCGTCGTGGAGGGAGCGGCCGCGGATGTGGGTCAGCGGGAGGACCTCGAGCATGCCGCGGGAGAGCACCTCGTCGATCACGTTCTGGGAGACCATCGAGCCGAGCGTGTCGAAGACGGCCTGTCCCCAGGGGCCCATCTTCTCGGACTGGTCGCCGGGGAGATAGCCGAGCTCCTGCCCGCCCACGGCGAACAGCGGCCGGAACACCATGATCTTGCGCTGGGTGCGGCGCTCGAGCACGGCCTCGAGGCCGGCGCAGAGGGCCAGGGCGCTCTTGCCCGTGCCGGCGCGGCCGCCGAGGGAGACGATGCCGATCGACTCGTCCTGCAGCAGGTCGATCGCCACGCGCTGCTCGGCGGAGCGGCCGGCGACGCCGAACACGGTCTGATCGCCCTGGACGAGCCGCACCTGCTTGTCGCGGGTGATGCGGCCGAGCGCCGAGCCGCGGGGGCTGGTGATCGTGAGCCCCGTGTGGACCGGCTGGTGCGCGACCTCGGGGATGTCGACGACCTGCCCGTCGTAGAGGTCGGTCATCGTCTGCTCGTCGACGGCGGCGGTGACCATGCCGATGTAGCCGCGGTCGCGGGCGAGCTCGGCGCGATACTCCTCGGCGTGGATGCCGGAGGCGGAGGCCTTGATCCGCATCGGCAGATCCTTCGAGACGAGCACGACATGCTTGCCCTCGAGCTGGAGGTTCTTGGCGACCGCGAGGATGCGGGTGTCATTGTCCCCGAGGCGGAAGCCGTCCGGCAGCGAGGAGGTGTTCATGTGGTTCAGCTCGACGTGGACGTGCCCGCCGTCCTTGCCGATCGGCAGCGGCACCGAGAGGTTGCCGTGCAGCTCGCGCAGGTCGTCGAGGATGCGCAGCGCCTGGCGGGCGAAGTAGCCGAGGTCGGGATGGTGACGCTTGGCCTCGAGCTCGGTGACGACCACGATCGGCAGCACGATGTCGTGCTCGGCGAAGCGGTGCAGCGAGAGCGGGTCCGAGAGCAGCACGGAGGTGTCCAGCACGTAGGTGATCACGCCGGTCTCGACGCCGTCGAGCACCTGCTGGGCGCTGCCGGGGCGTAACGAGGGCACCACCGGCGAGCCGTCCCGGTTGGCCGCGCCGATCACCCCCCTGTCCAGATCGGTGCTGGTGGTGATGATCTGATCCATCGGAGCCTCCCCGAATTGCGCGGATGACTGGACCTTAGCCCCCCGCGCACGCGATGTCGGGCGCGTCACACCGCGCGGCGCGGGGACGTTCACCGAATTGTCATCTGGGAGGTCCTGGGCTCAGGCCCCGAAACGCCGCTCCCGACGGCAGAACTCGCGCAATGCGCGCAGCAGGTCGATGCGACGGAATCCCGGCCAGTAGGTCTCGCAGAACCAGAACTCGGAGTGCACGGACTGCCAGAGCAGGAAGCCGGAGAGGCGCTGCTCCCCGGAGGTGCGGATGATGAGGTCGGGGTCGGGCTGGCCGCGGGTGTAGAGGTGCTCCGCGATGGAGCCGACACTGATGGCGTCCGCGATCTCGTCGGCCCCGAGCCCGGCGGAGCCGAGGTCGCGGACCAGCTCCCGCACCGCGTCGACGATCTCCTCGCGGCCGCCGTAGCCGATCGCGACGTTGACGGTGAGGCGGGAGTCGACGCTCGCCGCACCGCGCAGCTCCTCGAGGTGCTCCCGGATCCGTTCGGGCAGGGCGTCGGCGTTGCCCGTGAGGCGCACGCAGTGGCCGGCGGCGGTGATCTGCTGGACCGTGTCCGCGATGATGGCGTAGAGCGCCTCGAGCTCCTCGGGCGGGCGGCGGAGGTTGTCGGTCGAGAGCATCCACACGGTGACGAGCGGGATCTCCAGGGCCTCGCACCAGGACAGGAACTCGACGATCTTCGCGGCCCCCACGCGATGGCCCTGCTCGGTGGTGGCGCCGGCGGCCTTCGCCCAGCGGCGGTTGCCGTCGACGATGATCCCGAGATGCTGCGGCAGCGAGAACGCCTCGAGCTCGCGCATCAGGCGCCGCTCGTAGATCGTGTGGAGCAGTCCGTGCTCGGCCATCGCCACCTCCGCTCCCCGACGTCGCACCCGCCCATTATCGACGACGCGGGCGCCTGGGCGGGCAGTTCGCCGCGGCGCTCGCCGAATCCTCACGGGATGCGCACAGCCCGGGGCCCCCTGCGGTTACGGGTCCGTAGGTTACGCTTCCGTCATGAACACCGGCATCGACCCCTCGGCCCCCACGGCCCCGGCCCCCGCGGTCGACGAGGACCTGCCCACGGCCGACACCCACCCCTTCGCCCCGCGCACCTTCACCCGCGCGATGGCGGCCCGGGCGCGCACTCTCGGGCTGCAGCCGCCGAAGCCCCGGCTCCGCGGCATGCTCCACCTGATCGCCTTCCCGACCACCCTCGTGATCGGCCTGGTCCTCGTCGCGCTCGGGGACACGCTGACGATCCGGCTGGCCTGCGCGGTCTTCGTGCTCACCGCGAGCCTGCTGTTCGGGATCAGCGCCGTCTACCATCGCGGCACCTGGTCGCCGCGGCGCGCGATCATGCTGCGCCGCTTCGACCACGCGAACATCTTCCTGATCATCGCCGGCACCTACACGCCGATCGCCGCCGCGCTGCTCGAGCCCCGCCAGGCGCTGACCCTGCTCGCAATCGCGTGGGGCGGCGCCCTCGTGGGCGTGTGCTTCCGGATCTTCTGGACCGGAGCGCCGCGCTGGCTGTACGTGCCGGCGTACATCGCGCTCGGCTGGGTCGCGGTCTTCTACATGCCCGAGCTGCACGCGTCGGGCGGCTGGCCCGTGGTGATCCTGCTGGCGGCGGGCGGCGTCGCCTACACGGCGGGCGCCGTGGTCTACGGGCTCAAGCGGCCGAACCCGTCCTTCGCCTGGTTCGGCTTCCACGAGATCTTCCACGCCGGCACGATCGCCGGCTTCGGCTGCCACTTCGCAGCGGTTGCGGTGGCCGTGATCTGAGGGCTCGCCTCAGCGCTGCGGATCCTCCGGAGCCGACGGGGGCTCCTCGGCCCCGCGCTCCAGCGCCTCCGCCGACGGGCTCCGCTCCGCCGCGGGCTCCTCGGCCCGGGGCTCCGTCTCCTCCGCCGACGAGCTCACCTCCGCCGACGGGCCCCGCTCCGCCGCGGCCCGCTCCTGCTCCTGCTCTTCCCGCATTCGCTCCTCGACGCGCGCCCGCGCCTGGATGCGGCGCGTCCGCCGCGAGAGGTCCACGGCCAGGAGCACCACGACCACCGCGAGGACGAAGGCCGCGAAGAACCCGGGCAGTCCCGGCGAGACGGTCACGGAGTTCATCTCCCCGCCGTCGGAGGGGGCGGCGAGCACCTCGCCGAGAACGAGCAGCGTCTCTGCACCGGTCACGGGCGGGCCTCCAGCGTCTCGTGGCGGAGTCCCGCGAACAGATCATCCTCGGGCAGGCGCACCCCGATGCGGGAGATGTGCAGCTCGTAGTCGTCGGTGCCCCAGGCCACCGTCTCCACCTCGTGCGGCACCTGGAAGAACAGGCCCTCCGGGTCGACCTGCGTGGCATGGGCGCGCAGCGCCTCGTCCCGCACGGTGAGGTAGTCGCGCACGTCCACCCTGGTCGTGAGCAGCCGGTCCCGGCTCTCGTCGTAGCGCGCCAGCATCTGCTCGAGGGACTCCTGGCGGATGCCCTGGGAGATCAGATGCCGGTTGATCGCCGAGAACCGCTGCCGGTTGAACCCATTGATGTAGTAGAGCTTCGCGACCTCCCACGGCTCGCCGAGCTCCGGGGCGTAGTCCGGATCGGCGGCGAGGTCGAAGGCGGCGAGGCTGATGCGGTGGACCTGGATGTGGTCCGGATGCGGGTAGCCGCCGTTCTCGTCGTACGTGGTCATCACGTGCGGGCGGAGCCGGCGCAGCGCCTCGACGAGAGGTCGGGCGGCCTCCTCGACGGGGAGCGCCGCGAAGCTGCCCTCGGGCAGCGGGGGCAGCGGATCCCCCTCGGGCAGGCCCGAGTCGACGAAGCCGAGCCACTCGTGGTCCACGCCCAGGATCTCCTGCGCGCGCGCCATCTCCCGTCGACGCACCGCGGGGAGGTCGCGGGCGATCTCCTCGTCACCCTGCAGCCGCGGGTTGAGGATGTCGCCGCGCTCGCCGCCGGTGCAGGTGATGACCGTGACCTGGACGCCCTCGCGGGCGTAGCGCGCGGTCGAGCCGGCGCCCTTGGAGGACTCGTCGTCCGGATGGGCGTGGACGGCGACCAGACGCAGGGTCTCGTCGGGGGCGGGCAGCTGGACGCTCACGTCTCTCCTCAGGGTCCGGGGCGGGGCCCGGGCACGGGACTCGCCAGCGCCCGATCGTACGCCACGGTCCCGAGCGGAGTCCCGGGCAGGGTCTGGGAGACTGGACGCCATGAGCTCCGTCCCCTCCCGCCCGACCGATCGCTACGGCGCCCCGCTGGTCTCCCGGCGCACGGCCCGGATCCTGGGCGCCGTCACGGCCGTGCTCTTCGTCCTCGGCGTGATCGTGGTGGGAACGTGGATCTCGCGCACCCCGGTGCGCTACGACCTCGTCTCCTACGAGCACCTCGCCGACGATCGCCTCGAGGCCACCTTCGCGGTGACGATGCCTCCGGGCACCGCGGCGGACTGCCAAGTGCAGGCCCTCAACGAGGGACGCGCCCAGGTGGGCTTCGTGGAGGTGCGGATCCAGGCGCAGACGGAGCGCACCACCTCGCACACCGTCGAGATCTCGACGCAGGGCAGCGCCGTGTCCGCCGAGGTCATCGGATGCGATCCGGTGTAGGATGCTCCGATACCGGTTTCCGGACCGGTCATCATCACCCGACCACGGGGCGCATGAGCACATGTGCCCCGTTCTTCGCGTCAGGGGCGTTTCCGCCCCGGCGCCCGAGGGACCACTGACAAGGAGTGAACCCATGAGCAGCCAGCCGAATGGCGCCTGGCTCACCCAGGATGCCTACGACCGCCTCGTCAAGGAGCTCGCCGAGCTCGAGGGGCCCCGTCGCACCGAGATCGCCGAGCGCATCGCCGCGGCCCGGGACGAGGGCGACCTCAAGGAGAACGGCGGCTACCACGCGGCCCGCGAGGAGCAGGGCATGAACGAGGCCCGCATCACGGACCTCAAGCGCCTGCTCAAGGACGCCGTGGTGGGAGAGGCCCCGAAGGACGACGGCGTGGTCGAGCCCGGCATGGTCGTCACGATCACCATGGCCGGCAAGGAGCGCACCTTCCTGCTGGGCAACCGCGAGATCGCCGAGGGGACCGATCTCGAGGTCTTCTCGAGCGACTCGCCGCTGGGGTCCGCGATCCACGGCTCGAAGGTCGGCGACTCCGTCGACTACACCGCGCCGAACGGCAAGTCCCTGCCGATCGAGATCAAGGCCGCCACGCCCTACGTGCCCTGATCCCCCGATCCGACCGGACCGCCCGGGGAGGCGGTCCGGTCGGATCCCCCGCTTCCGGAGGCCACCGGTTCCCGACGCTCAGGCGTCGGAGCCGGTGGCCTTCTGCACGACGGCCTGGGTCGCGCGGCGCACCGGGTTCTCGGGGCGGGGGTCCTGTTCGGCGGCGGTGACCCGGCCGCGGCGCAGCGCCTCGAAGTGCGCGGCGGCGGCCTTGTCCACGCCCAGCTCGGGGCTGGGATCGCGGCCGACGACGTGCAGCAGGGTGGCGTTGACGAAGGCGATCAGCGGGATGGCGAAGAGGGCACCGGGGATGCCGGCCACCATCGCGCCGCCCGCGACGCCGAGGAAGACGGCGAGCGGGTGCAGCTCGACGGCCTTGCCCATGAGGAAGGGCTGGAGGACGTTGCCCTCGAGCTGCTGCACGGCGAGCACCACGGCGAGCATGATCAGCGCGCCGACCCAGCTGTTCAGCACGAGCACGAGGAGCACGGCGATCGCTCCGGAGATCACCGCGCCGACCAGCGGGATGAAGGAGAACATGAAGACCAGCAGCCAGATCGGGACGGCGTAGGAGCCGAGGCCGAGGCCGAGCATGCCGATCGCAATGCCGGTCGCATCGACCGCGGCGACCAGGATCTGGGTGCGGACGTACGCCGAGAGGGCTTTCCAACCGCGGCGCACCGCCTCATGGGTGGGCACGCGCGCTTCGGGCGGCAGCAGGCCGACCACCCAGCGCCACACCGTCGACCCGCTCGAGAGCAGGAAGAACAGGGTGAACAGGGTGACGATGATGCCGGTGGCGAGGTTGCCGAGCACGGCGGCCGTGGACAGCGCCGAGTTCACCAGCTGGTCGGCGTTCTGCTGCAGCTGGGCGAGGCCCTCGTCGATCGCGGCTTCGATCGTCGAGTTGCCGATGTTGAAGGTCGTGGTCACCCAGTTCATGACCGCCTGGAAGCCGGCGATCGCCTGGGTCTGGATGGAGCCCCACTGCGCGATCAACTGCCGTCCGGCGAGGGTGAACATGCCCGCGATGACGAGCAGCAGGCCCAGCAGCGCCACCCCGCTCGCGGCGCCCCGGCCGAGGAAGGTGTAGCGCGTGAGCGCCTTGACCACGGGGGTCAGCATCACGGCGAGCAGGATCGCGATGAGCACGGGGATCATCAGGCCCGAGACCTGGATCAGGCCCCACATCAGCAGCGCGCCGGCCGCGACGATCACCAGCAGCCGCCAGGACCATGCCGACAGCCGACGGATGCCGATGGGGATCTCGGCGACCTCCTGGGCGATCGCGGGTCGCCTCTCGCTCGGGCGCAGCTTCGACATCGTCTTCCCTCCTCCGGGCCGGTGCGGCCACCCGCACACTCTACGGGGCGCTAGGGTCCGACGAAGGTCGCCCCCGCGCTGGCCGAGCGACGGTGCGGGGCCCTCTCCCCCGCCGATAGCGTGACCCCATGCACAGCGATCCAGCCCCCGCCTTCTCCCTGCGCGGCCTGCGCAAGTCCTTCGGCGGCACGGAGGTGGTCCACGGGATTTCCCTGGACGTCCCGCGCGGCTCCTTCTACGGCATCGTCGGACCCAACGGCGCCGGCAAGACCACCACGCTGTCGATGGCGACGGGACTGCTGCGCCCGGACGACGGCACCGCTGAGGTGCTCGGCGTGGACATGTGGGCGGAGCCCGAGAGGGCGAAGGCTCATCTCGGGGTGCTGGCCGACGGTCTGCGCACCTTCGACCGCCTGACCGGCCGGGAGCTGCTGACCTACGTGGGCCTGATCCGCGGCATGGAGCCCGCGATCGTCGAGGAGCGCACGGACTCCCTGCTCGCGGCCTTCGACCTCGCCGGGGAGGACGGCAAGCTGGTCGTCGACTACTCCGCGGGCATGACCAAGAAGATCCTGCTCGCCTGCGCCCTGCTGCACGCCCCGCGGCTGCTGGTCCTCGACGAGCCGCTCGAGGCCGTCGACCCGGTCTCCGCCCAGGTGATCCGCACGGTGCTCACCTCCTACGTCGCGGGCGGCGGCACGGTCGTGCTCTCGAGCCACGTGATGGAGCTGGTGGAGGGCCTCTGCTCGCACGTCGCGATCATCGCCGGCGGCGAGCTGCGTGCCGCGGGCACCCTCGACGAGGTCCGTCGCGGCGGCAGCCTCGTGCAGACGTTCATCGACCTGGTCGGCGGCGGCGAGGTCGCGGAGGGGAGCCTGGCGTGGCTGCAGTCCTGACCCCTGACGCCGTCGAGCACGGCACCGTCCCCGCGCGCGACCTGATCCGGCTGTCCCTGCGCTTGAAGTGGACGCTGTGGAAGCGGTCGTACCGCAAGAACGTCGGCAAGATCGTCGGCGTCTCGATCGGCGTGCTGTACGCCCTCGGCGGCCTCGGTCTGCTGGTCTTCCTCTTCCTCAGCACCACGGTGCTCTCCGGCGAGGGCTCCCTCTTCCCGATGATCGCGCGCGGCCTGGGCGTGCTCACCGTGCTGCTGTGGTTCCTGATCCCGGTGTTCGCCTTCGGGCTCGATGACACCCTCGACCCGCGCGCCTTCGCGGTCTACCCGCGCTCCGCGAAGGAGCTGCAGCCGGGCATGCTCGCGGCCGCCGTGCTGTCGATCCCCAGCCTGTTCACCCTCGCCGCCCTGCTCATCGCCACGGTCTTCGAGGCGCTGTGGCTGGTGCTCTACGGCCCCGGGGCCGTCGGCATCGCCACCGGGCTGATCGCCCTGCTGCCCGCGAACCTCGCGGGCTTCGTCCTCTGCCTGCTGCTGCCCCGCGCCTGGTTCGCGCACTCCGCGGCCCGCTCCAGCTCCCGCTCCGGCCGGGAGATCGGCGGGGTGATCGGGATGATGGTCATGTTCGCGGCGATCTACGGCTTCTCCCTGGGGGCGCAGCGGATCGGCGATATCGACGGCGCGATGCTCATGCGCTGGCTGCCCCGCGTGATCGAGGGATTCACCTGGACGCCCTTCGGCGCACTGTTCGCGGTGCCGATGGACCTCGCCGAGGGCCGCTGGCTGACCGGACTGCTGCGCGCAGTGATCGGCGCGGCGGCGATCGTGCTGACCTGGCTGTGGTGGCGCCGCTCCATCGACATGTCGCTCACCTCGGCGCTCACCGGAGATGCCTCCTCGGGGAGCACGAAGGTCACCTCGCTGGTGCCGCGCTTCGTCCCCGCCGGCCCCTTCGGCGCCTCGATGGGCCGCGCCCTGCGCTACTGGCGGCGCGACACCCGCTATCTCGCGGCGATCGGCATCTACCCGCTGATCGTGGTGTTCCTCGCGGCGATGGGGCTGATGCTCCCCGAGTCCCGCCCGATGATGATGGGCATGGCCGTGTTCATGGCCGGGCTCAGCGGCATCAGCCTCTCGAACGAGCTGGGCTTCGACGGTCCCGCCGGCTGGGTGCAGATCGTCTCGGGGATGCCCGCGCGGGCGAACCTCCTGGGCCGCGTCGCGGCGATGGCGCTGATCATGGTCCCGCCGCTGATGGTGGTGATGATCGTGCTGCCGCTCCTGTACGGGCTGCCGTCGCTGATCCCGCTGGTGATGATGGCCTCGTTCGGCACGATGCTCGGAGCCTGGGGCCTGTCGATGCTGATCTCGGTGCTGATGCCCTACCCGTCCTCCGCGCCGGGCACCAACCCGATGAAGGACAAGTCCGCCTCGAGCGCCAACGCCATGCTATCGATGGGCATCGCGATGGTCGCGATCTTCATCCCGCAGCTGCCGACGATCGGCGTCGGCATCTGGGGCGTCGTCGTCGGGAGCCTCCCGCTGCAGCTGCTCGCGGGCGCCCTGTCGCTGATCCTCGGCGGCCTCGCCTTCTGGATCGGGATGCGCCTCGCGACGGCGCGCCTGGACGCGCGCTACCCGGACCTCTTCCAGAAGGTCAGGGACCACATCTAGGTGCGGGGGCAAGGGCGAAGAACCCCCGAAACAAGGCGAAATTCATACGATAAGCCCC
>NZ_JAZDCH010000013.1:0-20623 GCF_036311905.1 Brachybacterium sp. J153 | reverse complement strand
GGAAGAGGTAGGGGACCCATGTTTTGTTGGGGGGCCTTTCCAGGCGAAAAACACGACGGACGCGAGTCGGCAGCGGCCGCTCAGAGCTCGCGCTGCATGACGATCGCGTCGACGTAGCCGTCGCGCACCCGGTAGTAGGCCCGCCGTCGGCCGATCTCCTCGTAGCCGGCGGTGGTGTAGAAGGCGCGGGCGCGGTCGTTGTCCTCGCGCACCTCGAGCAGGAGCCGTGCCGCGCCGCCGCTGCGGGCCTGCTCCTCGCACCACCCGAGCAGCGCCCGGCCGATCCCCTCCCCGGGGCGCCGGGTGCCGATGGTGTGGAGGTCCGCGGTGTCCCCGGCGAGCATGATCCCGGCGTAGCCGATCAGCCCCCGCTCGGCCTCCTCCCCGGCGGCCGCGATCACGTAGCGGCGATCGGGATGTTCGATCTCCGCGGCGACCTGGAAGACGTTCCAGGCCTCCTCGGGGAACAGCTCGAGCTCGGCGAAGGCGATCTCCTCGACGTCCTCGAGGGTCGCGGGGCGCAGCGCCCAGCCGCGCCGTGGGGCCCGGCCCTCGTCGTCCTCTGCCGCGACCGCCATCTCAGCGCCCCAGGGCGGACTTGCGGGCGGTCGGCTTCGCCGCGTCGGGCTCGCGCAGGTACAGAGGCGCGGTGTCGGAGAGGTCCTCCCCGGCGGCGAGGCACTCGACGGCGGCGAGCAGCAGGTGCCCGGCGTCGACGTGCTCGAGCGGATCCGTCGCCGGCAGCAGGTCGGGGTAGAGCGCCGTCCCGGATCCGACGAGCAGGTCGCAGGCGGTGAGCTCGGCGGCGACGTCGGCGGGCGCCGCGACGGCGGGGCCGCCGGTCCGCTCGAGGCGGCCGTCCTCCGCGCGGCGGTAGCGGGCGTGGTAGACCTCGCGGCGGCGGGCGTCGAGGGCGACACCGACGGTGAGCGGCTCCGCCCCCGGATGTGCCGCGAGCGCCTGGTGCGCGAGGGCGTCGAGGGAGCACAGCCCGTGCAGGGGCACCTGGAGCACGGAGGCGATCGTGCGCGCGCTGACCAGGCCCACGCGCAGTCCGGTGAAGGGCCCGGGCCCGCGGCCGGCGACCACGCCGGTGAGCTGGGTACGGCTCGCACCTGCGGCCTGCAGCGTCTCGTCGACCAGCGCCAGCAGCACCTCGTCGTGGTGGCGGGCGCGGGTGTCGGTGCGGACCGCGAGCACCTCCCCCTCGCGGGCGACGGCGACGCTCACCGCCCCCGAGGTGTCGATCCCCAGCAGCATCAGCTCTCCTCCTGCACGGTCAGTCCGGCCTCCGCGAGCACCTGCCGCAGGGCGGCGAGGTCCCAGCGCGGGCCGCTCGGGACGAGCCGCAGGGTGCGCGGCTCGTCGGGGTCCTCGGGGTCCTCGACCCGGTCGGGGCGCTGCAGCTCGATCCGCAGCACCGAGGGGGCGAGGTGCTCGACCCGGTCCCGGCCCCATTCGACGACGGTCACGGCGGTCTCGAGATCGGCCTCGAGATCGAGGTCGTCGATCTCGCCCTCGCCGCCGAGCCGGTAGGCGTCCACGTGCACGAGATCCGGGCCACCGCTCAGCGAGGGGTGCACGCGCTCGATGACGAAGGTCGGGGAGGCGACGGGTCCGCGCACGCCGAGGCCCGTGCCGAGACCCTGGGTGAAGGTGGTCTTCCCCGCGCCGAGCGGGCCGTCGAGAACCAGCAGGTCCCCGGCGCGCAGGGCGCCGGCGAGCGCGAGAGCGACGGCGCGGGTGCCGTCGGCGTCGGCCGTCCGCACGACGAGGGCGCTCATGCGCGCACCTCCCGCGAGACCCGGCCGGAGACGGAGGTGAGCACCTCGTAGGGGATGGTGCCCGCGGCGCGCGCCCAGTCCTCGGCCGTGGGGGCGGCGGGGTCGTTCGGGGCGCCCTTGGCGTCGCCGAAGAGGAACACCCGGTCGCCCGCGCGGGCGGAGGAGTCCGGGCCGAGGTCGAGCACGATCTGGTCCATGCTGATGCGGCCCACCTGGCGCGCGCGACGGTCGCCGGAGGCGGTGCGGACGACGACGTCGACGCCGCCGCTCGCGGACCGGTGCAGGCCGTCGGCGTAGCCGATCGGGACCAGGCCCAGGCGGGTCGGCGTCTCGGTGCGATAGGTGCGGCCGTAGCCGACGCTCTGCCCGGCGGGCACCTCCTTGACCATCGCGAGACGGCTGGTGAGGGTCATCGCGGGCCGGAGCTGGACGTCGGTGGTGACCGGCGGGCAGCCGTACAGGGCGATGCCGGGCCGCACGATGTCGCGATGCAGGTCGGGCCGGGTGAGCAGGGCCGCGGAGTTCGCGAGATGCTGCAGCGGCACCGGGCCGACCTCGTCCTCGAGCGCCTCGACCGAGGAGTCGAAGATCTCGACCTGCTGATCAGTCGCGGGGTCCGCGGGATCATCGGCCGAGGTCAGGTGGGTCCAGGCGGCGACGATCTGGATGACGTCGTCCTCCTGGGCGGCGGCGGCGAGAGCTCGCAGGTCATGCGGCATGACGCCGCCGCGGCCCATGCCGGTGTCGATCTTGAGGTGCACGCGGGCGCGACGGTCGGCGGTGCGCGCGGCGCGGGAGACGAGCTCGAGCATCGCCCGCGACCCGACGGAGACGTCGATCCCCGCGGCGATCACCTCGTGCATCATCGCCTCGGCCGTCTCCGGCTCGTACAGCCAGGTCAGGATCGGCACCTCGAAGCCCGCGCGGGACAGGGCCAGCGCACTCGCGGGATGGGCGACGCCCAGCCAGGTCGCCCCGCCCTCGACCGCGGCCCGGGCGGCGGAGAGCATCCCGTGCCCGTAGCCGTCGGCCTTCACGACGGCCATGAGAGCGGTGTGCTCCTCGAGCAGGCCCGTCAGGGTGCGGGTGTTCTGCGTGATGGCCGAAGGGTCGATGACGGCGCGATTGGGCAGGTGCCGAGGGTCCTCGGCGGGGATCGGGATGGTCATCAGGCTCCTCGGATCACGGCTGGGCGCTCGCCAGGATAGTCCCGAGGGCGTGCGGGAGGGCGTCGGCGACGTCGAGGGCGACGAGCGGCACGCGCCCGCCGAGGGACGCGCGATGCGCGGCGCGGCCGTGGATCAGCGTCGCGAGCGCGGCGGCGTCGGGGCCGTCCAGCCCGCCGCCGAGGAGGGCGCCGAGGATCCCGGCGAGCACATCCCCGGTGCCGGCCGTGGCGAGCTGGGCGGGGCCGTCGGCCTGGCTGCGCAGCGGTCCGCCGCCGCCCGGGGCGATCAGGGTGATCGCGCCCTTGAGCAGCACGGTCCCCCCGGTCGCTGCGGCGAGTGCGCGGGCCAGCTCCGGGCCGGGCAGATCCGGGTCGAGCTCGAGCCGGCGGGCGAGCCGCTCCGCCTCGCCGCGGTGCGGGGTGAGGACCACGTCGGGGCCGAGGGCGTGCTCGGGGCCGAGCGCGTCGAGGGCGCCCGCGTCGAGCACGCCGCGGCGGATCGCCGGGCCGCCGCCGCCGGGTCCGGAGGGTCGGGAGAGCAGGGCGAGGCCGCGCGCGGCCCGCGGGTCGTCCGGCGGGAGCCCGGGGCCGACGACGAGCACGTCCGTGCGCGGCAGCTCCGCGGGGGCCACCGGGTGGCCGACCACCTCCGGACGGACGCGCCACACGAGCTCCCGCACGGACTCGGGGGCGAGCAGGCCCACCATGCCCGCCCCGGCGCGTGCGGCGCCTGAGCAGGCGAGGACCGCGGCACCGGGGTACTCGGCGCTTCCGGCCAGCAGTGTCACGACCCCGCGGCGGTACTTCGAGTCCGCGGGGCGGGCGTGCGGCCAGAGCGCGGCGGCCTCGGCGTCCTCGAGCCGCTCGACCTCGGCGGCGGCCGGCAGGTGCGCGGCGATCCCGAGCGGCACCAGGTGGACGGACCCGGCCCGCTCCGCCCCGCCGGGCAGCAGCAGCCCGGTCTTCACGGCACCGAAGGTCACGGTCTCCGCGGCGACGAGCGCGTCCGGATCGGCCTCACCGGTGGTGGCGTCGACGAAGCTCGGCAGGTCCACGGCGAGCACCGGGACCCGCTGGGCGCGCACCGCCGCGAGCAGGGGGCGCAGGGTCGAGGGCGCCTCAGGACGGGCGCCGAGGCCGACGATCGCGTCGAGCACCAGGTCCGTCCCGGGGAGCAACGCGGTCAGCGTCTGCTCGAGCTGCTCCGGCTCGGGCGAGTGCACCGTGCCGCCCGCGCGCCGCAGCGCCTCGGCCCCGCCCTCGTGGACGGTCCCGGCGACGGCGAGCGCCTCGGCCCGGACCCCGTCGGCCCGCAGCAGCGCCGCGGCCCAGAGGCCGTCGCCGCCGTTGCTGCCCCGCCCGGCGAGGACCAGCACCCGGCGGGCGCCGCGCAGCCGGACCCGGGCGCAGAGCCCCTCGGCGGCGCGCAGCATGAGCGGTTCGCCCGCCGCGAGCAGCGGCTCCTCGGCCGCACGCACCGCGGCCGCCCCGTACGCGCGGATCATGACCGGCCCCGCTCGGCGATCACGATGGCGGTCGCGACGTCCCCGTCGTGCGAGAGGGACAGGTGCAGGTGCTCGACCTCCTGCTGCTCGGCGGCGCGCAGGGTGGCGCCGCGCAGACGCAGGTGGGGGCGGCCCGAGGCGGCGCGCTCGACCGTGACGTCCTGCCAGGAGAACTCCCCCGGCGAGCCGAGCGCCTTGCCGACCGCTTCCTTCGCCGCGACCCGCGCCGCGCGCGAGGCGTCGGACAGCCCCCGCTCGGCCGGGGTCAGCAGACGGTCCAGGAGGGCCGGGGTGCGCTCGATCATGCGCGCGAGGCGCTCGATGTGGACCACGTCGATGCCGGTGCCCGCGATCAGCGAACGCTCGGAGACGCCGAACGCCCGGCCCCCGAACGAGTCGGCGGACTCGGAGGGGCCGGGCGCGGGCGGCGGGACGATTCTCATCCCGGCAGTATCACTCGACCGTGACGGACTTCGCGAGGTTGCGCGGCTGATCCACGTCCAGACCCTTCGCGGTGGCGAGGGCGCAGGAGAAGATCTGCAGCGGGATCACGGTCAGCAGCGGGGCGAAGAGGGTGCGGGTGGCGGGCACGCGCAGCACCACGTCCGAGTACGGCAGGACGTCGTCGTCGCCCTCCTCCGCGATCACCAGGGTACGGGCGCCGCGGGCGCGGACCTCCTGGATGTTGGAGACGACCTTGGAGTGCAGCGAGTCGCGGCCGCGCGGGGACGGGACGATCACGAACACCGGCTGGCCCTCGTCGACCAGGGCGATCGGGCCGTGCTTGAGCTCGCCCGCGGCGAAGCCCTCCGCGTGGATGTACGCGATCTCCTTGAGCTTGAGCGCGCCCTCGAGCGCGGTCGGGTAGCCCACGTGACGGCCGAGGAAGAGCACGCTGGTCGCGTCCTTCATCTCCTGCGCGAGCTGCTCGACGGACTCGGCGCCGTCGAGCACGGTCTGCACGTGCGTCGGCAGCTGCTCGAGGTCCTCCATGAGGGCGGCGATCTCGTCGGGGAAGAGGTTGCCGCGCACCTGGGCGAGGTAGAGGCCCAGCAGGTAGCAGGCGGTGATCTGGCCGAGGTACGCCTTGGTGGAGGCGACCGCGATCTCGGGGCCGACGTGCAGGTACAGCGCAGCGTCGGCCTCGCGGGGGATGGTCGAGCCGTAGGTGTTGCAGATCGCGACGACCTTCGCGCCCTGCTCCTGGGCGTGCCGCATGGCCATCAGCGTGTCCATGGTCTCGCCGGACTGGGAGATCGCCACGACCAGGGTCTTCTCGGTGACGATCGGGTCGCGGTAGCGGAACTCGTGGGCGAGCTCGACCTCGGTGGGGATCCGGCACCAGTGCTCGATCGCGTACTTGGCGACGTTGCCGGCGTTCGCGGCGGTGCCGCAGGCGACGACGATGATCTTGTCGATGCTGCGCAGCACCGACTCGTCGATGCTCATCTCGTCGAGGTGCAGGGCGCCGGAGTCGATGCGGCCGCGGAGGGTGTCGGCGACGGCGGTGGCCTGCTCGTGGATCTCCTTCGCCATGAAGGACTCGTAGCCGCCCTTCTGCGCGGCGGTGACGTCCCACTCGATGGAGTAGCGCTTCTGCTCGGTGATCTCGGTGCCGGCGAAGTCGGTGACGACCACGTCGTCGGCGGTCACCGTGACGACCTGGTCCTGGCCGATCTCGAGCGCCTCGCGGGTGTTGTCCACGAAGGCGGCGACGTCGGAGCCGAGGAAGTTCTCGCCCTCGCCGAGGCCGACGACGAGCGGGGAGTTGCGGCGCGCGGCGACCACGCGGTCGGGCTGGTCGCGGTGGACGGCGAGGAGGGTGAAGGCGCCCTCGAGCTGGTTCGCGGCGGCGCGCAGGGCGACGGTGAGGTCGCCGGCGGTCGCCATCTCGCGGGCCACCAGATGGGCGGCGGCCTCGGAGTCGGTCTCGGAGCGGAAGGTGAAGCCGTCGGCCTCGAGCTCGGCGCGGAGCACGGCGAAGTTCTCGATGATGCCGTTGTGGACCAGGGCGAGCTCGCCGTCCTTGCCCCCGAGGTGGGGGTGGGCGTTCCCGTCGGTGGGCGCGCCGTGGGTGGCCCAGCGGGTGTGGCCGATGGCGACCCGGCCGCTGGTCTCGGTCGCACCGTCGAGGGCCTCGCGGAGGTTCGCGAGCTTGCCGGCGCGCTTCTCGACGCGCACGGCGCCGTCATCGATCACGGCGACTCCCGCGGAGTCGTACCCGCGGTACTCGAGGCGGGCGAGGCCCTGGAGGGCGACGTCCACGGGACGGGAGGAGGGGGCTGCGGCCTGCGGGCCTGCGTATCCGACGATTCCACACATGGGGCTCAACCTAGGGGACGACGGACGGATTCGCTCGACTCGGGACCCCCGTCGGGCGAGTCATGGATCACGCCCGCCGGGGGTGCTGGCGGACCCTGGCCGATCGTGATCGGCACCGGTCACGTTCGCGCACGCTCCCGGGATGGGCGAGAATCGTCCGCATGAAGGCTGCGCCGACGTCGAGCACCGTCACCCCGTTCGCGGAGATCCCCCGTGAGGAGTGGGCACGGCTCTCCCAGCAGACCCCGCTGCCGCTCTCCGCGGAGGACGTCGACCGGCTGCGCGGCCTCGGCGACGGGATGGACCTGCACGAGGTCGACGCCGTGTACCGGCCGATCTCCCGCCTGCTGAACATCCACGTCGCGTCCGCGCAGGGGCTGCGGCGGGCGCGCGAGCACTTCCTGGACCAGCACCAGCAGCGGACCCCGTACGTGATCGGCGTGGCCGGCTCGGTCGCCGTCGGCAAGTCGACCACCGCGCGTCTGCTGCGCGAGTTGATGGCGCGCTGGCCGGACACCCCGCGGGTGCAGCTGGTGACGACCGACGGCTTCCTCCACCCCAACGCCGAGCTCGAGCGGCGCGGGATCATGCACCGCAAGGGCTTCCCCGAGAGCTACGACCGACGCGCGCTGCTGCGCTTCGTCTCGGACGTCAAAGCCGGGCACGAGCGGGTCGAGGCCCCCGTGTACTCGCACCTGACCTACGACATCCAGCCGGAGGAGCGGGTGGTGGTGGAGAGCCCCGACGTGCTGATCGTCGAGGGGCTCAACGTCCTCCAGCCCGCGCGGCCGCGCCGCGACGGGCGGCTGGGCATGGCGGTCTCGGACTTCTTCGACTTCTCGGTGTACGTCGACGCACGGGTCGAGGACGTCCAGCGCTGGTACGTCGACCGCTTCCTCGCGCTGCGAGCCACGGCCTTCGCCGATCCACGCTCGTACTTCCGCCGCTACGCGGAGCTCACCGACGAGGAGGCGCGCCAGACCGCGTCGAGGATCTGGCGCACCATCAACGGCCCGAACCTCACCGAGAACGTGCTGCCCACCCGGGGCCGCGCGGATCTGGTGCTGCGGAAGGACGCCGAGCACCGGGTGCACTCGGTGCTCATGCGCAAGGTGTGAGGCGGGGCGGGCCCGGAAAGGGCTCCCGCCGGGGCGGGCGCCCGCCGGCTCAGAGGCCGACGCGCTCGCGCACCACCACGGCGAGACGCTCGGCGATCGCGGTCGCCTGCTCGTCGCTCGGCGCCTCGACCATGACACGCACGACGGGCTCGGTGCCCGAGGGGCGCAGCAGCACCCGGCCGGACTCGCCCAGCTCCGCCTCCGCGGCCGCGATCGCGTCGGCGACCCCGCGGTCGATGGTGGCCTTGGCCTTGTCGACGTCCTTGACATTGATCAGCGCCTGCGGCAGACGGGTCATGACGGCCTTCAGGTCGGCGGCGCTGCGGCCGGTCTCGGCCATGCGCTGCAGCAGGTGGAGGGCCGTGAGCTCGCCGTCGCCGGTGGTCGCGTGCTCGGCGAGAATCACGTGGCCGGACTGCTCGCCGCCGATCGAGTAGCCGCCGAGGTTCATCTCCTCGAGCACGTAGCGGTCGCCCACGCCGGTCTGGCCCAGCACGATCCCGTGCTCGCGCATGGCGAGCTTGAGGCCGAGGTTGCTCATCACGGTCACCACCAGGGTGTCGTCGTGCAGCTTCCCGCGCTCCTTGAGGTCGAGGGCGAGGATGGCCATGATCTGGTCGCCGTCGATCTCCTCGCCGGCGGCGTCGACCGCGAGGCAGCGGTCCGCGTCGCCGTCGAAGGCGACACCGATGTCCGCGCCGTGCTCGCGCACCGCGGCCTGCAGCGGGCCGAGGTGGGTGGAGCCGACGCCGTCGTTGATCAGCCCGCCGTCGGAGCAGTCGCCGATCACGTGGACGGTGGCGCCGGCGCGGCGCAGCGCCTCCGGGCCGGTCACGGCGGCAGCACCGTTGGCGCAGTCGGCGACGACGGTGAGTCCCTCGAGGGAGCGGTCCAGGGTGGAGACGAGATGGGCGACGTACTGCTCGATCGCGCCCTCGTAGCGGGTGATGGTGCCGACGTCGGTGCCCTGGGGGCGGTCCCACTCCTCGTGCAGCCGCGCCTCGATCGCGTCCTCCACCTCGTCGGGCAGCTTGGTGCCGCCGCGCGCGAAGAACTTGATGCCGTTGTCGGGAGCGGGGTTGTGGGAGGCGGAGATCATCACGCCGAGGTCCGCCCCGGTGGCCTGGACGAGATGAGCGAGGCCGGGGGTCGGCAGCACACCCGCGTCCTCGACGTCGACGCCCGCCGAGGCGAGCCCGGCGCACACCGCCGCGGAGAGGAAGTCGCCCGAGGGACGCGTGTCCCGCGCCACGATCGCCCGCGGCCGGGTGCCGCCGAACGCGCCGAGGGTGCCCAGCACATGGGCCGCCCCCACCGAGAGCTCGACCGCGAGCTCCGCGGTGATGTCGCCATTCGCGCGTCCGCGCACTCCGTCGGTGCCGAAGAGTCGTGCCACAGGGTTCTCCTCACAGGGGGTCGGTGATCCGCTGTGAGAGTACCCGGTGGCGGATACTTTGGAGGGTATGCCCGACGACGCCCTCCTCCCCCGCGTGCTGCCCTCCGCCATCAGCCACCACGTCGGCGACCGGACGGCGGGTCGCGGGCTCGCGCGCGCCCGCGAGGGCCGGGTCCGCGGACTCGCCTGGGATGCCGAGGCGGTGACGGTCTCGGCGACGGTCACCGACGACGACGGCGCGGTGCAGGCTCCGCGGGTCGAGCTCGCCGAGTACGCGGAGGACGCCGTCTCCCGCCGTTTCCAGCGTCCCTCCCCCGGCGGGCTCTGGCGGCCGAGCGCGGATCGCTGCACCTGCACCTCCGGACAGGGCTGCGAGCACGTCGCGGCGCTGCTATACCACCTCAACGACCGCGCCGACCGGGCGCAGCAGGAGGCTCCGCCCGCGGAGTGGCGCAGCGTGCTGCGGCCGTTGCTGCGCGGCACCGCGACGACGTCGGCCGTGCGCCCGGTGGCGGTGCGGGTGGACCTCGAGGCCGGGCCGGCCGGATCCGCCGCCTCCCGCGGCAAGCGGCAGCCCGCGACGCCCGCGCACGTCGCCGCGGGGGACGAGTTCTGGGTGGGGCTGCGCCCCGTGACCCGCGGGTCGAAGGGCACCTGGATCCAGGGCGACCTCTCGTGGCGCACCTTCGAGTCCCGCACGGCCTCCCGCGATCTGGATTCGGTGCAGGCCGAGGCCCTGGCCCGCGTGTTCGCCGCCGCGGGCACCGAGCGCACCTACACCAGCGGCGCCGTCGAGCACCTGTGGCTGAACTCGATCAGCTCCCCCCTGATGTGGCAGGCCCTCGCCCATGCCGTCGCCGCGGGCGTGGAGCTGCTGCCCGGGGAGGGGCTGACCGCCGTCACCCTGCTCACCTCCGCGGAGGCGGGTCTGGACCTCCGGCTCGGCGAGGAGGTCGAGCAGGGCGAGGAGAACGAGAGCAGTGAGGTCGGCGAGGAGGGCGAGGAGGCGGCGTCGAACGGTGACCTCTACGTGCTCCCCCGGATCACCCTCGACGGGGAGCCCGCGCCGGAGGCGCGGCTGCTCGGCGGTGCCGGGGTGCTCGAGGTCCGCGCCCACGACGCCGCGCTCGCGCTGCGCCTCGCCCCGCTGCCCACCGCGATCCCCCGCGAGCTGCGTGGCCTGCTGCAGCGCCGCAGCCCGCTCGCCGTGCCCGCCGCGGACCGGACGGCGTTCGTCGAGGTCGCCTACCCGCAGCTGCGCACCCTCACCTCCGTGACCAGCGGTGACGGCAGCGTGGACCTGCCCGCCGCACCCCGTCCCACCCTGCACCTGCTCGCCTCCTACGCGGACGGTGACCGGCTCACCCTGCGCTGGTCCTGGCGCTACCACGATCCCGAGCGCAGCCTCCCCATCGACCAGCGGCAGGGGGCGCGGCGCGACATCGCCCACGAGGAGGAGGTGATCGCCGCCGCGATGACGCTGTGGCCGACGGCCGGCTCCGCCACCCCCGAGCTGCTCAGCGGGGCGGACACCGCGAGCTTCTCGGAGCACGTGCTGGACCGCCTCGACGCGATGGACCACGTGGAGGTGGAGCTGGGCGGCACCCGCCACGCCTATCGCGAGCTGGACGGCGCCCCGCAGGTGCGCGTCACCCAGTGGCAGTCCCCGGGCCGCAACGACTGGTTCGACCTCGGCTTCGAGATCACGATCGACGGCCGCCAGATCCCCTTCCCGAGCCTGTTCGTCGCCCTCGCCCGCGGCAAGGACCGGCTGCTCATGCCCGATCGCACCTACTTCTCCCTCGACCATCCGGCCTTCGACACGCTGCGGGAGCTGATCCGCGAGGGCGAGGCGCTCGCCGAGTGGGAGCCCGAGGTACAGCGGATATCGCGCTTCCAGGTGGACCTGTGGGACGAGCTGCAGGAGATGGCCGACGAGGCGGAGGCCGCCCAGAGCTGGTCCCGCGGCGTCGGCGCCCTGCGCGATCTCGAGACGATCCACGAGCCGCCGCTGCCCGCGGGCCTGCAGGCGGACCTGCGCCCCTACCAGCGGGAGGGGTTCACCTGGTTGTCCTTCCTGCACGAGCAGGGACTCGGCGGGATCCTCGCCGACGACATGGGCCTCGGCAAGACCCTCCAGGTCCTGGCGCTGATCGCGCGGGCCCGCGAGCTGACCCCGTCGGCCCCGCCCTTCCTCGTGGTCGCGCCGTCGTCGGTGCTGCCGGTGTGGCGGCGCGAGGCGGAACGGTTCACGCCGGGGCTGCGGGTGCGCGTGCTCGAGGCGACCTCCGCGGCGCGCGGCACGGAGCTGTCCGCCGAGATGCTCGGCGCGGATCTCGTGGTCACCAGCTATGCGGTGCTGCGCCGTGACGAGGAGGCCTTCGCCGACCATCCCGTCGCGGGGCTCGTGCTGGACGAGGCGCAGTTCGTGAAGAACCGCCGCTCCCGCACCCACCTCGCGGCGAAGCGCGTGCCCGCCCCGTTCCGCCTCGCGATCACCGGCACCCCGATGGAGAACTCGCTCGACGACCTATGGGCTATCTCCGACCTGGTGGCGCCGGGGCTGCTGGGCGGGTCGACCGGTTTCCGCCAGCGATACACCCTGCCGATCCAGACCGGGGAGCACCCGCAGCGGATGGCGCAGCTGCGTCGCCGCGTGCGCCCCTTCCTGCTGCGTCGGACGAAGGAGCTGGTCGCCGCGGAGCTCCCGCCCAAGCAGAAGCAGGTCCTCACGGTCACGCTGAGCCCCGAGCACCGCGCCGCCTACGACGCCGTGCTGCAGCGCGAGCGGAAGAAGGTGCTGGGGCTGATCGACACCGACCTCGAGCGCTCGCGGTTCATCGTGTTCCGCTCCCTGACGCTGCTGCGGATGATGGCGATCGACCCGCGGCTGGTGGATCCCGAGGAGCATGCCGAGGCGCCGGGGACGAAGCTCGAGGCCCTCTTCGACCGGCTCGCCGAGGTGATCGGCGACGGGCACCGCGTGTTGCTGTTCAGCCAGTTCACCTCGTACCTCGACCTGGTCGCGGCGGAGCTGGACCGCCGGGACGTGGACTACGCGCACCTGGACGGCTCGACCCGGGACCGGGACGGGGTGGTCTCCGCCTTCCGCGAGGGGACAGCCCCGGTGTTCCTCATCTCGCTGAAGGCGGGCGGCTTCGGACTCACCCTCACCGAGGCGGACTACGTGTTCCTGCTGGACCCGTGGTGGAACCCGGCGGCGGAGGCGCAGGCCGTGGATCGTGCGCACCGCATCGGCCAGGACCGCACGGTGATGGTGTACCGGATGATCGCGGAGGACACGATCGAGGAGAAGGTGCTCGCCCTGCAGCGGCGGAAAGCAGAGCTCTTCGACGCCCTGACCGACGGCGGCGAGGCCTTCCGCACCGCGGTCACCGCGGAGGACCTGCGCGAGCTGCTCAGCTGACCGGACCGCAGTCGCGCCCCGTGCCGAGGCCCGCTCGGTCCGCGAAGGCGGGCGCGGCGGCGCCGTACTCCCCGACGTCCCGCGCGATCGTCCGCCCGTCGACGAGCAGGGGCGGTGGCGGAGAAGCCGAGCCCGGAGAGGAACAACGCCGCGGCCGCGCCGCGGTAGAAGGGCACCGTCGCGAGGAGCGAGAGCGCCGAGGCGCGCGGCGGGCTGGCGACGGCCACAGGGTCTCCTTCGACGGGGCGGCCGGCGGGATAACGGCACGATGCGGACGATCGCATTGCACCGCGGGGCCGTTGCCCCGAGCGGCTCACCCCTCGCTGGCCACCCAGTCGTAGGACAGGAACTTCCCGTCGATCGTGAGGACCACGCGGTCGCCGCCGGGGTGGCTGCCACGGCGCAGGTCGATCGAGCAGTTGATCGCACTCATGATCCCGTCGCCGAACTCCTCGTGGATCAGGGCCTTGAGCGCCGGGCCGTAGACCTGGATCAGTTCCTGGAAGCGGTAGATGGTGGGGTCGGAGAGCAGTTCGGGATCGATCGTCCGATACGGTTGCCGCCGCAGGGCCTCGACCAGGTCGTCCTCGAGCTCCAGCTGCTCCGCGAGCGTCGCGGCGACCTCCTCGGGGACCGGGTGCGCGCCGAGAACCGCCGAGGTCAGCCACACCACGGGCCGTCCGCTCGCCTCGGCGAGCTGCGCCCAGGTCAGCCCCTTTGCCCGGCGCCGCGCGTCGATGATCTCGCCGGCGGTCCGCTTCTCGATCAGGTCCATGTCCCGTCCTCTCGTCGTGGTGAGGACAGGCTCGCCGGATGCGCCGGGCAGGAGCGTGGGGGTCCGGGCTCCGAGTCGCTCCGTCACGGTCCGGTCACGCGGTGCCCGGTCCGGTGACGGGGTGCCCGGCCCGCGACGGGTGCCGGACTGGTCGCGGCCATGGTCGAGTACTGGCGTCTGGCGTTGCAGTACGGCCATATATCCGTACTGGAACGCTACGCGCCGGTCACTGACCATGCCCCCTCGCCGAGCCTGACCGCGACCGCTGCAGTGGGGGCCTGGGCGCGAGGAGTCTCCTGCCGTCGAGTACTGGCGTGTGGCGTATCAGTACGGCTATATATCCGTACTGGAACGCTACGCGCCGGTCACTGACCAATCCGCACCGCGGTCCTGACCCACCTGAACTGCACAGGACCCGGCCACCCCGGCCCCCGAACGCGACGATGCCCCCGACCCGGAGGTCGAGGGCATCGTGCGCACAGCGGGATCGCGGCGGAGCAAGGGCTCCGCGGTCGATCAGCGCTTGGAGTACTGCGGCGCCTTGCGGGCCTTCTTGAGGCCGGCCTTCTTGCGCTCGATGATGCGAGCGTCGCGGCGCAGGAACCCGGCCTTCTTGAGGGTCGGGCGGTTGTGCTCGGCGTCGATCTCGTTCAGCGCGCGGGACACGCCCAGGCGCACCGCACCGGCCTGGCCCGAGGGGCCGCCGCCGGTGAGGCGGACGATGACGTCGAAGCGACCCTGGAGGTCGAGCACCGTGAAGGGGTCGTTGACCTCCTGCTGGTGCACCTTGTTCGGGAAGTAGTCCTCGAGGGTGCGGCCGTTGATGGTCCACTGGCCGGAGCCGGGGATCAGGCGGACGCGGGCGATGGCGCGCTTGCGGCGGCCGGTGCCGTAGCCCGGCGCGGTGGCCGACTGGCCGGCGCCGACCGCGGCCTCGCCGGTGGACTCGGTGGTGTAGCTCGACGGGGCATCCTCGTCGGTCACGGCCTCGAGGGTGTCGGGGGTGGTCTCAGTCACGGTTCTCCTAGAACTTTCCGTGCGGCAGGGCGGAGTGGCGGGACGCCCCCGCTTACTGCGCCACCTGGTCGATGGTGAAGGGGACGGGCTGCTGCGCACCGTGGGGGTGCTCGGAGCCCGAGTAGATCTTCAGCTTCTTGATCTGCTGATCAGCGAGCTTGTTCTTGGGGAGCATGCCGCGGACGGCCTTCTCCACCGCACGCTCCGGGCGCTTCTCGAGCAGCTCGGAGTAGGGGACGCCGCGGAGGCCGCCGGGGTAGCCGGAGTGGCGGTAGGCCAGCTTGGTCTCCCGCTTGTTACCGGTCAGCGCCACCTTGTCGGCGTTGATGATGATCACGAAGTCGCCTGCATCCACGTGGGGTGCGAAGACCGGCTTGTGCTTGCCCCGGAGCAGCTGAGCAGCCTGGGAAGCGAGCCGGCCGAGGACGACATCGGTTGCGTCAATGACGTACCAGGAACGCTCGACATCGTCGGGCTTCGGGGTGAACGTACGCACTCGTGCCTTCTTCTCTCGTCAGAGTGCCCTGCGAGCACTGGGCTCGCGGGCACGGTTCGATGGACCGTGGACACGCTTCCTCGGAAAAAGCATGGCCTCACACGTCGTGCCCGTCCCGTTCCGCCTACGACGCGGCGACGGTCCTGGGTGCGGGTGAGACCCCTCCTCGCGCCGGAGATCTGGTCTCGGCTGCAGAGGTGGGCACGCACCAAGGCACAACGACCGCTCATCGTACGGGGCCCCGACGACGAGCGTCAACGCGCGGGCGGGTCCTCCGGCTGTGATCTGCGCCAGACTCCGCCCGGCTCTGCCCGACTCCGCTCCGCTCGGCTCGACCCCGCTCCGCTCGGCTCGCCCCCGCTCCGCTCGGCTCGCCCCCGCTCCGGCTCAGGCCGACGGCGGCTTGATGTCGTCGTGCAGGACGGCGGTCTCGCGCTTCCAGGCGGGGGTCCGCAGGGCGCGGCGCAGCTCGGCGAGCGTCGGCGCGGTGCCGACGGCGGGCCACAGGTCCACCAGCATCCGGTCCCGGACGCGCATCACGTTCCGGGAGGTCGTGGGGTCCACGGCGATCACCTCGTCGAGCAGCGGTCGCAGTGCGGGGTGGTCGGTGTGGAGGGCGCGGTCCTCGCCATGGGCGCGCAGGGAGCGGACGCGCAGGTCGAGCCGGTCGAGCGCCCCCACCTCGGCGAGCTCGGGCGCGCTGTCCAGCAGCTCGACCAGCTCCGGCTCGCGCACCGACTCGGCGAGGGGACCGAGGGCGACGCGGATCAGCTCGTCGCGGGTCCCGGCGGTGCTGATCCGCGGGCGGTGCGCCGCCGCCAGTCCGTCGCGCCAGCCGTGATGCCGGCTGACCTGCTCCACCAGGGTGCGGCGGGCCTCCTGGATCCACTGCTTCTCGGTGCGGGTGTTGTAGCGGGTCCAGAGCGCGAGGAAGGCCTCGGCGTCGCCGCGCCGGGCGTGGTGGTCTCCGATCGCCCGCCAGCCGATCTCCGGCATGCTCGCCAGTCGGGGATGCGCCGCGGCGGCGGTGGCGGCCTCCAGGTCGCCGTCGGCGAGGTGGCGGTAGACGATCGCGCGACCGAAGCGCTCCGCCACCGATTCCCGCGACCCCTCCGCGGCCCGCTCGAGGTCCGCCACCTCGAGCAGCCCGCCGGCCAGCAGCAGGCACCCGAGGTCCGGGAGCAGGGGCGGGTTCCCGACCCCGCCGGGACGCGCTGTGCGCACCGTGGTCGCCACGCGCCGGGTGAACCAGTAGGGCCGGTCGAGCTGCCGCACCGCGCACAGCGGATCGTCCGCGCTCTCGGGCTCGATCGTCGCGGCCCGGCGCGCGAGGGCCTCCAGGGCCACGTCGATGAACGGGTGGCGGGGCACGGGCGGCGCGCCGGGGACGGCATCGGCCGCGGTGGGCGGGCGGCGGTTCGCGGCCACCGCGCGATGCTCCGCGAGCGCCTCGAGGAACTGCCGGCCCGTCGTCGTCCCCTCCGTCATGAGGTCGAGGATCTCACAGGCCCCCGCCGCGCGCGGGCGAGATGCGCGCGGGCGGCGAGCTCCTCGTCCGGCGGATACGCGACGTGCTCGAGGGTCAGCCCCTGCGGCGGGCACAGCGGCGCCGCCCCCGCGCTGTCCCGCGTCGCGGACTCGCGGGTGCGCGCGGCAAGCACCTCAGCCGGCCAGCTCTCGGGGCGCCGCCCCTCCCCCACGCCGAGAAGCGCCCCGACGAGGGAACGGACCATGTGGTGACAGAAGGCGTCGGCGACGACGGTCGCGACGACGAGGCCTTCGTCGGCCCGCCCCTCCCCCGGCCGCTCCCAGGTCAGCTCCCGCAGCTCGCGCACGGTGGTCGCGCCGACGCGCGGGCGGCAGAAGGAGAGGAAGTCGTGCTCGCCGAGCAGCGGGGCGCTCGCGCGCGCCATCGCGGCGACATCCAGGGGCCGACGGTGCCGCAGGACGTCCCGGCGCAGCGGGTCGTGGGCGGTCGGGCCGTCGGAGATGCGGTAGCGGTACCGGCGCCACAGCGCTCCGAAGCGGGCGTCGAACTCGTCGCTCACCTCGCGGGCGAGATGCACCACGAGGTCGTCCGGGAGCACGCCCTCGAGCCGGGTGACGAGCGCCTCGGCGGGCGCGCGGTCGGAGCGGCCGGGGATCGTGGCGAGCACGGCGTCGGGAAGGTCGAGGTGGCAGACCTGGCCGCGGGCATGGACCCCGGCGTCAGTGCGGCCGGCGACCGTGACCCGCACGGGCACACGCGTGATCTGGGTTAGGGCCCGCTCGAGCTCGCCCTGGACGGTGCGCTGACCGGGCTGATCGGCCCAGCCGTGGAAGGCGGTGCCGTCATAGGAGAGGTCGAGTCGCAGCCGGGTGGTGGGGGTCGCGGGTTCGGGCATGCCAGCGATCGTAGCGGCGGACCGGAGACCGCCCCCTGGGCACCTCCGCGGGGCCGCCGGGGCCGTCGGTACCCTGTGCCGCGTGAAGATCCTCGTCATCGGCTCCGGAGGCCGCGAGCACGCGATCACCCGTCGCCTCGCCGCCGACCGCCCCGCCCCCGAGCTGCACGCCGCGCCCGGCAACCCCGGCATCGCGCAGCTCGCCACCTGCCATCCCGTCGCGCTCGACGACCTCGACGGCCAGGTCGCCCTGGCCCGCGAGCTCGGCGTCGACCTGGTGGTGGTCGGACCGGAAGCGCCGCTCGTCGCCGGGGCCGCGGACCGCCTGCGGGAGGCGGGGATCGACGTCTTCGGCCCGTCGGCCGAGGCCGCCCGCCTCGAAGGCAGCAAGTCCTGGGCGAAGGAGATCATGGCCGCCGCGGGCGTGCCCACCGCCGCCTCCGTGACCGTGACCTCCCCGGACGCCCTCCCCGCGGGCCTGGACCGGGTGAACCCGCTGGGCGATGTGCCCTTCGTGGTCAAGGCCGACGGGCTCGCCGCCGGCAAGGGCGTGGTCGTCACCGCCGATCGCGCCGCCGCCCTCGCCCACGGCGAGGCGGTGCTCGCCGCGGGCGGCCAGGTGGTGCTCGAGGAGTACCTCGACGGCCCGGAGGTGTCCCTGTTCTGCGTGAGCGACGGGACCGACGTGGTGCCCCTCGCGCCCGCCCAGGACTTCAAGCGCGCCCTCGACGGAGACGAGGGCCCGAACACCGGCGGCATGGGCGCCTACTCGCCGTTGCCCTGGGCGCCAGAGGGTCTGGTCGACGAGATCGTCGCCCACGTCGCCCGGCCCACGATCGCGGAGCTGGCCCGCCGGGGCACGCCGTTCGTCGGCATCCTGTACTGCGGTCTCGCGCTGACCTCCCGCGGCCTGCGGGTGGTGGAGTTCAACGCCCGCTTCGGCGACCCCGAGACCCAGGTGGTCCTCGAGCGGCTCACGACCCCGTTCGCGCCGCTGCTGCACGCCGCCGCCCGCGGCGAGCTCGCCGCCGTCGATGCCCCCGTCTGGAGCGACGAGGCGGCCGTGACCGTCGTCGTCGCCTCCGCCGGCTACCCCGCGGCGCCCCGCACCGGGGACCCGATCGGCGGGATCGAGGCCGCCGAGGCGCTCGGCGCCCATGTCCTGCACGCCGGGACCTCCCGCGGCGAGGACGGGGTGCTGCGCAGCGCCGGCGGGCGCGTGCTGACCGTCGTCGGCACCGGGCCGACGCTCTCCGCCGCCCGGGAGATCGCCCTCGCCGGGGCCCGCGCGATCGAGCTCGAGGGCTCCCACCACCGCGGGGACATCGCCCTCGCCGCCGCCGATGCGGAGGACCGCGCATGAGCACGCCGCTGATCTCCGCCCCCGACCTGCCCGGCTGGGACCATGTCGTCTCCGGGAAGGTGCGCGAGCTGTACGTCCCTGCGGGCGTCGCGCCTGACGCGGCCGAGGAGGTGCTGGTCGTCGCGACCGATCGGATCAGCGCCTACGACCATTCGCTGCAGCCCGGGATCCCCGACAAGGGGCGGCTGCTCACCGGCATCAGCGTCTTCTGGTTCGCCCAGCTCGAGGACCTGGTCCCCCATCACGTGCTCTCCGCGACCGACGTCCCGGACGCCGTCGCGGGCCGGGCCCTGCGCTGCCGGGGCCTGGACATGGTGCCGCTGGAGTGCATCGCGCGCGGCTATCTCACCGGCTCGGGCCTCGCCGACTACCGGGCCGGCGGCTCGGTGGGCGGTCACGTGCTGCCGACGGGGCTGGTCGAGGCCTCGCGCCTGGATCCCGCGCTGTTCACCCCCTCGACCAAGGCGGAGGCCGGGGCGCACGACGAGAACATCACCGTCGCCCAGGCCCGCGACCTGCTGGGCGAGGAGCTCGCGGACGAGCTCGCCGAGCTGACCCTCGCGGTCTACGAGCGGGCCCGCGCCGTCGCCGCCGAGCGCGGCATCCTGCTCGCCGACACCAAGCTCGAGTTCGGGCACTCCCGCACCGACGGCAGGCTGCTGCTGGGCGACGAGGTGCTCTCCCCCGACTCCTCCCGCTTCTGGTCCGCGGACACCTACGTCGAGGGCCGCGTCCAGCCGAGCCTGGACAAGCAGTTCGTGCGGGACTGGCTCACCTCCTCCGCCTCCGGCTGGCACCGCGGCTCGAACACCCCGCCACCTGAGCTGCCGGCCGAGGTCGTCGCCCAGACCCGCGCCCGTTATGTCGAGGCCTACGAGCGCCTGACCGGCACCAGCTTCTGAGCCGCGCGCGCGGGGGCGACGGGACACGCACGGGGGCGCGGATCCAGCAGGTCGAGGAGGACGTCGTCGCCGTGCGGAGCCCCCGCCGCGCTCCGCCGCTAAGGCCCGCGGCCCGGCGGCACCTGCGGCGCAGTCCTTCGCTCAGACGCTGAGCAGCAGCACCGCGGTGACGATGCCCGCGATCGCGAGGACCAGCGCGGCATCGCCCGCGCCGAGCGGGGCGCTGCGCCACCAGGTCCGCTTCGCCGCGGCGACGCCCCGGCTCTCGAGGGCGAAGGCGATCCGGGCCGAGGAGCGGATCGCGTCGACCAGCAGCGCGAAGGCGCAGGTCATCAGCGCGCGCGGGCCGAGCCGCACGGGATTCCCGTCTGGGGCGGACGGCCGACGCAGGCGGTGCGCGCGGAGGATCGTCGACCAGCGCCGGGGCAGGTCCTCGAGCAGTCGCAGCCCCGCGAGGAGGGCGAGGGCGATGCGGGCCGGCAGCCGGGCGTGGACGCGCAGGCTGGTCAGGGTGCGCCCGGGATCCGAGGCACGCAGCACCACTGCGGCGCCGAGCCCGATGACCAGCGCCCGCAGGGCGAGGGCGGTGCCGAGGACGATCCCCTCGGTGGTGACCCGCACGGGCAGATCCGGCCACGGCTCGTGCCCGGGACGGCTGAGCACGTTGACCACGAGCACCCCGGCGGCGAAGGGGAGGAACGGGGCCTGCGCGCGCAGGAGGGCGAGCGGCCCGATCCGCAGCCCGATCATCGCGCCGCTCGCGAGGAGCAGGTGGAGCAGGAGCAGCGGGATCGGATCGGTCAGGGCGATGCAGACCACGCTCAGCGCCGTCAGCAGTCCCAACAGCACCGCGGGATCCCGGCGGGCGAGCAGGGCGCGGTGCCGCGGTGGGTCCTCGAGCGCGGTGAGCGGCCGGTCCGTCCCGTCCTCGGCGGAAGAGGGAGAGGGGACGGGAAAGCGGGGGGG
>NZ_JAZDCH010000012.1:0-138557 GCF_036311905.1 Brachybacterium sp. J153 | reverse complement strand
AAGTGCGGTGAGCGGCCTGTCCCTCCCTTCCTGGGCGGCCGCGGCCGCGGCCGCGGACCCGGGGTGCGGGGCACGCCCCGGCTCCCGCTCCCCCGTCGTGCCGCCCGCCGGGTCCGCCGCCTCCCCGGCGCGCAGCCCGGCACGACGGAGCAGCTCGCCGTCGGCGAGCAGCGCGGCCGGGGCGAGGGGGCCGACGAGCCGGCCCCCGGCGATCACCACGACCTCGTCGGCGGCCTCGACCGCGCGGAGGTCGTGGGTGGTCAGGACCACCCCGCGACCTTCCTGCGCCGCCTCGCGCAGCAGCGAGAGCACCTCGGCCTGCGCGGCGCGGTCGAGGCCGTAGCCCGGCTCGTCGGCCAGCAGCACCGGCCGCTCGGTCAGCAGCATGGCGCCGAGGGAGAGCCGTCGCTGCTGCCCGCCGGAGAGCCGGTAGGGGCTCTGGTCCGCGTGGTCGCCGAGGTCGAGGCGGGCGAGCAGCTCCGTCCGGGCCTGCTCCCCGGCCCCGCTCGCGGCGAGCTCCCCGACGACGGTGTCCGCCACGAACTGGGACTCGGGACGCTGCAGCACGAGCGCGGCGGCGCCGCCCTCGAGCGTCCCCGTGCGCAACGGGTCCAGCCGGGAGAGGGCGCCCAGCAGCGTCGACTTCCCGGCGCCGTTCCGGCCGACGACGGCGAGCACCCGACCGGCCCGAACCGTGAGGTCGGCGCCGGTCAGCACGTCACGCCCCTCCGGTCCCAAGGTCGCCGAGCGCAGGCGCAGCAGCGGGGTCGGGGCGGGCGCGGGGGTCCCGGCCGTCTGACGAGGGGCCGCGCCCGTCGCCGCGACGTGCGCCGTACCGTCCGGGGCTGGGGAGATCCCGCCCGCACCGGCCCCGTCCTCGAGCCGCCGCTCGATCTCCCGCGGCAGCCAGCAGCCCTCCGCGCGCAGCCGCTCCCCGTGCTCCGCGAGCACCCGGGCGGTGGGCCCGTCGGCGAGTACCCGCCCCGAGCGGTCCAAGGCGATGGTCCGGGCCGGGAGCCCGGCAACACCCGCCTCCCCCGCCCACTCGTCGAGCCGGTGCTCGACCAGCAGCACGGCGCATCCCGTCGCGTCGACGGCCGCGTCGACCGCGCGCCGCACCGCGGCGACCCCCTCGGCGTCGAGCATCGCGGTGGGCTCGTCGAGCAGCAGCAGCCGCGGCTCGGCTACGACCGCGGCGGCGAGCGCGGCGCGCTGCAGCTGTCCGCCGGAGAGCGTCGCGGCGCGGCGGTGCGCGAGGTCCGCCGTGCCCGTCGCGGTGAGCGCGGCATGGACGCGGGGCCCGATCCTCTCGGGCGGGGTGCAGGCGCTCTCGAGCGGGAGCGCCACGTCCTCGGCGATCTGCGGGAGGCAGACCCCGTCGGCCGGATCCTGACCGAGATGGCCCACGAGCGGGGCGGCGGCCGTGACCCCGCCCGCGACCGGGTCGACCCCGCCCGCGAGGCGCACGCTGCCGCGGACCCGCCCGCGCTGGTGGGAGGGGATCGCCCCGGCGAGCGTGCGCAGCAGCGTCGACTTGCCCGAGCCGGAGGGGCCGAGCAACAGCACCTGCTCCCCGTCGTGGATCTCGCCGGTCCAGGGACCCACGCCCGCCCCGGAGGGCAGCACCACCTCGAGCGCCTCGGCGCGCACCAGCGGGCTCGGGTCGGTCGTCGCGACGCTCACCGGCCGCGCCGTCACCGCCTCAGCGGACACGGCGCTCGGGGATCGCCGCCGCACCGGCGGCCCCGATCGCGAAGTCGGCGAGCACCCCGGTGCGCTCGAGCGCCCGCACGATCACGCGGGCGAGCAGCCCGCCGAGCAGGACCCCGGAGAGCATCTGCATTCCGAGGCGGAGGGCGAGCAGGTCCTGCCCGTACCAGCCCATGCGGTAGGCGGTCCAGAAGAAGACGAGGCTCGCGCCGAGCGCTCCCGAGACGGCGAACACGCCCCAGCCGTAGCGGCGGTAGCGGGTCAGGGCGAAGGGCAGCTCGGAGCCGAGGCCCTGGAGCGCGGCGGAGAGCAGCAGCAGCGGACCGACGGGGCTGCCGAGGAAGACCACCTCGATCACCGCCGCGAGGATCTCGGCGAGGATGCCCACGCCGGGGCGGCGAAGGATCGCGATGGCGATGGGCCCGACCAGCAGCCAGGACCCGAACAGCACGTGCTGGGCGAGGTCGCCGGCGGGTCCCATCGCAATCGCGAGCAGGTTCCAGGCCTGCACGAACGCCCAGTACAGGAAGCCGAACACGACGCCGAGCACGACGACCAGCACGAGCTCCCGGAGGGCCAGCGGAGCGCGGCGGGGGCGCGCGGCGCCAGTATCGGGAGAGGTCTGCGCGGTCTGCGGCGCCGCGGCCTCACGGGAGTCGGGGCTCTGCGGCTCGGCGCTCATCGGGCCTCCTCCGCGGACGCGTCCGGCCCGGTCCCCGCGGTCGCGCCCGGAGAGATCTCAGCGGGCGCGTCAGGCAGCTCGCGCAGATCGTGGGACGGGCTGTTCAGGGAGATCGTGAGGTGGCTCGTGACGTGCTGGACGCCGCGGCCGACGAGCAGCCAGCCGGCGATGGCCGTCGCGATCACGTCGCCGAGGTCGCCCTCGAGGCGGGTGACGAAGTGCTCGGAGCCGCGGAAGGTGCCGAGCTCGCGGGCGTGGTCGATCGCGGCGTAGATGTCGCGCATGTGGTCGGGCGGGGTGCCGTCCTCGGCGACCGCGTCGGCCAGCGGGTACAGCGCCCACTCGGCGCTCGCGAACCGCCCGGTGCGCCGTGGCGGCGGCACGGCGGTGACGCGCGGTCCCGCCCCACCGGGCATCTCGCAGGCCACCTCCCCGGGGCAGCCCCGCGAGAGCAGCACCGACATCGTCGCGTGGTGCTCGGTGCGGGCGAGCGCCTCGCCGAGGTCGATCAGCGCGCGCTGCAGGTGCGTCTCGTGGCCGCCCAGATAGGTGGAGACGTCCCCGGTCTCGCGCACGAGCCCGGTCAGGTCGAGGGCGGAGAGGGCGCCGACGAGGATCCGGGCGTAGTCCTCGCTCATCACGGCGGCGGTCACGCGGGCGCCGACGCCGAAGCCGAGCGGTGTCGCGGACGGATCGGCCGGGGCGGTGGGGGCTGCGGGCGGTGTGGTCACGGTCCATGCCTTTCGAGTGGGCACGGGCGCGCGGCGACGATCGCCTGGCGGAGCTCCCTGCGCCGGCATGATCCGGATCAGGTTCTACGGTCGGAGTTGGAGAACTCCCTCTCAGCCCGGCTCACCGGACTCCCGTGCACGCCCGGCACCCTACCCGCTCACAGCTCGATCGAGCGCTCCGGGTCCACCCAGTCGCGCACCTCGGTGCCCTCGGCGGCGAGCGCCGTCGCCTGGCGGACGTAGATCGCGCGGCCCCCGACGCTCGCGACCGCATCGTGCACCGGGAGGGCGAGCCGCGGACGGACCGCGCGCAGGAACTCGATCGTCTCGGACATCTTCGACCAGGGGGCGACGACTGCGAACGCGAGCACGTCGATGCCCTGGAACTCGGCGAGCGGCTCGAGGCTGTCGCCGGTGACGCCGAGGCGCGGCCCGTCCCCCGCCGAGAGCACGAGGCCCGTGTTGCCGACCCGCGGGATGTCCGGGTGGATGACGGCGTGCGCCCCGCCGGCCGCGGTCACCCGCAGCGGCGATCGGCCGCCGACGGCGGGCAGCTCGTGCGACTCCCCCGCGGGCAGGGCGCGCATCCGCTCCGCCGGGATGGCGGGCCCCTCCCCCATCGGGCCGGCGTCGGCCTCCGCGAGCAGCGCGACCGTCTCCGGCTCGGCGAGCACCACGGCGTCCCGGTGGCGTTCGAGCACCTCGGCGAGGAGGGCGCGCTGCACGTGGTCGGCGTGCTGGTGCGTGATCGCGACCAGGTCGATCGACCCCTCGAGCGCGCGCACGGCCTCGACGCTGAACATCCCCGGGTCGATCAGGACGCGCCGCGCGGCGACCTCGACGAGCAGGCAGGAATGGACGAGATGGCGGATCCTCATGGCGACTCCCGGGGGGCGTGGTGGTCCCCCGACCGTACGCCCCTGGACCGCCCGCCTCCGGGTCCGGCGCGCTCGGTAGGATGACCCGCAGGTCCCTGCCCCGCCCGCCCCCGAGGAGCGCCCATGCCACGCGTCGTGGTCCACGTCATGCCGAAGCCCGAGATCCTGGACCCCCAGGGGAAGGCGGTCGCGGCGGCCCTGCCCCGTCTGGGCTTCGAGGGCGTCGCCTCCGTGCGCCAGGGCAAGCGGTTCGAGCTGGAGGTCGCCGGCGAGGTGACCGAGGAGGTCCTCGCGACCCTGCGCGAGGCCGCCGAGACCCTGCTGTCGAACCCCGTGATCGAGGACGTCGTCGCCCTCGAGGTCGAGGACGCCTGATGCGCATCGGTGTGGTGACCTTCCCGGGCACGCTCGACGACCGCGACGCTCTGCGCGCGGTGCGCCTCGCCGGAGCCGAGCCGGTCGCGCTCTGGCACGGCGAGGACTCCCTGAGGGACGTCGACGCCGTGGTCCTGCCCGGCGGCTTCTCCTACGGCGACTACCTGCGCGCCGGGGCGATCAGCCGGTTCGCCCCCGTCATGGAGAGGGTCGTGGACGCGGCGAACGGCGGCATGCCCGTGCTCGGCATCTGCAACGGCTTCCAGATCCTCTGCGAGACCCACCTGCTGCCCGGCGCGATGATCAAGAATGCCCACCGCTCCTTCATCTGCCGCGACCAGCCGCTGCGCGTCGAGAACACGGGCACCGCCTGGACGTCCGGCTACGCCCAGGACCAGGTCATCCGCGTCCCGCTGAAGAACCAGGACGGCCAGTACATGGCCGACGCCCGCACCCTCGACGAGCTCGAGGCGGAGGGCCGCGTGGTGTTCCGCTACGTCGCCGGCGCCACCCACGGACCGGCCGGCTTCGAGGACAACCCCAACGGCTCGCAGCGCGACATCGCCGGTATCACCAACGCCGCGGGCAATGTGGTGGGGCTGATGCCGCACCCCGAGCACGCGGTCGAGGCCGGCTTCGGCCCCGACGAGCCCGGCAAGGGCACGCGCACCGGCACCGACGGCCTCGCGATGTTCACCTCGGTGCTCACGAGCCTCGTGGCCTGAGTCCCGGCTCCAGCACCCGGCCCAGCCCGTCTCAGCCCAGCCGACGATTGCGCGCCTGGCTTCCCTCCGTGGAGGCCAGGCGCGCAGTCGTCGCAGAGACCACCCGCTGGCGTCCCTCGCCCGGCAGCCCCGCCGAGGCGGGCCAGATTCTCAACCACTTCGAGGCCGAAAGTGGTTGAGAATCCGGCCATTCCGCCTGTGCCGCGCCGGAGCGGGCGCGGACGGCGGCGCAGGCGCCGGCGACCTAGCGCGTCGCGCTGAGCACCGTGAAGCGGCGATCGCGGGCGCGCTCCCGCACCGGGCCGACGCGCCGCTCCACCTCCGGCCGGTAGCGCAGGTGCGAGTTGTGCACGAACCACAGCTGCCCGCCGGGGCGCAGCACCCGCGCGGAGGCGTCGAGGAGGTCCTGCACGAGCGTCGCGTCGACGGCGGTGCCGTCGTGGAAGGGCGGGTTCAGCAGCAGCAGGTCCGCGCTCGCGTCCGCGGCCAGGGAGAGCGAGACGTCCCAGGTGACCTCCACGTCGTCCCGCGCCAGTCCGCTCGCGGCGAGGGTCGCGCGGGTCGCGGCGACCGCATCCGCGTCGTCGTCGCTGCCGAGGACTGCCGCATCCGGGAGCGCCGCCGAGAGATAAGCGGTCAGCAGGCCGTTGCCGCAGCCGACATCGACCGCGCGCGCGATGGCCGACGACGTCCCTCCCGCCGTCGCCCCAGCAGCTGACGTCGCCTCCGCTGCGCCGCCCGGGACACCGCCCACCGCGAGCTCCCCCGCGACGAGCGCCGCATCGAGCGCCCCCAGGAGGAGCAGCGAGCCGGCGTCGGCCCGCGCCCCGCCGAACACGTCGCCGATCCCGCGCAGCCCGAGCTCCCGGCGCTCCCCCCGGACCGCCACGGTCGCCGTGCCGGTCGCGGGCGCGGGCAGGGTCGTCTCCGGCCGCGGCGCGGACGCGACGAGGGCGCGGGACTTGCCGAGGCCGCGTGAGGCGTGCACCTCGCCGAACACACTGGCAAGGACGTCGTTCTGCGAGCGGGACATGTGCTTGACCCGCCCACCCGCGATCAGGGTCAGGTCCTCCCTCCCGCTGCTCGCCGCGAGCACCGCGACGCGCCGCGCGAGGTCGTCGAGGCCGGCGAGGGACTTCGGCAGCCGCGCGAGCACCAGGTGCGCCTCGGCCCCGCCCGCGAACTCCTCGAGCGGAACGGGGTCGGTCCCCGTCGGCAGCACGAGGCGCCCCAGGGAGAGCGCCTGCGGGAGCCGTTCGGCGAGCGCGGCGGTCTCCGCCCGCGAGGCGCTCCACGAGTGGACTCTCGCGTCGGGATGATCGGTGACGAGCTCGAGGGCGGCGGCGGTGAGCGCGCCGGTGGTGTCGCCGACGACGAGCAGGTCGCAGGGGCAGCCGGTGCCGCCCTCCTCCTCGGCGGCGCGCAGGATCACCCGCTCGGTCTGGTCGAGGGCGGGGAGGGCGTCGGTGCTGTTCATGGCATCTCTCGGGGATCAGGGGGAGCTCCCGGCCGCCGATGGAGCGGGCCGCGAGTAGTCAGGGCGGTCAGGGCGGTCGGGGCGGTCAGTCGGGCAGGCCGCGGCGGCCGCGGGTGCGGAGCCGGCCGCGGGGCAGTTCCGGGGCGGGCAGCGCGGCGGGGGTGTGCGGGGCGAAAGGGCCGAACTGCTCGGCGTCGGCGGCGAGGCCGCCGCGCTCCCGCACCACGGGCGCGATCGGCGCGTCCTCGAGGGCGAGCTCCACGCCGATCTCCGCCTGGTAGCGGGCGCGGAACGCGACGATCTCCTCGTGGGTGCGGCCGACGAAGTTCCACCACATGACGATGTCCTCGCCGAGCGGCTCACCTCCCAGCAGCATCAACCGCAGGGGCGTCCCCTCGGCCGCACGGATCTCGAGGTACTCGGCGCCGTCGGGCAGCACCATCAGCTCTCGCTCCGCAACGTGAGTCTCCCGTTCCCCCGTCCGCAGCCGCGCGGCGCCGCGGTCCACGAGCATGCCGTGCTCGTGCGCGGGGTCGAGCGCGAGCCGCAGCGTGCCGCCCGCCTCGAGGTCGAGCTGGGCCAGGGTGAGCGCGGTGTCGGTCGTGACGGGGCTGCGGTCTTCGAGGGGCGACCCCTCGCCGTCGACGGCGCGCAGCGCGCCGAGGCCGACCCGAGCACGAGCGGTGCCGGTCGAGACCTCGGCGGGGGTGTGCACGGTGAACTCCCGCTCGCGGAAGCGGGTGGCATCGGGCAGGGCGAACCACAGTTGCACGCCGTGGAGCACGGTCGTGTCGAGGGCGGAGAACTCGGAGTGGGTGATGCCGGCGCCGGCGACCATGAGGTCGACGTCGCCGGGGCGCACCAGGGCGTGGTTGCCGAGCGCGTCGCGGTGCGTGATGGCGCCGTCGAACAGCCAGGACACGGTGGCGAGGCCGGTGTGGGGGTGGCGGGCGACGCGCGTCCCGTCGGTCGCGGAGACGTCGTCCGGGCCGAAGTGGTCCACGAAGCACCAGGCGCCGAGGAGGGAGGTGCGTCGGGCGGGGAGGGTGCGGTGCACGGTCATCCCGCGCGGTCCGCCGAGCGGCACCTCGCGCGGTTCCAGGCGGACGAAGTCCGAGAACGTGCTCATGGGCCGAGTGTAGGCGGCGCCGGTCGCCCTACTCTGGGGCCATGTCGACGCCGACCTCGCCCGCCGTCCGCCTGCTCGAGTCCGCGATCCGCGCCGGCACGGTGCCGGGCGGGATCATCGCGCACGGGGCCGATCCCGAGCCGGTCGCCCGCGGCCGGGTCGCGCCGGGAGGACCGCCCTTCCCCGCCGACGCGATCCTGCGCATCCAGTCGATGACGAAGGTGATCACGGCCGTGGCGACGCTGCGCCTGATCGAGCGGGGCGAGCTCGCGCTCGACGCACCGGTCGCGCAGTGGTTGCCTGAGCTCGCCGCCCCGCGCGTGCTCCCGCACCCCCTCGCGCCGCTCGATGCCGCCCGACCCTCCGCCACCCCGATCACCGTGGAGCACCTGCTGACCTGCACCTCCGGTCTCGGCATCGCGACCGCGGAGGGACCGCTGCAGCGGGCCATGGTCGACGCCGGCCTCGAGGCGGGCTCGGCGCCGTGGAGCCTCGGCGCCGACGAGTGGCTCGCCGCGCTGGGCGGTCTGCCGCTCGTCGGCGAGCCCGGATCGGTGTGGCGCTATCACCATTCCTTCGGGGTACTGGGCGTGCTGCTCTCGCGACTGACCGGCAGACCCCTCGGGGAGCACCTGCGCGCTGACCTGCTGGATCCGCTGGGGATGGTCGACACCGGCTCCTTCGTGCCCGCGGCGCAGGCGCATCGGCTGCCGCCGGCGTTCCGGATCGACGACGGCGCTCTCGGGGAGGTCGAGCCGGCGGGCCGCGGCCCGCTCGTCGGCCCTCCTCCGCACGACGTGTCGCACGGCGAGCTGGTCTCCACCGCCGCGGACTACCTGCGCTTCCTGCGGGCGCTGCGGGGCGGGGAGCTGCTCTCCGCGGAGCACCTCGCGCTGCTGGCCTCGGACCTGGTGCCCGCGGCGGCCAAACAGGAGGACTCGTTCTTCCCCGGATTCTGGGACGGCACGGGCTGGGGCTGCGGCGTCGCGGTCGTCACGGGCGGGGAGCGTCAGGGCAGCTGGGGCTGGTCCGGCGGGTTCGGCACGGACTTCTTCGTCGCGGCCGACGGGACGATCGGCCTGCTGCTGGTGCAGGTCGAGATGGGAACGGAGCTGATGGGGCTGATCGACGAGTTCCAGCAGCTGCCCGCGCCGCGCGGCTGATCCCCGCCCTCCGGGGTGGTCTCCCGCCCGACTCCCCGCGACGGCGCGGATCAGGCCCGGCGCGGGGAACCCTGCTCGAGCTCGGCGAGCAGGCGCGCCGGGGCGACGGTGCGGTACGACTCCTCGATCAGCTCGGCGAGCTCCGCGTCGTCGGTGCGCACGTCGAGGTCGATCCCCAGCCAGCCCGAGGTCCCGAGATAGGCGGGCGCATAGCTGCGCTCGTCCGCGGCACCGGGCAGGGCCAGCGCGATCGCGCGGACCCTCGCCAGCACCGGGTCGTCGTCGTCGAACATCTGCGGATGCGGCATGGGCCGATCATCCCTCCGGCACGGGCGCCGTGGCCAGGCCCGCAGCGGCTCCGCAGGGCTCCGTAGGCTGGCCCCATGACGCTCCCCCTCCTCGTCGACTGCGACACCGGCATCGACGACGCCTTCGCCCTCACCTATCTCGCGCTGCGGGAGGACGTCGAGGTGACAGGCATCGTCTCGACCGGCGGCAACGTCCCCGCCTCGGTGGTGCACCGCAACAACCTCGTGCTCGCAGAGCTGCTCGGGATCCCTGCTCCCGTCGCCCTCGGCGCGGATCGGCCGCTCGTCGAGCCGCCGATGTTCGCCGACGACACCCACGGCCCGGGCGGGCTCGGCCATGCCGTGCTGCCCGAGCCGACGCGCGCGGAGGATCCGCGCTCGGGGGCGCAGCTGTGGGTGGATCTCGCGCGGGAGCGTCCGGGCGAGCTGGTCGGCCTCGTGCTCGGCCCGCACACGAACCTCGCCCTCGCGCTCGAGATCGAGCCCGAGCTGCCGCGGCTGCTGCGACGGCTGCACGTAATGGGCGGCGCGATCCATCACCGGGGCAACACCGGCCCGACGAGCGAGTGGAACATCGCCGTGGATCCGGAGGCGGCGCAGCGGGTGCTGGCGGCCTTCGCGAGCGCGCCGCGTCTACCCGTGCTCGGCGCCCTGCAGGCGACTGAGTCCGTGCACGTGGGCGGCGACGTGCTCGAGCGGGTCGAGCAGCTCGCCGGGACGTCCGGGAACCCGGTCGCGCGGATCCTCGCCGAAGCGCTGCGGTTCTACTTCGAGTTCCACGAGTCCGACGGATTCGGCTGGAGCGCGCACGTCCACGACCCGCTGGTCGCGGCGCACGCCGTCACGGGCGACTTCGCATCGACCCGCCCACTCGCGGTGGACGTCGAGCTCACGGGCACCCTGACCCGCGGCCAGACCGTCGGCGACGAGCTGGGTCGCTGGGGCCGGGAGCCCACCGTCGACCTGCTCACCGACGTGCGGGCCGACGCCTTCGTCGAGCACCTGCTGAGCACACTCGAGGCCGGTCTGCGCTGAGCCCTCCGCTCACCGTTCGAGGGTCGTGACCTCCACCTCGAGGCAGCGGCGCGGGCCCTTCTCGCCGCGGCCCGGGCGCCAGCCGACGCAGCGCACCGTTCCCGTCGCCGGATCGTCCTCGTAGGCGACGAGCAGCGAGCCGGGCAGGGTGACCGGGGCGTCGAAGGAGACGTCCCAGCGCAGCGGCCGCGACAGGTCCACCCGCGCCTCGGTGAAGGCGCGGGAGGCGGTGTACATGCCATGCGCGATCGCGGACGAGAAGCCGAACGCCCGCGCGCTGAGCGCCGAGAGGTGGATCGGGTTCACGTCCCCCGAGACCGCGGCGTAGCGCCGACCGGTGTCCGCGCCGAGCCGCCAGCGTCCAGTCGGCCGCGGCGGCACGAACTCCTCGCGCCGCGCCGACTGCTCGTCCGCCCCGGACCGCTCCGCCCCGCCGCGCACCAGATAGGTGGACACGTCGGTCGCGATGATCTCGCCGTCCTGGCCGAGGATCGTGGAGACCGCCTCGAAGGTGCGGCCCTTGCGGTGCGGGCGCAGATCCCGCACCCGGCACTCGACGTCGACCAGTTCGCCCACTCGCACCGGACGGTGCTGCAGCACCTGGTTGCGCAGGTGCACCAGGCCGAGCAGCCGGAAGGGGAAGTCGCGCCGGGCCATCAGCGCGAGCGAGACGGGGAAGGCGAGCACGTGGAGCACGCCGGGGTGGACCAGGTCGGTCGCGGCCCCGCCCATCAGATGGTCGAAGTCGCGAGCCCGCTCCCCGTCGATCCGGACGGCCCGGACCCGGTAGGCGATCTCCGGCAGGCGCGGTTCCCCGCCGTCGCGGCGCGCCCCGCGCGGATCGAGGGCGGCGGCGTAGATCGCGGGGAAGGAGGGCAGATCGGCGAGGTCCTTGACGCTCTCCTCGGTGCGCGGTGCCGCCATCACTTGCCCACCATGTTCTGGCCGCACACGCGCAGGGTCTCGCCCTGGATGCCGCCCGCCTCGTCGCTCGCGAGGAAGGCGATCGCCTCGGCGACGTCCACGGGCAGCCCGCCCTGCTGGAGCGAGTTCAGCCGACGGGCGATCTCGCGGGTCACCGGCGGGATCTTCGCGGTCATCTCGGTCTCGATGAACCCGGGGGCGACGGCGTTCGCGGTCCCGCCCGCGGGGGCGAGCCGTGCCGCGAGCGCGTCGACGAAGGCCATCACCCCGGCCTTGGACGCGGCGTAGTTGGTCTGGCCGCGGTTGCCGGCGATGCCGCTGGTGGACGCGAGGGACACGACACGCGGGTGCTCCCCGAGCACGTCCCCGGCCTCGAGCAGCGCGTCGCTCAGCGCGATCTGGCTGGTGATGTTCACGGCGAGCACCGGATCCCAGCGGTCCGGGGTCATGTTGGCGAAGAGCTTGTCGCGGGTGATGCCCGCGTTCAGCACGAGGATGTCGAGCGTCAGGCCCCTGTCGCGGAGCGCGGCGACGAGCCGCTCCCCCGCGCCGGGAGAGGTGACGTCGAGCTGGATCGGCACGGCGCGCAGCTCGTTGGCCAGGCGGGAGAGCTCGGTGCCCGCGCCCGGCACGTCGAGGACCACGAGTCGGGCCCCGTCGGCCGCGAGGGTGCGGGCGATCGCCGCACCGATACCGCGGGCCGCGCCGGTGACCAGAGCGGTGCGTCCGGCGAGCGGGAGCGAGAGGTTCTCGGTCTCCGTGCCCGCCGGGCTCGAGACGGTCAGGAACTGGCCCGTGACGAAGGCGCTGCGCGCCGAGAGCAGGAACCGCAGCGCGCCGACCACCCCCGGGGCATCCAGGCCCACGCCGTCGGCCACCAGCACGCCGTTGGCGGTGCCGCCGGCCCGCAGCTCATGGGCGAGGGAGCGGACGAAGCCCTCGACGCCGCCGCGGGCGGCGTCCCGAGCGGGGTCCTCTCCCGTCGCGGGACGGGAGACGGTCACGACCCGCGCTCCCGGTGCGAGGGAGCGGACGGCCCCGGCGAACGGCAGCACGAGCGGCCCGAGCTCGGCGGGGGCGGCGAGCTCGTCGGCCACCACCAGCACGGAGCCGACGGTGCGCAGGTCCTCGAGGCGGCGCCGCACATCGGCGCCCTCGGCGAGAAGGCGGCGGGCGATTGCGTCGGCCCCCGCCGAGGTGCCGAGCACGACGACCGGGCCGAGCACCGGCTCGGGGCGGTCGTGGCGCCGCAGCAGGCGCGAGGGGCGGGGCAGGCCCAGCTGTTTGGCGAGCATCCCTCCGGGGCCGGAGCGGACGAGGCGGGTGTAAGTGTCGGTCATCGGTTCCTCCTGGTCGGCTCGGCGTTCAGGCCGTGACGGACTCGAGCAGCATGACGGTGCCCTGCCCGGCGGCGGCGCACACGGAGATCAGGCCGCGCTGGGTGCGGCCCGTCTCCCGGGCCCGCTCGTGGAGCAGCTTGGCGAGGGTCGCGACGATCCGGCCGCCGGTCGCGGCGAACGGGTGGCCCGCGGCGAGCGAGGAGCCGGAGACGTTCAGGCGCGAGCGGTCGATCGCGCCGAGCGGGGCGGAGCGGCCGAGCCGGGTGCGGCAGAACTCCTCCGACTCCCAGGCCCTGAGGGTGCTCAGCACCGTCCCGGCGAACGCCTCGTGGATCTCGTAGAGATCGAGGTCCTGCAGGGCGAGACCGTGCGCGTCGAGCAGCTCGGGGACGGCGTAGGCGGGGGCCATGAGCAGGCCCTCGTCGCCGTGCGCGAAGTCGACGGCGGCACTGCGGGCGTCGACGACGCGGGCGAGCGGGGTGAGGCCGCGCTCGGCGGCCCAGTCGGCGCTGCCCAGCAGCACGCTTGAGGCGCCGTCGGAGAGCGGGGTCGAGTTGCCCGCGGTCATGGTCGGCTCCTCGACCTGGGGGGACTTCACGCCGAAGACGGGCTTCAGCGTCGCGAGCTTCTCGAGGCTCGAGTCGGGGCGCAGGTTCTGGTCGCGGGCGAGGCCGCGGTAGCCGGTGATCAGGTCGTCGAGGAAGCCCGCGTCGTAGGCCGCGGCGAGGTTCCGGTGGGAGGCGAGCGCGAGCTCGTCCTGGGCCTGCCGGGTGATGCCCCACTGGGCGGTGGTGAGCGCCTGGTGCTCGCCCATCGACAGGCCGGTGCGGGGCTCGCCGTTGCGGGGCGGGACCGGGGAGAGGTCCGCCGGGCGGATCGCGGAGAGCGCCTTGACGCGCTGCATCGTGGTCTTCGCGGCGGCGGCGCGGTGGAGGATGCGGCGCAGGCGGGCGCTGACCTCGATCGGGGCGTCGGAGGCGGAGTCGACGCCGCACGCGATGCCGGAGTCGATCTGGCCCAGGCGGAGGCGGTTGGAGACGTGGAGGACGGTCTCGAGGCTGGTCGCGCACGCCTTGGACAGGTCGATCGCAGGGGTGCGCGGGTCGAGCGGGGTGCCCAGCGCGCTCTCGCGGGTGAGGTTGAGGTCGCCGGCGAGCTTGAGGACCGCGCCGCCGGCGATCTCGCCGAGCTTCTCGCCCTGCAGGGAGTAGCGGGCGACGAGGCCGTCGAGCGCCGCGGTCAGCAGGTCCTGGTTACTGATCCCGGCGTAGGGCCCGCCCGAGCGGGCGAACGGGATGCGGTTGCCGCCGAGGACGAGGGCGTCGCGGGGAGCTTCGGTCTGGGTCACTGTGGTGCACCTCTTCGTGGTCACGGGGGTCGCGGACTGCGGGAGTCCCGGACAGGGACTTTACATAGAACCGACGGTACTTGATACCCTAGGTTCCGTGAATGCGACGACGCAAGCCCCCGTGGACGGCCGCTCCGCCCGATGGGCACAGCACCGCGAGCAGCGGCGCGGCGAGCTGCTGGACGTGGCCCGCCACCTGATCCACGAGCGCGGCCCCGACGTGACGATGGAGGACATCGCCGCGGCCTCCGGCACGTCCAAGTCCATCGTCTACCGGTACTTCGAGGACAAGGCGCACCTTCAGGCCGAGCTGGGCCGCGCGATCCTCTCCTCGATGCACCGCCGGCTCCTCGAGGAGCTGCGCGGGCTCGAGCGCCGCAGCGGCCGCGAGCCCGCCCCCGAGGAGCGGATCCGCGCCATGATCGCCGCCTACGTCGAGACCGCGCAGCGCTCCCCGGGCGTGTACCGCTTCGTCACGCGGCCCAGCGACGGCCTGAACCACTTCCTCGCCGCCGTCACCCGCCTGGTCGCCAGCTTCCTCCCCGCGGGCACGCCCTCGCCGCAGGTCTGGGCGCACGGCGCGGTCGGCTTCGTCGAGCGCGCGGTCGACAGCTGGATGACGAGCGTCGAGGCCGCCGCGGCCGACGGCCCGACGGCCCCCACCGTCCCGTCGGCCGCCTCGGACCCCCCGTCCGCTCCCCACCCCGCTCCCCGCCCCGCTCTGCTCACTGCCGATCAGCTCGTGACCCACCTGGTCACCTGGCTCATGAAGGGACTGCACCCATGACCTCGACGACCCCCTCCACCACGACCACCACGACCACCACGACGTCCGCTGCGACCTCCGGCTCCGCACCGACCGGACCGATCCCCGTCCCCGTCGACGGCACCCGCCTCGACGTCGAGCTGGTCTCCGAGGCGCTCCTGGGCCGCTGGGCCGACGCCCGCCGCACCTCCCGCGACCGGGCCGCACAGCCCGCGTTCCACCGCCCCCTCGACGCGAGCGTCGCCGAGCGCCGCGAGCGCGTCTACGCTCAGCTGCAGGAGCTCGCCGACCAGCAGATGTCCCTGCCGATGCTCCCCGAGCACCTGGGCGGCCCGAACGACAACGGCGCGAACGTCGCCGCCTTCGAGGAGCTCGTCGTCGCCGACCCGTCCCTGCAGATCAAGGCCGGCGTGCAGTGGGGCCTGTTCACCTCCGCGATCGTGCAGCTCGGCGACGAGGAGCAGCAGAAGGCCTGGGTCCCGGGCGCGATGAGCCTCGAGACCCCCGGCGCCTTCGCGATGACCGAGATCGGGCATGGCTCCGACGTGCAGTCGCTCGCGACCACCGCGACCTTCGACCCCGACGGCGGCGAGGACGGCGAGTGGGTCCTCCATACCCCGTTCCGCGCCGCGTGGAAGGACTACCTGGGGAACGCCGCGATCCACGCCCGCGCCGCGACGGTCTTCGCGCGGCTCATCACGAACGGCGTCGACCACGGCGTGCACTGCTTCTACGTGCCCGTCCGGGATGCCGACGGGAACCTCTTGCCCGGCGTCTCGAGCGAGGACGACGGCGAGAAGGGCGGCCTGAACGGCATCGACAACGGCCGTCTCGCCTTCGACCACGTGCGGGTGCCGCGCCGGAACCTGCTGAACCGCTACGGCGACGTCGCCCCCGACGGCACCTACACCTCGCCCATCGAGTCGCCCGGGCGCCGCTTCTTCACGATGATCGGCACGCTCGTGCAGGGCCGCGTCTCCCTCGACGGCTCCGCGATCCGCGCCTCGCAGCTCGCGCTGCACATCGCGATCACCTATGCGACCCAGCGCCGCCAGTTCACCGCCGCGGACCCGACCCGCGAGACGGTGCTGATGGACTACCAGGCGCACCTGCACCGCCTCCTGCCGAAGCTCGCCGCGACCTATGCGGGCGCCTTCGCGCACGAGCAGCTGCTGCAGGCGTTCGACGACGTCTTCTCCGGCCGCGGCGACACGCCCGAGGCGCGCGAGGACCTCGAGACCCTCGCCGCCACCCTCAAGCCCACCTCGACCCGGCTCGCCCTGGACACCATCCAGGAGTGCCGCGAGGCGTGCGGCGGCTCGGGCTTCATGGCGGAGAACCAGCTGGTGGGCCTGCACCAGGACCTCGACGTGTACGCGACCTTCGAGGGCGACAACACGATCCTGCTGCAGCTCGTCGCCAAGCGCCTGCTCTCGGACTACACCTCCGAGCTGAGGAGCGTGGACCGGGCCGGGATCGGCCGCTTCATCGCCCAGCGCGCGGAGGTGCTCGCCAAGCGCCACACCCCCTGGGCGCGCCTCGGCCAGTCCATGAGCGACCGCGGGAACCCGCGCCGCGCCTTCGACTCGATGCGCCAGGCCGATTTCCAGGAGGAGATGCTCGCCGACCGCGCCCGGGTCAAGGTCGAGGAGGTCGCCCTCGCCCTGCGCGGCACCGCGAAGATGAGCCCGGCCGACGCCGCCGCCGAGGTCAACAAGCACCAGGTGGAGATGCTGGACGCCGCCCGCGCCCATGCCGACCTGGTCCGCTGGCGGGCCTTCACGGCGGGGATCGAGGCCCTCGACGGCCCCGGCGCCGAGGGCAGCCGCGCGGTGCTGACCGACGTGCGCGACCTCTTCGGTCTCACCGCCATCCAGGACGACCTGGCCTGGTTCCTGCTCTCGGGGATGATCTCCCCGCAGCGCGGTCGGCAGATCGGCGCGGACCTCCGCCGACTGCTGTGGCGTCTGCGCCCGCACGTGCTGGACCTGGTCGCCGCCTTCGACGTGCGCCCAGGCCACGTGCGCGCCCCCATCGCGCTCGGCGGGGAGCAGGAGCGGCAGGACGAGGCCGCGGCGTACTACCGCGCGCAGCGGGCGAGCCACGACGCACCGGTCAGCGAGAAGGCGCTGCGGGACGCCGCGAAGCAGTCCTCGCGTCGGCGCTGAGGGCGAGGCGGACCGCCCCGACCCCGATCGCGGGACGACCGTAGACTGGGCGGGCATCGGGCCTCAGCGCCCGATGCTCCCCCAGCCCTCGTGACGAACGGACCCCACCCCGCGATGACCGCTGAGACCACGACCTCCCCCGCCGGCCCCGTCGGCGAGTCCGACACCGTCGAGAACGCGGCCGCGACGCCGGACCAGGTCCAGCCGTACGCGGAGCTCGGGCTCAAGGACGACGAGTACGCCCGCATCCGCGAGCTGCTGGGCCGCCGCCCCACCAACGCCGAGCTGGCCATGTACTCGGTGATGTGGTCCGAGCACTGCTCCTACAAGTCCTCCAAGACGCACCTGCGCACCTTCGGGAAGCACACCACCGAGAAGATGCGCGAGAAGCTCCTGGTGGGGATGGGCGAGAACGCGGGCGTCGTCGACATCGGCGACGGCTGGGCCGTGACCTTCAAGGTCGAGTCCCACAACCACCCCTCCTTCGTCGAGCCGTACCAGGGCGCCGCCACCGGCGTGGGCGGCATCGTGCGCGACATCATCTCGATGGGCGCTCGGCCGGTCGCCGTCATGGACCAGCTGCGCTTCGGCGCGATCGACCATCCCGACACCGCGCGCGTGGTGCACGGCGTGGTCTCCGGCGTCGGCGGCTACGGCAATTCCCTGGGCCTGCCGAACATCGGCGGAGAGACCGTCTTCGACGCCTCGTACCAGTCCAACCCCCTGGTCAACGCGCTCGCCCTGGGTGTGATGCGCCACGACGACATCCACCTCGCCTCCGCCACCGGCGCGGGCAACAAGGTCGTGCTCTTCGGCGCCCGCACCGGCGGCGACGGCATCGGCGGCGCCTCGATCCTCGCCTCGGAGACCTTCGAGGAGGACGGCCCGGTCAAGCGGCCCAGCGTCCAGGTGGGCGACCCCTTCATGGAGAAGGTCCTCATCGAGTGCTGCCTCGAGCTGTACGCGGCGGGCACCGTCGAGGGCATCCAGGACCTCGGCGCCGCCGGCATCTCCTGCGCGACCAGCGAGCTCGCCGCCAACGGCGGCTCCGGCATGCACATCCATCTCGAGGAGGTGCTGCTGCGCGATCCCACCCTCACCGCGGGCGAGATCCTGATGAGCGAGTCGCAGGAGCGGATGATGGCGGTGGTGAGCCCCGAGAAGCTCGCCGAGTTCCAGGCCATCACCGCGCGCTGGGACGTCGAGGCCGCCGTGATCGGCGAGGTCACCGGCGACGGGCGGCTCACGATCGACCACCACGGCGAGCGCATCGTGGACGTGGACCCGGCGACCGTCGCGATCGACAGCCCCGTCTACGACCGCCCCTACGCCCGGCCCGACTGGCAGGACGCCCTCCAGGCGGACGCCGCCGAGGCGCTCCCCCGGCCCGGCACCCCCGAGGAGGTCATCGCGCAGCTGCGCACCCTGATCGCCTCCCCGAACCTCGCCTCGACCGGTTGGATCACCGATCAGTACGACCGCTACGTCGGCGGCAACACCGCCCTCGCCATGCCCGACGACGCAGGCGTGCTGCGCATCGACGAGGAGACCGGGCGCGGCATCGCCCTCGCGACCGACGCCAACGGCCGCTACACCAAGCTCGACCCGCGCGCCGGGGCGCAGCTCGCCCTCGCCGAGGCCTACCGCAACGTCGCCACCGCCGGCGCGGTGCCGCTCGCGATCACCGACTGCCTGAACTTCGGCTCCCCCGAGGATCCGGGCCCGATGTGGCAGCTGGTCGAGGCGATCGGCGGCCTCGCCGAGGCGTGCGAGACCCTCGAGGTGCCCGTCACCGGCGGCAACGTCTCCCTGTACAACTCCACCGGCGAGCCCGGGCGGATCGACTCCGCCATCCACCCGACCCCCGTCGTCGGCGTGCTCGGCGTCCTCGAGGACGTCGCCCGTCGTGTGCCCTCGGGCTGGCAGGGCGAGGGCCTCGCGGTGCTCCTGCTCGGCACCACGCGCGAGGAGCTCTCGGGCTCCGCCTGGGCCGACGTGATCCACCAGCACCTCGGTGGGCTCCCCCCGCGGGTGGAGCTCGAGGCCGAGCGGGCGCTCGCGCGTGTGCTCATCGCTTCCTCGGAGCAGGGTCTCGGCGCCGCCGCTCACGACCTCTCCGACGGCGGGCTCGCCCAGGCCCTCGTCGAGGCGAGCACCCGCTTCGGGACCGGCGCCGCGATCGACCTCGCCCCGCTGCTCGAGCGGGACGGCGTCGACCTCACGAGCGCCCTCTTCGCCGAGTCGCAGGCCCGCGCCCTCGTGGCCGTGCCCGCGGAGGGCCTCGAGGCGCTGACGGCCCTCGCGGCGGAGCACGATGTGCCGGTGCTCCGGCTGGGCACGACCGGCGGCGACACGCTCTCCCTCGCGGGCCTTGCCGATCTCGGCCTTGCCGAGCTGCGCGAGCTGCGCGAGGGCACCCTGCCCCGCTACTTCGGCTGATCACGAGCGGCCGGGCCCGCGGGGCCCGGCCGCTCGCTCGGCTGTAGACCGCCCTGCGGCCGACGGTTCAGCGGGGGCCGCTCAGTTGCCGCCGGTTCAGCGGCCGCGTCGCACCCGGCGATAGGCTCGTCGGCCCAGCTCCTCGAGCGGGGACCGGCGGCCCCTCAGCGCGGCGACCTCCTCGCGCAGCGCGCGCAGCTCCTCGAGAATGCGCTCCTCGCTGCGCTCGACCGTGCTCTCGGTGTTCTTGGCGAGGAACAGCGGCAGGCCGATCCCGTTCTCGCGGGTCCATTCCCGCAGCGCGCGCTCCCGCAGCACGGCGTCGAAGTGCCGGTGGCCGTCGCTCATCGCGTACATCGAATTGCTGCTCGCCCCCGCGGCGTCGCGTCGATGACGCCACTGCGCGAGCGGACGATCCAGGAATCCCACCTCGGCATGCTGCAGCAGCGCGAGATGGAAGGCGTAGTCGCCCACGACCGGCAGCGACTCGTCGTACTCGCCGATCGCCTCGTGGACGCGGCGGCGGTGGAGCATCGCGATGGGCACGTTGCGGTTCACGGCCAGGTAGTCGACCAGCCGCACCCCGGCGATCTCGGGCCAGGAGGGGAACACCTCGTCCTCGACGAAGCCCGTCGCCGTCTCGTGCTCATGCACGATCAGGGTGCGCACCACCACCGCCTCCTGCTCGGGATGGGCCTCGAGGTGGGCGAGTGTCTCCTGCAGGAAGGTGGCGTGCCAGGTGTCGTCGTCGTCGTGGACGGCGACGTGCGGCGCGGAGCTCGCCCGCAGGCCCTCGTTGCTCGCGGCCTCCATCCCGGAGGACGCGGTGCGGTGGCGGACGCGGATCCGCCCCGCGGCCTCGCCCTCGTGGCGGGCGAGCACGGCGTCCACCGCGGCGGCATCGCCCGCGTCGTCGACCACCACGAGCTCCCAGTCCTGCCGGGTCTGGGCGAGGACGTCCTGGATCGCGCGGTCCAGCAGGCGCAGCCGGTCGCGGGTGCGGAGGATGATCGCGGCCGACGGCGCGGGCGCCGCGTCGACCGCGGTGCTGTAGGGCGCGAGGGCCCGGCGCAGCGGCTCGGGCCAGCGCTGCTGCGGCTCCGGTCCGGGCTCCACGGCGGCGGCGACCTCGGTCGCGGACCGCGCGCCGGTGAGCACGTCGACGACCCCGTCCCACCAGGACTCCCCGGCGGAGCGCAGGGCGCCGGCCCGCGCGCGCAGGTGCTCGTGCTCGGCGGGACGGGCGGCGACGAGGGCGTCCGCCACCTCGTCCACCAGGGCCGAGGGACCGCCGGTGCGCGGATCCCAGAGCGCCGCGAGCGGCACGGCGCCGCCCGCGAGACCGTGGGCGCGCAGGGCGCCGTCCATGCGGGTGGCCCCGTAGCGGTTCAGCGGCACCGCGAGCACCGCGGCCCCGGCGGCGGCACCGAAGACGACCGGGTGGAACCGGGTGCTGAGGACCCAGCCGGCCGCGCTGGTGCGCGCCGCGGACGCGGTGTCGAGCTCGATCGGCAGCTGCTCCACCTCGGCGGAGACCCGGGAGGCCACCTCCCGGTGCAGGTCGAGGTCTCCCCCGCCGCTGTCCGGATCGGCCATGTGGGGCACCATCTGCACCCGGGCGCCGGTGCGGGCGACCACGGCGTCGATCAGCGCTGCGGCGATGCCCGCGTACTGCTCGCGGGGGAAGGGATCGCCGTCCCCGCCCAGGGTCACCGAGAGCAGCCGCTCGTCGAGCACCGGAGGCGTGCCGTCCTCCGGGAGGCCGAGCCCGTGGGCGTCGTCGAGGACCTGCACGATCGCGGGATGCTCGGGGGCGATCTGCCGGGCGATCCGCACGCTCAGCGCATCCCGCAGACCCACCAGGTCGCAGGCGTCGAGCAGGGAGCGCACCGCCGCGCGATCGGCGTCGGTGAGCTCGGGGCCGAGGCTCTGCCCGCTGAGCACGACGCGCTTGCCGAGGGAGCGGGCCGCCTCCGCGGTGGCGATGCGCTCATCGAGCAGCCAGCCGTAGCGGGAGGTGAGGCTGCCGCCGCCGCCGATCACGAGGGCGTCGACCTCCCGCAGCCGCTCGAGGATGCCGTGGAGCTTGTCCTCCGCCGGGAGGGCGTCCCGCTCCCCCGCGAGGACGCGGCGGATCTCGCCGAGATAGGCGGCGCGCTGCTCGAGCGGCCAGGGGAAGGTGAGCGCGGGCAGGGTGCGGGCCGCGGCCCGCCCGCCCGGACCGTACTTCTCGTGCCGGCTGATGCGCGTGACCTGGAGGCCCCGCGCTTCGAGCCGACGGGTGGTCGCGGTCGCGATCGCCTCGTCCCCGACGTGGTAGACGGTCTGGTCGACATCGCACAGCAGGGCGACCCTCACCGGCATCTCCTTCGTGAAGGGGCCGGTCGCTCAGCGCGTCACAGCCCGCGGTACTCCATCCAGCGGACCATGAAGGCCGCCATCGCGTCGCGGGCGATCGCATCCCTCGGCCGGAAGGTGCCGTCCGGCCAGCCGGTGGTGATGCCGGTGCTCGCGAGCCAGGTGATCTCCCGCGCGAACTGGTGGTTCGCCGGGACGTCCCGGAAGGGGCTGCCGGCGCGGACCGCCGGGCTCCCGGAAGCACGGTACAGGAAAGCCGCGACGGCCCCGCGCTCGATCGATGCGGTGGGGCGGAAGGTGCGATCGGGCCATCCCTCGACGATCCCCTGGGCCCGACCCCAGGTGACCTCCTTGTAGTACATGCGGCTGCGCGGCATGTCCGTGAACGGGGAGGTGGTGGGCGGGGTGAAGGCGGGCTTGCCCAGCGCGCGGTAGAGGAAGACCACCATCGCGTCGCGCTGGATCGGGGAGAGCGGACGGTAGGTGCCGTCGGGCCAGCCGGTGGTGATTCCGCGCCCGGCGAGCTCCTCGATCTCCTCCTTGTACATGGTCCCCGGGGGGACGTCCACGAAGCGGGCGGCGCCGAAGCTGACGGTGCCCGAGCGGGAGACGGCCACGCCGTTCTCGAACTCCTGCGAGAAGGTCGTACCGTTCGTGCTCACGCCGCTTGTCGGCCGTCCCCAGGACTGCTCCCAGTCCGGTCCGAAGGGGGTGGCGTAGCCCGCGGCGTTCCCGCCGCTCTGGAGCACGAGCCCCTTGGTGAGCAGGGTCGCGGTGTACGAGCCGGTGGTGTGGGCGCCCTCGACGACGGTGCCCAGGACCGCCTCGCCGCCCGCCCCCTGGAAGGCCCACAGGTGCTCCTTCCAGCCGCTGTCGATCTGCTTCTGGGCGGCGCTGCGGAGGGAGGCGAGCTTCGCGTAGAGCGAGTCACCGGGGCACTCGGTGCTGTTCACGTCGCGATGGGCGAAGAGCACGGGGAGGGTCACGGTCTTCCCGGCGGGGAACTTGGTGCCGGAGCCCGGGGTCCAGGTGGCGCTCGAGGTGGCGGAGGTGTGGAAGGTGCTCAGCAGCTTCCAGCCCACCACCCGGGCGACGGCGGAGGTCGCCGCTGCCGGCACCGTGCCCGAGGAGTAGTTCCCCATCACCGAGATGCCGAAGCTCCCGGTGTTGAAGCCGTAGGCGTGGGCGCCGATGATGTTCCGGTGCAGCCCGCCGTGGCGGCCCTCGAAGATCTGCCCGTACTTGGAGACGAGCACGTTGTAGCCGATGTCCGCCCAGCCCAGGGACTGGGTGTGGTACGTGAGGATGCCGCGCACGATCTGCGCGGACTGGCTCGAGGTGTAATTGTTGGTGCCGGCGGTGTGGTGCAGCACCACGCCCTTGAGGCGCTTCGCACCGCTCGTGCCGCGCACCAGGGACTCATCGGCGCCCCAGGCGGCGCGCGAGGTGATCGTCGGGGCGCCCGGGCCGACGGCGGAGGTCGACGCGGGGGCGGCGAAAGTCGTGATCCGGGCGGCCTTCGGGCTGGCCTCGGACTGCTCGCCGCTGTCCTCCGTCTCCGCGGCGGCGACCGCCTCCTCCGCGACGCTCTCGTCGTCGGGGGCGGCCGAGGTGGTGACGAGGTGGGCGACCGCGTGCTCGGAGGCATCGGCGCCGTCGACCTCGACCCGGATCTGGAGCGCCTGGACCACCCCGATCCAGGCCGCCTCGGTGCCGGGCGCGTCCTCGCCCGTCTGCGGGTCCTCGGCGGTCTCGAGCAGCTCCCACGCGGTCCAGGACCCGTCCGACTGCAGCCCGCGCACCTGCACCGTCGGCGCGTCCGCCGCCGCGGGCCAGGTCACGCCCACCATCGTGGCGGGCTGCTGCGGGAGGTCGCGCACGGGGGCGCCGTCCACCTCGATCAGCTCCGCCTCGGACAGGGGCACGTCCACGACGCGGGTCTCCCCGCCGGTGACGGCGGGATCGGCGTTCGCGGGCGCGGCGCTCAGGGCGAGGGAGGCGCCGGGGACGGCGACGGCCGCGGCGGCGAGGAGACCCCGCCGGCTGAGCGCGGAGGTCGAGGACTGGGGGGCGGAGGCGGGGGGAAGCGACCGCTGGGACATGATGAGCTCCGGGTGTCGACGTACTGCGGACGGGCACCATCGGGACGGGGCCCGCCGTCCACCGTAGACCACCCCGGGAGGGGTCCCGATGACCATATGGTCACGATCTCCCACCTGTTCCAGAACATTTCGGGACAGACTGCCGGACGTCCCCGCCACCTCGTGGCGCCATCCCATGCCGCCGCCCCGGACCTGTGCCCCGGGAGATGCGTCGAGGGCGGGTCGGGGGATCACTCCCTCGACCCGCCCTCGGCGGTGCAGCGGTTCGCGACCGGGCCTCAGGCCTTGTCGGTCTCCTCGGCAGCGGCGGTATCGTCCGCGGCGGTGGTCTCCTCCGCGGTCTCGACGACCGGGGTCTCCTCGGCGGTGACGTCGGCATCCTCGGCGGCGGGCTTCGCAGCGTTCTTCGCGGCGCCCTCGGCCTCCTTGACGACGGCCTGCTTCGGCGAGTACGCCTCCTGGACCAGCTCGATCACGGCCATGGGGGCGTTGTCGCCCTTGCGCGGCGCGACCTTGGTGATCCGGGTGTAGCCACCGGGACGCTCGGCGAAGGTGGGGGCGATCTCCTCGAAGAGCGAGTAGACGACGCCCTTGTCGCGGATGCTGCGCATCACGCGGCGACGGGAGGCGAGGTCGCCCTTCTTGGCCTGGGTGATCAGGCGCTCGGCGACGGGACGCAGGCGCTTGGCCCGCGTCTCGGTGGTGGTGATCGCCTTGTGGCGGAACAGCTCGGTGGCGAGGCCCGAGAGGATCATCCGCTCGTGCGCGGGGGACCCGCCGAGGCGCGCGCCCTTGGTGGGTGCAGGCATGGTCGTTCTCCTAGTGGATAAGTGTGAAGGTCAGTACTGGTCGCCGAAGTCGTCCGAGTAGGACTCGAGCGCGGACGGATCGAACCCGGCCGGGGAGTCCTTCAGCGACAGCCCGAGCTCCGCGAGCTTCGCCTTGACCTCGTCGATGGACTTCTGCCCGAAGTTGCGGATGTCGAGCAGGTCGGCCTCGGAACGCGCGGTCAGCTCGCCGACGGTGTGCACACCCTCGCGCATGAGGCAGTTGTACGAGCGGACCGTGAGGTTCAGGTCGTTGATCGGCAGGGCCAGATCGGCGGCCAGGGCCTGATCGGTCGGCGAGGGGCCGATCTCGATGCCCTCCGCCTCCTGGTTCAACTCGTGGGCCAGGCCGAACAGCTCGACCAGGGTCTTGCCCGCGGAGGCCATGGCATCGCGCGGGGAGATGGCGGGCTTCGTCTCGACGTCGACGATGAGCTTGTCGAAGTCGGTGCGCTGCTCGACACGGGTCGCCTCGACCTTGTAGGTCACCTTGAGGACCGGCGAGTAGATCGAGTCGACCGGGACGCGGCCGATCTCGCCGTCGATGCCCTTGTTCTGCGCGGCGGAGACGTAGCCGCGACCGCGCTCGACGATCAGCTCGATCTCCAGGCGGCCCTTCTCGTTGAGGGTCGCGATGTGCAGGTCGGGGTTGTGGATCTCCACACCGGCGGGCGGGGTGATGTCGGCGGCGGTGACGCGGCCGGACTCCTCGCGACGCAGGTACATCACGACGGGCTCGTCGTTCTCGGAGGAGACGACGAGGTTCTTGATGTTGAGGATGACCTCGGTGACGTCCTCCTTGACCCCGGGGACGGTGCTGAACTCGTGCAGCACGCCGTCGATGCGGATCGAGGTGACCGCGGCGCCGGGGATGGAGGACAGGAGGGTGCGGCGCAGGGAGTTGCCGAGGGTGTAGCCGAAGCCCGGCTCGAGCGGCTCGATGACGAACCGGGAGCGGTTGTCCGACACGACCTCTTCGGTCAGCGTGGGGCGCTGTGCAATGAGCACTGGTGATCCTTTCCGCGAGCGTCCGCCATATGACGCTCAGAAGGGGGCGGTGGGCCTAGAGGTGGATGGTTCCAGGTGCCGACGGCGGTGCGGGCTCCGGGCCCGGCACCGCCGTCTGCGAGGTCAGACGCGGCGGCGCTTGGCCGGGCGGGTGCCGTTGTGCGGCTGCGGGGTGACGTCCTGGATGGAGCCGACCTCGAGGCCGGTCGCGGTGAGCGAGCGGATCGCGGTCTCGCGGCCCGAGCCCGGGCCCTTCACGAAGACGTCGACCTTCTTCATGCCGTGCTCCTGCGCGCGGCGGGCAGCGGCCTCGGCGGCCATCTGCGCGGCGTAGGGGGTTGACTTGCGCGAGCCCTTGAAGCCGACCTGGCCGGCGGAGGCCCAGGAGATGACGGCGCCGGTGGGGTCGGTGATCGACACGATCGTGTTGTTGAACGTGCTCTTGATGTAGGCCTGGCCGTTGACGACGTTCTTCTTGTCCTTGCGACGCGGCTTGCGCGCTGCGGCCTGACGGGTCTTGGTTGCCATGCGGCAGAACTCCTCTGGTGGGTGTGTGGGGCGCCGGATCCCTCAGCGGCGCGAGGTGCTAACGGGGTGCGAAGACGCGCTCCGACGGCAGGAGCCGTGGATCAGCGGGCCTTCTTCTTGCCGGCGACGGTGCGCTTGGGGCCCTTGCGGGTACGCGCGTTGGTCTTGGTGCGCTGGCCGCGCACGGGCAGACCACGGCGGTGACGCAGGCCCTGGTAGCTGCCGATCTCCACCTTGCGGCGGATGTCGGCGGCCACCTCGCGGCGGAGGTCACCCTCGACCATGTAGTTCGCCTCGATGTGATCACGCAGCTGGACGAGCTCCTCGTCGGTCAGCTCCTTCACACGCTTGTCGCCGGACACCCCGGTGGCGGCCAGGGTCTCCAGGGCACGGGTACGACCCACGCCGAAGATGTACGTCAGGGCGATCTCGACCCGCTTCTCGCGCGGAAGATCCACTCCCACCAGACGTGCCATAGCAGTTCTCTCCTACTTGTCTCGGAGGCCTGATCCGACACCTCGCCGCGGGCTGCTCCCGTGGCGCCGCAGCCTCCGACTGCGGGTGACCGGCCGTGCCGGTGGTGTCGTCTCTTCTGTTGTGTGGTGCCCGCTGGGCGGGCGGTGCCCCTCGTGAGGGGCGGTCACGGCGGTGCCGCGGCTGGACTCAGCCCTGGCGCTGCTTGTGACGGGGGTTCGAGCAGATGACCATGACGCGCGAGTGGCGACGGATCACCTTGCAGTTGTCACAGATCGGCTTGACGCTCGGCTTGACCTTCATAGCTTCCTTCTCCCGGGACGATCACTTGTAGCGGTAGACGATGCGGCCTCGGTCGAGGTCATAGGGGCTCAGCTCGACGACCACGCGGTCCTCGGGAAGGATGCGGATGTAGTGCTGGCGCATCTTCCCGGAGATGTGCGCGAGCACCTTGTGCCCGTTGTCGAGCTCGACGCGGAAACGCGCATTCGCGAGCGCCTCCGTGACCGTGCCCTCGACCTCGATCACGCCGTCCTTCTTGGCCATGCCTCCCCAATCTCTCGTCCCCGGCGCACCGGGGACCGAGTTCCGCATTCCTGGTCCTGACCCTCCCCCGCCGGATGGCGCAGGTCGAGGTCACGGGCGGGCCGAGGCGCAGCGTCGACGTCGGTCCCCGGACCGGACGGGCCGGAACGGGGGTCGTGGCGACGGGTCTGCGCGACCGCATGCGAGGAACGCGCGCGGAGCACACCCAGTCGTCCAGCGTACACGCGGCTCGCCGCAGGGGCGAGAGTGCAGGGCGATGATGCCCGTCACGCTCCGGGGGCCGTGAGCGGGTCGGGGGCCGCCCGGATCCCGCGCCGGCCGAGCTCCTCGGCGCCGCCGTCGCCTTCGGTGAGCACCACCAGTCCCTGTTCGGTGACCGCGACGGAGTGCTCCCAGTGCGCGGCGCGGCCGCCGGAGAGGGCGCGGACGGTCCACTCGTCCTCGTCCATCTCCCAGGCGCCGTCGCCCTGGATGAGCATCGGCTCGATCGCGACGCAGAGGCCGGGGCGGATCTTCGGGCCGCGGGTGCGGGTGCGGTAGTTCATGACGTCGGGGGCCTGGTGCATGGCGGTGCCGATGCCGTGGCCGCCGAAGCCCTCGAGGTGGGAGAGCGTCTCCCCCGCCTCGGCCTCGACGAGGTCCTCGATCGCGGCGCCGACGTCGCCGACCCGCTGCGCGGTGGCGAGCGCGGCGATGCCGGCCCACAGGGCCTCGCGGGCGATCCGCACGAGGTCCTCGTCGGCCGTGGAGCGCGGCTCCCCGACGATGTGCGTGCGCGCGGCATCGGAGTGCCAGCCGTCGATGATCAGTCCGCCGTCGATGGAGACGACGTCGCCCTCGGCGAGGACGGTGTCGTCGGGGATGCCGTGCACGACGACTTCGTTGACGCTGATGCACAGCGTCGCGGGGTAGCCCTGGTAGCCGAGGAAGTTCGGCACGGCGCCCTCGTCGCGGATCATCGTGTGGGCGAGCTCGTCCAGACGCTTCGTGGTCACTCCCGGCCGCACGTGCTCGGCGAGCATGTCGTGGACCCGGTGCAGCAGATGACCGCTGCGGCGCATGACCGCGATCTGCTCGGGGGTCTTCAGCTCCACGCGCTCCGGGAGGATGCTCATCGGGTGCGCAGCGCCTCGCGCAGAGCGGCGGTGACCTCGTCGATCGACGCCATGCCGTCGACGCGGCGGACCAGCCCGCGCGCCTCGTACACGTCGATCAGCGGGGTGGTCTGCGCCGCGTACACCGAGAGCCGGTGGCGGATGGTCTCCTCGGTGTCGTCGCTGCGACCGGACTCGCGGCCGCGCTCGATGAGGCGCTCGACGACCGTGTCGTCGTCGGCCTCGAGCAGCAGCACCGCGTCGAGGGCGGCGCCGAGGTCGGCGAGGATCCCGTCGAGCGCGTCGACCTGGTCGAGAGTGCGCGGGTAGCCGTCCAGCAGGAAGCCGTCCGCGGCGTCCGCCTCGGCGAGGCGGGAGCGGACCATGTCGTTGGTGACCGAGTCCGGCACGTACTCGCCTTTGTCCATGTAGGACTTCGCGAGGACGCCCAGCTCCGTCTCGCCCGCGACGTTCGCGCGGAAGATGTCGCCGGTGGAGATCGCGGGGATCCCCGCCTCGGCAGCGAGGCGCGCGGCCTGGGTGCCCTTGCCGGCCCCGGGCGGGCCCACGATGAGCAGGCGGCGGGCGGTGGTCTCGGCGGAGGTGTCGGGGGTGGTCACCGGAGGATCCCTTCGTAGTGGTGCTGCTGGAGCTTCGCGTCGATCTGCTTCACGGTGTCGAGGCCGACGCCGATGATGATCAGCACGGACACTCCGCCCAGCGGGAAGTTCTGCGAGGCCCCCAGGTAGACGAGGGCGAGGAGCGGGATCACGGAGATCACCGCGAGGTAGATCGCACCGGGGGTCTGGATCCGGTTGATCACGTAGCGCAGGTAGCGCTCGGTCGGTCGGCCCGCGCGCACGTTGGGCACGAAGCCGCCGTACTTCTTCATGTTGTCGGCGATCTCCTCCGCGTTGAAGGTGATCGACGTGTAGAAGAAGGCGAAGAAGACGATCAGGGCGATGTAGACCGCGGCGTAGATCCACGAGAACGAGATGCCCATGACCAGGTGGGCGTTGACCCACTGGACCCAGCCAGCCGAGGGGTCGCCGAAGCTCGCGGCCATCTGCGGCAGCGCGAGGATCGAGCTGGCGAAGATGACGGGGATGACGCCGGCCTGGTTGACCTTGATCGGGATGTAGGTGGAGGTCCCGCCGTACATGCGGCGGCCCACCATGCGCTTGGCGTACTGCACGGGGATGCGGCGCTGGGACTGCTCGACGAAGACGATGCCGATCATGACCAGCAGGGCCACGAGGATCACGAGGGAGAAGGTCATCCAGCCCTGCAGCTGCCAGACCTGGCCCATGGCGCCCGGGAAGGATGCGGCGATCGAGGTGAAGATCAGCAGGGACATGCCGTTGCCGATGCCGCGCTCGGTGATCATCTCGCCCATGAACATGATCAGCACGGTGCCGACGGTCATGGTGAGGACCATCAGCAGCTGCGCCGGGATCGACTGGTCGGGGACCAGCGTCAGGTTGCAGCCCACGAAGAACTGGCCCGAGCGGACCAGGGTGATGATCGTGGTGGCCTGGAGGATCGCGAGACCGATCGTCAGGTAGCGGGTGTACTGCGTGAGCTTCTGGGTCCCGGCCGCGCCTTCCTTGTGGAGCGCCTCGAACCGCGGGATCACCACGCGCAGCAGCTGCACGATGATCGAGGCGGTGATGTACGGCATCACGCCCAGCGAGAAGATGGACAGCTGGAGCAGCGCGCCGCCGGAGAACATGTTGACCATGCCCAGCGCGCCGCCGCCCCCGGCGCCGAGCGCCTGGTCCGCGCACACCATGACGTTGGTGGCATCGAAGCCCGGGGTGGGGATGAAGACGCCGATCCGATAGATCGCGATCATCCCCAGGGTGAAGAGGATCTTCGCCCTCAGCTCGGGAGTGCGCAGGACGCGCACGAACGAGTTCACGAGTTTTCCCTCCTGGAGGTCCGGGGACAGGACCATAGGCGTCCCGGTCCGTCCCGGCGCCTGCGGCTGCGCCGCGGCTCTCGGACCGGCCCCGCATACGACGACGGGGCACCGCGGCACAGAATATTCTGCGCCGCGATGCCCCGTCAAAAACGAGTCACGCGGTGGTGACGGACCCGCCGGCCGCCGCGATCTTCTGCTCCGCCGACGCGGAGAACTTCTGCGCGGTGATGTCGAGCTTGACGCTCACCTCACCGGTGCCCAGCACCTTGACGGGCTGGTTCTTGCGCACGGCGCCCTTCGCGACGAGGTCCTCGACCGTGACGGTGCCGCCCTCGGGGAACAGCTCCTGCAGGGTCGACAGGTTCACGACCTGGTACTCGACGCGGAACGGGTTGGTGAAGCCGCGCAGCTTCGGGAGGCGCATATGCATCGGCATCTGGCCGCCCTCGAAGCCGACGGGCACCTGGTAGCGGGCCTTGGTGCCCTTGGTGCCACGACCGGCGGTCTTACCCTTGGACGCCTCACCACGGCCGACGCGGGTGCGTGCGGTCTTGGAGCCGGGCGCCGGGCGCAAGTCGTGCAGCTTCAGCGGGTTCTGGTTATCGGACTGGTCTGCCATAGAGATCACTCCACCTCTTCGAACGTCACCAGGTGGGTGACGGCGCGGATCATGCCGCGGATCTCAGGGCGGTCCTCCTTCACCACCGAGTCACCGATGCGCTTGAGGCCGAGGCCTCGCAGGGTGGCTCGCTGGCTCTGGGTGCCGCCGATCTCGGAACGGATCTGGGTCACCTTGATCTGCATCAGGCACCCACCTTCTCGGCGCGGGCCGCGGCGCGACCCTCGGCCTGGGCGCGCAGGAGCGCCGCCGGGGCGACGTCCTCGACCGCGAGGCCACGGCGCGCGGCCACGGCCTCCGGCTCCTCGAGCCGCTTGAGGGCGTCGACGGTCGCCCGCACGATGTTGATCGCGTTGGTCGAGCCGAGCGACTTGGAGAGCACGTCGTGCACGCCGGCGCACTCGAGGACCGCACGCACCGGACCGCCGGCGATCACGCCGGTACCCGGAGCGGCCGGGCGCAGCAGGACGACGCCCGCCGCATCCTCACCCTGGACGGGGTGGACGACGGTGCCCTGGATGCGGGGGACGCGGAAGAAGTTCTTCTTCGCCTCCTCGACACCCTTGGAGATCGCCGCCGGCACCTCCTTGGCCTTGCCGTAGCCGACACCGACGGTGCCGTCGCCGTCACCCACCACCACGAGGGCGGTGAAGGAGAAACGACGGCCGCCCTTGACGACCTTGGACACGCGGTTGATGCTCACGACGCGCTCGAGGAACGCCGACTTCTCGGCCTCCTGCTGCGCGCCGCGGCCGCGGCCCTGACGACCCCCGCGGTCGCCGCCCTGGCGGCCGCCGCGATCGTCGTTGCTCGTGGAGTTCTCGCCCCGTCGGCCGGAGGCCGCGGGACCGTTGCTTCGCTGCTGTGCAGCCATGTTCAGATCCTCTTCTCGTCCTGGGTCCGGGCGGCGATCACAGCGCCAGGCCGGCCTCGCGGGCGCCGTCAGCGACGGCGGCCACACGGCCGTGGTACTTGTTGCCGCCGCGGTCGAACACGACGGAGTCGATCCCGGCGGCCTTGGCGCGCTCGGCGACGAGGGTGCCGACGGTGCGGGCCTTGTCGGACTTCGACGCCTCGGTGCCGCGCAGGTCCTTCTCCATGGTCGAGGCCGACGCGATGGTCTTCCCCAGCGCATCGTCGACGACCTGGACGAACACGTGACGGGCCGAACGGGTGACGACCAGGCGCGGACGCTGGGCCGTGCCGACGACACGGCGACGCACGCGCAGGTGGCGACGCCCGCGGGAACGCAGGCGGGAGCCGGCCTTGCCCTTGGTGTGCTTGAGTGCGTACCCCATGATCACTTACCAGCCTTTCCGGCCTTGCGGACCACGGTCTCGTCCGCGTAGCGCACGCCCTTGCCCTTGTAGGGCTCGGGCTTGCGGATCTTGCGGATGTTCGCGGCGACCTCGCCCACCTGCTGCTTGCTGATGCCGCTCACCGAGAACTTGGTGGGCGACTCGACGGCGAAGGTGATCCCCGCGGGGGCCTTCACGACGACGGGGTGGGAGAAGCCGAGGGCGAACTCGAGGTCCGAGCCCTTCGCGACCACGCGGTAACCGGTGCCCACGATCTCGAGCTTCTTCGTGTAGCCCTCGGTGACACCGAGGACCATGTTGTTGATGAGGGTGCGGGTCAGGCCGTGCAGGGCACGGCTGGTGCGCTCCTCGTCGGGGCGGTCGACGACGATGCTGCCGTCCTCACCACGGGTGACCGTGATGGGCGCGGGCACGTCGTGCGAGAGCTCGCCCTTGGGGCCCGTCACCGTGACGGTGGAGCCCTCGATGGTGACGTTCTGGACAGAGGCCGGCACTGCGACCGGCAGGCGTCCGATGCGGGACATAGCTAGTGGTCTCCTCTCCCGCTCACCAGATGTAGGCGAGGACTTCCCCACCCACACCCTTCTTGGCAGCCTGCTTGTCGGTCAGGAGGCCGGAGGACGTGGACAGGATCGCCACGCCCAGGCCGCCGAGGACCTTGGGCAGGTTGGTGGACTTCGCGTACACGCGCAGGCCGGGCTTCGAGATGCGGCGCACCCCGGAGATGGCGCGCTCACGGCTGTCCGAGTACTTGAGCTCGAGGACGAGGTTCTTGCCCACCTCGGCCTCCTCCTCGCGCCAGCCCAGGATGTAGCCCTCGGCCTTCAGGATGTCCGCGATACGGCTCTTCAGCTTCGAGTACGGCATGGACGCGGTCTCGTGGTACGCCCCGGAGGCGTTCCGGATCCGCGTCAGCATGTCCGCGATCGGGTCGGTCATGGTCATGTCAGTTGCTTCTTCCTCACCTGGTTTCCCTCAGGGCCTCGCGGCTCCCTGGGACCTGTGGCGATAGTCCTTACCAGCTGCTCTTGGTGACGCCGGGGAGCTCGCCGCGATGGGCCATCTCGCGCAGGCAGACACGGCAGAGACCGAACTTGCGGTACACCGAGTGCGGGCGACCGCACTTCTGGCACCGGGTGTAGGCGCGCACCGCGAACTTCGGCTTGCGCTCCGACTTCTTGATCAGGGCTGTCTTGGCCATATCAGTTCTCCTTGAAGGGGAAGCCGAGCAGCTTCAGCAGCGCGCGTCCCTCGTCGTCGGTCTTCGCGGTGGTCACGACCGTGATGTCCATACCGCGGACGCGGTCGATCTTGTCCTGATCGATCTCGTGGAACATGACCTGCTCGGTCAGACCGAAGGTGTAGTTCCCGTTGCCATCGAAGTGGTTCGGCGACATGCCGCGGAAGTCGCGGATGCGCGGGAGCGCGGTGGACAGCAGGCGGTCCAGGAACTCCCACATGCGGGCGCCGCGCAGCGTGACGTGCGCGCCGATCGGCATGCCCTCGCGCAGCTTGAACTGCGCGATGGACTTGCGGGCCTTGGTGACCTGCGGCTTCTGACCGGTGATGGCGGTGAGATCCTTGATCGCACCGTCGATGACCTTCGAGTCGCGAGCGGCGTCGCCGACGCCCATGTTCACGACGATCTTGGTCAGACCGGGGACCAGCATGACGTTGGAGTAGCTGAACTGCTCGGTCAGCTGCGCCTTGATGGTCTCGTTGTACTTCGTCTTGAGGCGCGGGGTGGGCACCTCGGTGATGGTGGTCTCAGACATCAGATGTCCTTCCCGGAGCGCTTGGCGAAGCGGACGCGGACCTGCTTGGTGCGGCCGTTCTCGAGCTCCACCGTCTCGACGCGGTAGCCGATCTTGGTGGGCTTGTTGTCCTCGGGGTCGACGAGCGCCACGTTGGAGACGTGGAGCGGCGCCTCGCGCTGCTCGATGCCGCCCGCGCCGCCGGCCTGGTTGGGCTTGACGTGGTGGGTACGACGGTTGACGCCCTCGACCAGCACGCGCTGGGTGTCGGGGAACACCTGCAGGACACGGCCCTGCTTGCCCTTGTCACCGGCGTCGAGGCCGCGCTTGGCGGCCTTGTCGGCGTCGCTGGTGCGGCCGCTGATGACCTGGACCAGGTCGCCCTTCTTGATCTTCATCTTTGCCATGTCACAGCACCTCCGGTGCCAGCGAGATGATCTTCATGAAGCGCTTGTCGCGCAGCTCGCGGCCGACCGGGCCGAAGATGCGCGTCCCGCGCGGCTCGCCGTCGGCCTTGAGGATCACCGCCGCGTTCTCGTCGAAGCGGATGTAGGAACCGTCGGCACGGCGACGCTCCTTGGACGTGCGGACGACGACCGCCTTGACGACGTCGCCCTTCTTGACGTTGCCACCGGGGATGGCGTCCTTGACGGTCGCCACGATGGTGTCGCCGATGCTGGCGTAACGGCGACCGGAGCCACCGAGAACACGGATGCACAGGATTTCCTTGGCACCGGTGTTGTCGGCGACCTTCAGTCGCGACTCCTGCTGAATCACTCGATCTCCTATCGTCTCACCGGTTCTCTTCCCACCCGCGGAGCGGGCCGGCCGAGCCTGGCGGAACGGAATGTGGACTGTGCCCGATGCCGTCCCGATCGGGATCCGATCGGCGACGTCGCCGTCGACCGGTCCCGGGCACCAAAAAACCCTCGGCCGGACTCAGGCACTGGCAGGATGAACGCGGGGCGTTCGCCGTAGGTGCGAGGTCTCCGACGAGGACGGATCTGGTGGCACCGGATCCTGTCGCGGACGGACACGGGCGCTCGCGGGGCGAGCGGACGCAGCCGTCCGGCAACCGTCCAAGCGTACGCCTGCGGGCGGCGGCGTGTCACCCCGTCGAGGGCGGCCGACGGGTGTGGGCTTGCTTACCCGTCACCCCGTCGGCCGCCCTCGGGACGATAACCGCTGCCGCTGCTGCGGCGGCTCAGACGCTCCCGGCCAGCTGGCCGCGCTGCTCGTCATCGAGGTCGACGACGGGGATGGCGGCGGTCCCCGGCAGCGGCTCGCCCGCGGCGTCGACCGCCATGGCGACCTCCTCGTGGGGCAAGGGCATCTCCTCGAGGTGCAGCAGCGGGTTGTCATCCTGGGTGGCGACGAGCTCCTCGGCCTCGGCCCCGTCCTCGACCGTCGGGAAGGAGCCGATCAGCGGGGTCTGCGCCGTCTCGGTCATCCAGCGCATGGCCACCAGCATGATCACGGAGAAGAACATGACCCAGTAGGCGGGCATGAGCTGCACGCCGGTGAGGTCGATGAGCGCCTGCGCGATGAGCGGGGTTGTGCCGCCGAAGGCGGAGACCGCGACGTTGAAGGACAGGCCCATCGCGGCGTAGCGCACGGCGGTCGGGAACATGGCCGGGAGGGTCGAGGCGAAGATCGCGAGGTACAGCGCCGTGGGGATCGCGAAGAGGAACATCGCGAGCTGGATCAGCCAGTAGTGCCCGGTGAGCATGATCGCGAAGGACGGCACCGAGAGGACGAGGGTCGAGATCACGGCGAGCATCAGAACCTTCTTGCGCCCGATCCGGTCCGAGAGCCGGCCGATCAGCGGCAGGCTGAGCGCGACGACGACCATCGCGGGAATCGTCGCGATCGCGGACTCCATCTCGTCCAGGCCCAGCTGACTGCCGAGGAAGGTGGGCATGTAGCTGGTGAGGGTGTAGCCGACCGTGTTGCCCGCGGCGACCAGCACGATGGCGACCAGCAGCGCCTGACGGTGGTCCCGCAACAGTCCGCGCAGGCCGGTGCGGGTGAGGGACTCGTCGACGTCGTCCTGCTGGGCGGACTCCTCGGCGGCCTCGAAGGCCGGGGTCTCGGGGATCCGCGCGCGGAAGTAGATCGCGATCGCGCCGAGGGGCACCGCGACGAGGAACGGGATGCGCCAGCCCCAGTCGGCGAAGGCGGTCTCGCCCCAGCCGCTGCCCACCGCGAAGTGGGTCAGGGCGACGGTCGCGGCACCGGCGGCGAAGCCGAGGTACGAGCCGACGTCCAACCAGGAGGAGAAGTAGCCGCGACGGCGGTCGGAGGAGAACTCGGCGACGTAGGTCGACGCGCCGGCGTACTCACCGCCGGTCGAGAAGCCCTGGACCATCTTCAGGGCGTAGAGGAGGAAGGCCGGCGGAGTGAGGGCGCCCACTGCCCCGACGGGCCGGGCGCCTAGACTCACCGCATGATCGACATCGACGTCGCCCTCCGCCTGCGCGCGGCGGGCCTGCCCTGGGACCCCGAGGACGGGGACCGCTTCGCCCTGGATACCGAGGATCTCCGCGAGGAGTCCTTCCTCCTCGCCTCGATGGTGGTCGAGCGAGCCCGCGGGCGCACCGGCACCGCGGTGCTCCGGTTCAACGGCACCACCGAATGGGCTCTCGACTCGGTCGAGCAGCACGAGGCGGTGTGGCTCCCCCGCGAGGACCAGCTGCGCTCCGCCCTCGGGACCGCCTTCCGCGCCCTGCGCCGGACCGACGACGGCGGCTTCGCGGTCGATGTGCTCCTGCCCGGTGGGGAGGAGCGGACGATCCCGGCTCCCAGCGCGGAGGACGCCCTGGCTGGGGCGCTGCTGGTGACGCTCTCCGCCTGAGCGCAGCCCGCGACGCAGGACGTCCCGGACGACGCAGGACATCCCGGAGACGCCGACGGGCCGGTCCCTCCCCCGCAGGGGACGGACCGGCCCGTCGTGGCGATCAGTCGGTCGTCAGGACGACCGTCGGATCACTTGGCCTTCTCGATGATCTCCACCAGGCGCCACCGCTTCGAAGCGGAGAGCGGGCGGGTCTCCATGAGGAGCACGCGGTCGCCGATGCCGGCCGAGTTCTCCTCGTCGTGAGCCTTGAACTTGTTGGTCTTGGTCGTGACCTTGCCGTAGCGAGCGTGCTTCACACGCTCCTCGACCTCGACGACGATGGTCTTGTCCATCTTGTCGGAGACCACGTAGCCGCGGATCGTCTTGCGGTAGGGGCGCTCGTGGGAGGAGGCGTGGGCGCCGTCCTTCTGGAGCTCCTCGACCTCAGGGGTGTTCTCAGTCATCTCTGTTCCTCGCTTCGCGGTCACTCGGCGGAGCCGGGGGCCTGGCGGATGCCCAGCTCGCGCTCGCGCAGGATCGTGTAGATCCGCGCGATGTCCTTCTTGACGGACCGCAGGCGGCCGGAGCTCTCGAGCTGACCGGTGGCGGACTGGAAACGAAGCTTGAACAGCTCGTCCTTGGCCTTCGCCAGCTCGTCGGCCAGCTTGGCGTCGTCCAGCTTGTCCAGTTCATCGGCGGTGAGCTTGGTCGCTGCCATCAGATGTCACCACCCTCTCGGCTCAGAATGCGGCACTTCATGGGGAGCTTGTGCATCGCCAGGCGCAGGGCCTCGCGAGCAACCTCCTCGTCGACGCCGGCGATCTCGAACATGACCCGTCCCGGCTTGATGTTGGCGATCCACCACTCGACCGAACCCTTACCGGAGCCCATGCGGACCTCGGCAGGCTTCTTGGTGAGCGGACGATCGGGGTAGATGTTGATGTACACCTTGCCGCCACGCTTCATGTAGCGGGTCATGGCGATACGAGCCGCCTCGATCTGGCGGTTGGTGACGTAGGCCGGCGCGAGCGCCTGGATGCCGTAGTCGCCGAACGCGAGATCGGTGCCGCCCTTGGCCATGCCGCTGCGGGTCGGGTGGTGCTGCTTGCGGTGCTTGGTCCTGCGAGGGATCAGCATGTCGCTCAGGCCTCCGTTCCGGACTGCTGTGCGGGAGCCTCCGCCTGCTCGGCGGGAGCGGTGGACTGCGCTGCAGCCTCCGTGGTCTCCCGACGGGCGCCGGCGTTGCGCTCGTTACGACGGCCGCGGGGGCGCTCGGCGCGGGGACCGCGTCCGCCGCGCGGACCCTGACCCTGCGACGCTGCGGCCTGGGCCGCGAGCTCCTTGGCGGTGACGTCGCCGTTGTAGATCCACACCTTCACGCCGATGCGGCCGAAGGCGGTGCGGGCCTCGTGGAAGCCGTAGTCGATGTTCGCGCGGAGGGTGTGCAGCGGCACGCGCCCCTCGCGGTAGAACTCGTTACGGCTCATCTCGGCGCCGCCGAGGCGGCCGGAGACCGCCACGCGGATGCCCTTGGCGCCGGCGCGCTGAGCGGACTGCATGCTCTTGCGCATCGCGCGGCGGAAGGACACGCGAGCAGCGAGCTGCTCGGCGATGCCCTGCGCCACGAGCTGGGCGTCGGCCTCGGGGTTCTTGACCTCGAGGATGTTCAGCTGGATCTGCTTGCCGGTGAGCTTCTCGAGCTCACCGCGGAGGCGCTCGGCCTCCGCGCCGCGGCGACCGATCACGATGCCCGGGCGGGCGGTGTGCAGGTCCACGCGGACACGATCACGGGTGCGCTCGATCTCGACCTTGGAGATGCCGGCCCGCTCGAGACCCTCGGACATGAGCTTGCGGATCGCGACGTCTTCCTTCACGTAATCGCGGTACCGCTGCCCCTCCTTGGTGGAATCGGCGAACCACCGGCTGCTGTGCTCCGTGGTGATCCCGAGGCGGAACCCGTTCGGATTGACCTTCTGGCCCATTCGCTTGGCTCCTTACTTGTTCACGGGAGCGACCACCACGGTGACGTGGCTGGTGCGCTTCTTGATCTGGAAGGCACGACCCTGAGCTCGCGGCTGGAACCGCTTCATGGTCGGACCCTCATCGACATAGGCGGCGGACACGACGAGCTCGCGCTCGTCGAAGCGCTCCCCCGCCTGGTCTGCCTTCACCCGCGCGTTGGCGATCGCGGACTCGACGAGCTTGAGGACGGGCTCGCTGGCTGCCTGCGGAGCGAACCGCAGGGTGTCCAGGGCCTCGGCCGTGCTCTTGCCACGAATCAGGTCGACAACGCGGCGAGCCTTCATGGGCGACATGCGGAGGTACCGCACCTGCGCCTTGGCTTCCATTGCTTCCTGCTTTCTCTCGAATTCGAGAAGCGCAGTCGCTGCTGACCGGAGGTCAGCGACGACGGCCCTTCTTGTCGTCCTTCTCGTGGCCCTTGAAAGTCCGCGTGGGGGCGAACTCGCCGAGCTTGTGGCCGACCATCGACTCGGTGACGAACACCGTGACGTGCTTCCGACCGTCGTGCACTGCGAAGGTGTGGCCGAGGAAGTCCGGGGTGATGACCGAACGACGCGACCAGGTCTTGATCAGGTTCTTGGTGCCCTTTTCGTTCTGAGCGTCCACCTTCTTCTGAAGGTGATCGTCGACGAACGGGCCCTTGGCGATACTGCGAGGCATTGGTGATTCTCCCTATCAGCGCTTCTTGCCGGTCCGACGACGGCGCACGATGAGCTTGTCGCTCTCCTTGCCCGGCTTTCGGGTACGGCCCTCGGGCTGACCCCAGGGCGACACCGGATGACGACCACCGGAGGTGCGGCCCTCGCCACCACCGTGCGGGTGGTCGACCGGGTTCATGACCACGCCACGGACGTGGGGGCGCTTGCCCTTCCAGCGCATGCGGCCGGCCTTGCCCCAGTTGATGTTGGACTGCTCGGCGTTGCCGACCTCGCCGATGGTGGCGCGGCAGCGGGCGTCGACGTTGCGGATCTCGCCGGAGGGCATACGCAGCTGGGCGTACGGGCCCTCCTTGGCGACGAGCTGCACGGAGGCGCCGGCCGAGCGCGCGATCTTCGCGCCGCCGCCGGGGCGGAGCTCGATCGCGTGGATCACGGTGCCCAGCGGGATGTTGCGCAAGGGCAGGTTGTTGCCGGGCTTGATGTCCGCGGCAGGACCGTTCTCGATCCAGTCGCCCTGACGCAGCTTGGCCGGGGCGAGGATGTAACGCTTCTCGCCGTCGGCGTAGTGCAGCAGCGCGATGCGCGCGGTGCGGTTGGGGTCGTACTCGATGTGCGCGACCTTGGCGTTCACGCCGTCCTTGTCGTGACGACGGAAGTCGATCACGCGGTAGGCGCGCTTGTGACCGCCGCCCCGGTGACGGGACGTGATGCGGCCGTTGTTGTTGCGGCCGCCGCTCTTGGACAGCGGACGCACCAGGGACTTCTCCGGCGTGGACCGGGTGACCTCGACGAAGTCGGAGCCACTCGAGCCGCGACGACCGGGAGTGGTCGGCTTGCTCTTACGAATTGCCATGTGGGTTTCCCTCAGACTCTCTTCGGCTCTTCGGATGTCGGCCGCCTCAGGCGACCGACCCTCCGAAGATGTCGATGGCTCCGTCGTTCAGGGTCACGATGGCGCGCTTGGTGTCCTTGCGCTTGCCCATCCCGAAGCGCGTGCGACGCGCCTTGCCCTGACGGTTGATCGTGTTCACCGAGGCCACCTTGACGTCGAAGATCTTCTCGACGGCGATCTTGATCTCGGTCTTGTTCGCATCGCCGGCGACGACGAAGGTGTACTTGCCCTCGTCCATCAGGCCGTAGCTCTTCTCGGAGACGACCGGGGCCAGCAGGATGTCGCGGGGATCCTTGTTCAGCGCGCTCACTTGGCGGCCTCCTCATCGGACGAGGCGGACTCCTTGACAGCGTTCACGAATCCGGCGGCCTTGGCGGCCCCCTCGGTCGCGAACCAGACCTCGGCCTTGGTGCGGCCGTACCACGGGGAGTCCGGGGTGTGGAACTTCATCGAGCCCTGGTTGCCCTTGATGTCGAAGCCCTCGGGAGCGGAGCCGTCGGCCAGGGGGGCCGCGGAACCCGCGCCGTGGGGGCCCTCCTCCACCGCAGCGGCCGGGGCCGGGGCGGCGGACGCCGCGCGAGCGGCGGCGAAGGACGAGGTGGGCAGGGCCAGGGTCGCCTGAGCCACGAAGTCCTCGAGCGCACCGGCGGTGAACACGACGTCGTCGGAGAGCATGACGTCGTAGGTGTTCACCTGGTCCGCGTACAGGACGTGGGTGGTCGGCAGGTTGCGCGAGCTCAGCGCGCCCAGATCGTCGTCACGCGACACGACGACCAGCAGGTGCCGGCGGTCGGAGACGTGGGACAGGGTCACGCGGACGGCCTTGGTGGACGGGGCGTCGCCCGCGAGGAGCGAGGAGACCACGTGCACGCGACCGTTGCGGGCGCGATCGGAGAGGGCACCGCGCAGCGCGGCAGCCTTCATCTTCTTGGGGGTGCGCTGGCTGTAGTCGCGCGGCACCGGGCCGTGGACCGTGCCGCCGCCGGTGAACTGCGGGGCGCGCAGCGAGCCCTGACGGGCACGACCGGTGCCCTTCTGCTTCCAGGGCTTCTTGCCGCCGCCGCGGACCTCGCCGCGGGTCTTGGCCTGGTGGGTGCCCTGACGGGCCGCCGCCTGCTGGGCGACGACGACCTGGTGGATCAGGGGGACGTTGGTCTGCACGTCGAAGATCGACGCGGGCAGCTCGACGGAGCCGGACTTCTTGCCGGCCGGATCGAGCACGTCGACGGTCAGGTTGGCTGCCATCGGGCTCAGGCCTCCTTCACGGGGCTCTTGACCGCCGAGCGGACGAGCACGAGGCCGCCCTTGGGGCCGGGAACGGCGCCCTTGACGAGCACGAGGCCCTTCTCGACGTCGACCGCGTGGACGGTCAGGTTCTGGACAGAGGTACGGGCGTTGCCCATACGACCCGCCATGCGCAGGCCCTTGAAGACGCGGCCCGGGGTGGACGCGCCGCCGATGGAGCCCGGCTTGCGGTGGTTGCGGTGCGCACCGTGGGAGGCGGAGACGCCGGCGAAGCCGTGACGCTTCATGACACCGGCGGTGCCCTTGCCCTTGGAGGTGCCGACGACGTCGACCTTCTGGCCGGCCTCGAAGATCGAGGCGTCGATCTCCTGGCCGAGGGTGAACTCCGCGGCGTTCGGGGTGCGCAGCTCGACGAGGTGACGGCGCGGGGTCACGCCGGCCTTCTCGAAGTGGCCCTTGAGCGGCTGCGAGACCTTGCGGGGGTCGATCTGCCCGTAGGCGATCTGGACCGCGTCGTAGCCGTCGGTCTCGACGGAGCGGATCTGGGTGACGACGTTGCCGGCCGCCTGCACGACGGTCACCGGCACGAGCTTGCCGTTCTCGTCCCAGACCTGGGTCATGCCGAGCTTGGTGCCGAGCACGCCGGACACGGGTCGGGCGCTCTGGCCCGTCAGTTCGTTGCTCATCTCCACCACCCTCAGAGCTTGATCTCGATGTTGACGTCCGCCGGCAGGTCGAGACGCATGAGCGAGTCCACGGCCTTCGGCGTGGGATCGACGATGTCGATCAGTCGCTTGTGCGTGCGCATCTCGAAGTGCTCACGGGAGTCCTTGTACTTGTGGGGCGACCGGATCACGACGAACACGTTCTTCTCGGTCGGCAGCGGCACCGGGCCCACCACAGTCGCGCCCGCGGAGGTCACCGTGTCGACGATCTTGCGCGCCGAGCTGTCGATCACCTCGTGGTCGTACGACTTGAGCCGGATGCGGATCTTCTGTCCCGCCATGGCGTCCTGTCTCTCTTCTTCGTCTGGCATGAATACAGCCGCTCCCCCGACACCCGAGGACGGGCGTGTCGCCCTCCGCGGGGCGCATGAGCCCAGCAGGAGGCCGCCGAGGACCGGCTGCGTACTGCGCATATCCCTCTGACGATGCGCGCTCGATGCATGGGCATCGTTCGCATCCTCGGGTCGGACCTCATCCGGTGATCATTCGCCGAGGAAGACCCTCGGAGAACGGAACCGGGCATGTCGGCCCGCGCAGACAACTCCAACAGTCTGCCAGAGATCGGAAGGTACTCACAAGGGGACCCCGGGTGCACCCCGTCACAGGATGCTCCCGGGGCGCCCCGTCGGCCGGTCCGCACTGGAACGTAGCTGCCCCGACGTGTCCGTGCCCCTGCTTGTGCCTACTTGTTCGTCGACGGCCCGATCCCGCCCTGCAGCTGGCGCTGGAAGATCACGTAGACGATCAGCACCGGCAGGATCGTGATCGTGACGGAGGCGAACATCGCGCCCCAGTCCGACTGGTACCCCTGCTGGGCCTGGAGGTTCACCAGGCCCTGGGCGAGCACGTACTTGTCCTCGTCGGAGTTCAGCACCACCGGGAGGAGGAACTGGTTCCACAGCCCCAGGAAGTTGAAGATCGTGACGCTCGCGAGGCCGGGCCCCGCCATCGGGATCATCACCTGGAAGAAGGTGCGGAAGTCCCCGGCGCCGTCGATCGCGGCCGCCTCGGCGATCTCCTCGGGCAGCTGCCGGAAGAACGCGTAGAGGAAGAACACCGTGAACGGCAGCGCGAAGCCCGCATAGGACAGGATCAGCCCCACGTAGGTGCCCCGCAGCCCCATCGACTGCAGCACGAAGAACAGCGGCACCACCGCGAGGAACAACGGGAAGGTGAGCCCGGCGATGAGCGCGTAGTAGATCGCCCGTCGGCCCGGGAACTCGAAGCGCGCCAGCACATAGGCGCACATCGAACCCAGCAGCATCACCAGGAACAGCGCCGAGCCCACGACTATCAGCGTGTTGCCGAAGAACCGGCCGATGCCGGCCTCCTGCCAGGCGGTGACGAAGTTGTCCAGCCGCCACCGCTCCGGCAGGGCGAAGGGCGAGGTGAGGATCTCCCGGGAGCCCTTGAAGGAGCTGTACACGGTCCAGATCAGCGGCAGGATCACCAGCAGCGCCCAGACCGTGAGGACCACGTGGGCGACCGTGCCGAAGATCCGGTCGCCGGCCGTGCGGTGGGGAGGGCGGCGTTCGAGGGCGGTGCTCATACGTCCCCCTTCCGTCCGACGCCGAAGAGCACGATCACGGCCATCAGCATCGTGACCAGGGCCAGGACCACGCCCATCGCGGAGGCCAACCCGAACTGAGACTTCTGGAAGGCGGTCTCGTAGAGATAGCGGGAGATGACCTCGGTCGACTTGCCGGTGCCGCCGTTCGGAGTCATGACGTTGATGTAGACGAACATATCCAGCGCCATGATGCCCATGTAGACCACGGCCGTGGAGACGTTCTCCCGCACCATCGGCAGGATGATCTGCACCGCGAGGCGGACCCGGCCGCAGCCGTCGAGGCGCGCCGCCTCGACCACCTCGGACGGGATCGCCTTGATCGCGGCGACGAAGAGCACCATGTAGAAGCCGACGAGCGACCAGACCACGGCGGCGACGATCGCCGCGAGGGCGAAGCGTCGGTCGCCGAGCCAGCCGATCCCGTGGTCGAGGCCGATCAGTCCGAGCATGCCGTTGAGCAGTCCGCCGTTGGGCGAGTAGACGAAGGCGAAGAGGATGCCGACGACCACCGCGGGGATCACGTACGGGAAGAAGCTCACGACGCGATAGATGCTCGCGCCGCGGACTCCGCGGATCTCGCCCTTCGAATCGCCGCCGACGGTGACCAGCACCGCCAGGGCGAAGGCCAGGGAGATGACCACGGTGGGCAGCGCGACCAGCAGGATCAGGTTGTTGCGCAGGGCTCGCAGGAAGGTGTCGTCCTGGAAGAGGCGGATGTAGTTGTCCAGGCCGATGAACTCCGGGGCAGCCGCGTAGCCGCGCCAGTTCGTGAAGGAGAAGACGACGGCCTGCAGCACCGGCCACACCACGAAGAGGCCGTACAGCAGCAGCGGCAGACCGAGGAAGAGAGCGAAGAAGAGCAGGCGGGACGGGGTAAGACGGGCGCGGGCCCGTCGAGTGTCGGAGGTGGCACCCGACGGGCCGGCGACGGGGACAGCTGCCATCAGACGACGTCGAACTTGTCGATGCTGTCGTCCTCGCGCACGGCATCGATCAGGCCCTGCTCCCGCTCGCGTGCCTGATCGGCGGTGATGTCGCCGTTGAGGAACTCCGTCCACAGCGTGACGGAGTCGGGGCCGAGCCCGTACCAGTCGCGGAAGTTGAAGTGGAAGGTGTTCTCTCCGGCGGCTTTGATCATCTCGTTGGTGGAGGCCAGTGCCGTGGACCCGAAGGCGTCGTCCGGGATGGTGTCCTTGACGATGGTGGGCGAGGAGGTCATCGAGGAGAAGTTCTCCGCCTGCTCCTTGGAGAGCATGACCCGCAGGAACTCCAGCCCACCGGCACCGTGCGCCGCCTGGGACGGGATGAAGAACGGCTCGCCGGCGGTGCCGTGGATCGCCTCGAGCGGCATGGCTGCGCCCGAGGAGAGCAGCGGCACCGGGCACGCCATCATCTGGTAGCCCTCGGGAGTGGTGTCCCGCTGCTCGTTCTCGATCCAGGAGCCCGACGGGTACATCACCGCCTTGCCGGTCACCCACTGGGTCTGCGCCTCGGTGTGCTTGATGCTCGCACCGCCCGAGAGGAAGTAGCCGGCCGTCACCGCCTCCTCGATCGCGGCATAGGCGGCGACCACGGCGTCCTGGGAGAAGGCGTCCTCCGCCAGGGAGTCGATCTTCGTCCGGATCTCGTCGCCGCCCTCCTTGATCGCCATGGAGATGGCGAGCTCCTGGTAGTAGTTCGACGCGTTCTGGCCGCCCCACGGTAAGAGCGCGAGCCCCTCCCCCTTCGCGGCCTCGCCGATGGTCATCAGCTCGTCCCAGGTGGTGGGCGGCGCCCAGCCCTTCTCCTCGAACTGGGCTCCCGAGTACCAGAGGGCGTAAACGGTGTAGACGTAGTTCAGGGCGTAGACCGTGCCCGAGTAGGTGCCCGGGTCCAGCGCCCCCGGCAGCAGGGTGTCGCCCACGGTGCCCTCCCCGTCCAGGGACGGCGCCTCGAGCAGCGCGGTGATATCGGCGAGGGAGCCCTCGGAGATCAGCGCCCCGGCGTTCATCGACTGCGCGCCCGAGTTGTCGAAGAGATCCGGAGGGGTGCCGTCGATGAATCGCGGCTGCAGGTCCGGCTGGATGTTGACGGTCGAGGAGACCTGCGGGTCGGAGTCGGGGTAGAGCTCCTTGTACTTCGTCCCGGCGTCCTTCGCGTACTGATCGCCGTAGCCGCCGTTGAAGATGACGACGTCGACGGTGCCCGCCGTATCGATGCCGAAGGGGTTGTCGTCGCTGACCTCTCCCCCTCCTTCGGAGACGGCGCCGCCGCCTTCCTCACCTCCGCCGCCCCCTCCGGCGGCGCAGGCGCTCAGGGCCGCGGCACCGGCGGAGGCGCCGGCGAGGCCGAGGAACAGGCGACGCGAGGCGCCGAGACGATCCGCCGGGGTCTCCGGTACGGTGAGTTTCGTGGGCTCTTCCATGGCTCCAGCACTCCTTCGAGATGGCATGGCTGGGCCCCGTGGTCGGCGCCCTCGCCGTTGGTGGCCGCCACATTACGCTCGTGCGGACCCCTAAACGGTCGTCTTCATGCAGCCGAAGATCACGGTTCGATATACGCGAGCAGCCCGCCACGAGCCCCCTACCGAGCATCCGGAGAACCTCGTCGTCGCGCGTCCAGCCTCCGATCAGCGGATCCCCCGGCGACGCCCGGCGCCCGTGCAGGTCACGCGGAACGCCGCGGTCTACCCTGGCCCCATGAGCCAGCCCTCCGGATCCGTCTCCCCGCACACAGCCCGACTGTTCAACCTCGAGTACCCCCACTCGCTCGGCGTGTACTCCACCTACTCCGAGGTGCAGTCGGTCGTCGACACGCTCGCGGACCGGCAGTTCCCCGTGCAGTCCACACTCATCGTCGGGACCGATCTGCGACTGATGGAGCGCGTCACCGGACGGCGCACCTGGGGCAGGGTGATCGGCCAGGGCGTGCTCTCGGGTGTGTGGATGGGCTTGTTCGTCGGACTCATCCTCATGTTCCTCAGCCCCGGCAACATCGGCGTCGTGATCTCGGCGGTGCTCATGGGCATCGTCTTCTTCACCGTGTGGTCGGTGATCGGCTACGCGATGAGTGGCGGGAAGCGGGACTTCACCTCGATGACCGCGACCATCCCGATGCAGTACGAGCTGCTCGTCGAGCACAAGCACTCCGGGGAGGCCCGCCGCATCCTCGCCGAGCAGGGCGTGGCGGCCCCGCAGCGCGGCACCGTCGGCGTACCGGCGGCGCCCGGTGCCGGGGCGGCCGGTTCGATCGGCGGCGCGCCCGCTTCCGCCCGTGGCGTGGCCGGCCCCTACGGTGCGGACCCGCAGACCGGACACCAGCATGCGACTCCCCCGCAGGCGAGCTACCCGGTCACGTCGGACACCCCGTTCGGTCAGGGCGGGCCGGCAGCTCCCATTCACCCCTCGGCGCCCCAGCGCACCGCGCCGTCGTACGGCCAGCCCGCACCGACTGCTGCGCCGTCGGCCCCCGCCGCGCCGGCACCGAGCCGCCCCCAGTTCGGGCAGCCCGCCGGAACGCCGCTGCGCGAGAGCACCGCACCGGCTGACCGGCCAACCGACGGCACCCGCCGGGCATCGAGCACCGAGACGCCCGATACGGGCACGGCCTCGGGCGAGGATCCCGACTCGCCGCGCTGAGCAGGCTCCTCCGCCGCCGCTGAGCTCTGCCGACGCCCCGTCACCCCCGCCGACCCGTTCGGCCCGGGTGGCGGGGCGTCGTCATGCCTCTGGCGCTCCGGCCGCTTCCGCCGCGCCCGCCGCCAATCTCTCCCGCCCCCTCTCTCGCCCCTCTCCCGCCCCTCTCCCGCCGCTTCCCGCCGCTCAGCGTAGGCACGGCGTCCTCAACCGGCGCTCCGTGATGCGAGCTGCAGATATCTGCAGCTCGCATCACCGGCGTCCCGTGGCGACGTGGGGGCGCCCGTGGGGAGCGTGGGGTGGACGGGGGCGTTGGCGCGTGGCGACGTTGGGGCGCCCGTCGGGAGCCTGGGGTGGACGGGGGCGGTGGCGCGTGGCGACGTGGGCGCGGCCGTCGGGAGCGTGGGGTGGACGGGGCGGTGGCGCGCGGGCGGGGGGCGCGGGGGCCGAGGCGGGACAGCCGGGGAATGACAGAGGACCCCGACCCGGTCTCCCGGGTCGGGGTCCTGCTGTCAGTCAGCGTCGCGGGGTCTCCCCCGCCGCGATCACTTGGTGATCTTGGTGACGCGGCCGGAGCCCACGGTGCGGCCACCCTCACGGATGGCGAAGCCGAGGCCCTCCTCCATGGCGATCGGCTGGATCAGCTCGACCGTCATCTCGGTGTTGTCGCCGGGCATGACCATCTCGGTGCCCTCGGGCAGCGTGATGACGCCGGTGACGTCGGTGGTCCGGAAGTAGAACTGCGGACGGTAGTTCGAGTAGAACGGGTTGTGACGGCCGCCCTCGTCCTTGGACAGGATGTAGACCTGCGCCTCGAAGTTGGTGTGCGGGGTGATGGTGCCGGGCTTGGCCACGACCTGGCCGCGCTCGACGTCCTCACGCTTGGTGCCACGCAGCAGCAGACCGCAGTTCTCGCCGGCCCACGCCTCGTCCATCTGCTTGTGGAACATCTCGATACCGGTGACCGTGGTCTTCTGCGGCTCGCGGATGCCGAGGATCTCGACCTCGGAGTTGATCGCGAGCTTTCCACGGTCGACCTTGCCGGTGACCACGGTGCCGCGGCCCTGGATGGTGAAGACGTCCTCGATGGGCATGAGGAAGGGCTGGTCGAGATCGCGGACCGGGTCCGGGATGTTCTCGTCCACAGCCTCCATGAGCTCCTCCACGGACTTGACCCACTTCTCATCGCCCTCGAGGGCCTTGAGAGCGGAGACCTGGATGACGGGAGCGTCCTCGTCGAAGCCCTGGGCTCCGAGCATCTCGCGGACCTCCATCTCGACGAGCTCGAGGATCTCCTCGTCGTCGACCATGTCGGACTTGTTGAGAGCGGCGAGCAGGTAGGGGACGCCGACCTGCTTGGCGAGGAGGACGTGCTCACGGGTCTGAGCCATCGGGCCGTCGGTGGCGGCGACCACGAGGATCGCGCCGTCCATCTGAGCGGCGCCGGTGATCATGTTCTTGACGTAGTCGGCGTGGCCGGGGGCGTCGACGTGCGCGTAGTGGCGCTTCTCGGTCTCGTACTCGATGTGCGAGACGTTGATCGTGATGCCGCGCTGCTTCTCCTCGGGCGCGTTGTCGATCGTGTCGAAGTCACGCTTCTCGTTGACGTCCGGGTACTTGTCGTACAGAACCTTCGAGATGGCGGCGCTCAGCGTGGTCTTGCCGTGGTCGACGTGACCGATGGTGCCGATGTTGACGTGCGGCTTGGTCCGCTCGAACTTGGCCTTAGCCATGGTGGTGTCCTCCTAGGACTTCTTCTCGTGGTACTTCTGGATCGGGATCGGGCGCCGCCCCGAGGGGCGACGGTCCGACGGAAGCGGGGGGAGCAGGAGAAGGACTCTACCTGCTCCCCGACGACTCACTCGCCCCGGGTCTTCGCGATGACCTCGTCCGCGATGTTGGACGGGACCTCCGCGTAGCTGTGGAACTGCATCGTGTACATCGCGCGACCCTGGGTCTTGGACCGCAGGTCGCCGACGTACCCGAACATCTCCGACAGCGGGACGAGAGCACGGACGATCTTGACCCCGCTCGCGTCCTCCATCGACTGAACCTGCCCGCGACGCGAGTTCAGGTCGCCGATGACATCTCCCATGTACTCCTCCGGAGTACGGACCTCGACGTCCATGAGCGGCTCGAGGAGAACGGGCTGCGCCTTGCGCAGGGCCTCCTTGGCCGCCATGGAGCCGGCGATCTTGAACGCCATCTCCGAGGAGTCGACGTCGTGGTACGCGCCGTCGATCAGCTCGGCCTTGACGTTCACGACCGGGTAGCCGGCGAGGATGCCCGACTGCAGGGCGTCCTGGATGCCCGCGTCCACGCTCGGGATGTACTCGCGCGGGATGCGGCCGCCGGTGACCTTGTTCTCGAACTCGTAGAACACACCCTCCTCGGCGTCGGTGAGGGGGCCGAAGGTGATCTGGACCTTCGCGAACTGGCCGGAGCCACCGGTCTGCTTCTTGTGGGTGAAGTCGTACTTCTCCACGGTCCGCTTGATGGTCTCGCGGTAGGCCACCTGGGGCTTGCCGATGTTGGCCTCGACCTTGAACTCGCGGCGCATGCGGTCCACGAGGATGTCGAGATGCAGCTCGCCCATGCCCTTGATGACGGTCTGCCCGGTCTCCTCGTCGAGCTCGACCTGGAAGGTCGGGTCCTCCTTGGCGAGCTTCTGGATGGCGACGCCGAGCTTCTCCTGGTCGCCCTTGGTCTTGGGCTCGATGGCCACGGAGATCACGGGCTCGGGGAAGGACATGGACTCCAGCTGGATCGGGGAGCTGGGATCGGCCAGGGTGTCACCGGTGGTGGTGTCCTTGAGGCCGATGAACGCATAGATGTGGCCCGCGAAGGCCTCGTCCACCGGGTTCTCCTTGTTGGAGTGCATCTGGAACAGCTTGCCGACGCGCTCCTTCTTGCCGGTGGTCGCGTTGAGCAGCTGCTCGCCGGTCTTGACCTGGCCGGAGTACACGCGCACGTAGGTGAGCGCACCGAAGAACGGGTGAGCGGCGACCTTGAACGCGAGCGCCGAGAAGGGCTCGTTCCAGTCGGGCTTACGGGTCAGCTCGACCTCTTCGTCGTTCGGCTTGTGACCGACCATGGCGGGCACGTCGAGCGGCGAGGGGAGGTAGTCGATGACGCCGTTGAGCATGGGCTGGACGCCCTTGTTCTTGAAGGCGGAGCCGCAGAACACGGGGTAGGCCTGCGAGGACACGGTCATCGCGCGGATGCCGGCCTTGAGGTCCTCGATCGAGAGGTCGCCCTCCTCGAGGTACTTGTCCATGAGCTCCTCGGAGCTCTCGGCCACGTCCTCGACGAGCTTGGAGCGGTACTCCTCGACGAGCTCGGCGAGATCCTCGGGGATCGGGATCTCGCGCTGCCACTGACCGAGGGCGGCATCGCCCTTCTTCGCGTTGATCGCGGGGAGATCCTCCTCGAGGGTCTCGGGCCAGTCGTAGGCCTTCATCTCGACGAGGTCGACGACACCGGCGAAGTCGTTCTCCGCACCGATCGGGACCTGCATGACCAGCGGCTTCGCGCCGAGGCGCTCGATGATGGTCTTGACGGTGAAGAAGAAGTCAGCGCCCAGCTTGTCCATCTTGTTGACGAAGCAGATGCGGGGCACGTCGTACTTGTCCGCCTGGCGCCAGACGGTCTCCGACTGGGGCTCCACGCCCTCCTTGCCGTCGAACACGGCGACCGCGCCGTCGAGCACGCGCAGCGAGCGCTCCACCTCGACGGTGAAGTCCACGTGGCCCGGGGTGTCGATGATGTTGATCTGGTTGTCGTGCCAGTAGCAGGTCGTCGCGGCCGACGTGATAGTGATGCCGCGCTCCTTCTCCTGCTCCATCCAGTCCATCGTGCCGGCGCCGTCGTGGGTCTCGCCCATCTTGTAGTTCACGCCGGTGTAGAAGAGGATGCGCTCGGTCGTGGTGGTCTTGCCGGCATCGATGTGGGCCATGATGCCGATGTTGCGGACCTTGTTCAGGTCGCTGAGCACTGCGAGTGCCACGGGCTTGTGCCTTTCTGAAGGACGGAGTCTGGTCGACGTGCCAGGGAGGCGGGAGCGGGGCCCGTCCGCGAGGAGGGCCCCGCTCGACCTCACCAGCGGTAGTGCGCGAAAGCCCGGTTGGACTCAGCCATCTTGTGGGTGTCCTCGCGTCGCTTCACAGCGGCGCCGAGGCCATTGCTGGCGTCGAGGATCTCGTTCATCAGACGCTCGGTCATGGTGTTCTCGCGACGAGCGCGGGAGTAGCTGACCAGCCAACGCAGCGCGAGGGTGGTCGCACGGTTCGGCTTGACCTCGATCGGCACCTGGTAGGTCGCACCGCCGACGCGGCGGGAGCGGACCTCGAGCGACGGACGGATGTTGTCCAGCGCCTTCTTCAGGGTGACGACCGGATCCTGGCCGTTCTTCTCACGAGCACCCTCGAGGGCGCCGTAGACGATGCTCTCGGCGACGGTCTTCTTGCCGTCGAGGAGGATCTTGTTGATGAGCTGGGTGACGATCGGCGAGCCGTAGACGGGATCGACCACGAGCTGGCGCTTGGGAGCGGGGCCCTTACGAGGCATTACTTCTTCTCCTTCTTCGCGCCGTAGCGGGAGCGCGCCTGCTGGCGGCCCTTCACGCCCTGCGTGTCGAGGGAGCCGCGCACGATCTTGTAGCGCACACCGGGGAGGTCCTTCACACGACCGCCGCGGACGAGCACGATGGAGTGCTCCTGCAGGTTGTGGCCCACACCGGGGATGTAGGCGGTGACCTCGATGCCGGTCGACAGACGGACACGCGCGATCTTGCGCAGCGCCGAGTTCGGCTTCTTGGGGGTCTGGGTGTAGACGCGCGTGCAGACACCGCGGCGCTGGGGCGAACCCTTGAGCGCGGGCGTCTTCGAGGCGGAGGACTTGACGTCCCGCCCCTTGCGCACCAACTGCTGAATAGTGGGCACAGCTCTTCTTCCTGTTTCGACCCTCGATGCTGTTCGCACCGGGGGATCACCTTCTTCGACCGCTCGCGCGGCCGGCGACCCGAGGCGCCGTCCCCATGTCCGAGGACCGCTGCGCTCCGACCCGCCCGTCGGACGATGGCGTCCGCCGGGCGTCTGGAGAACCGTGATCGGTGCCCGCCGAGAGGGGCCGGACATGGCCGCCTTCCGACATTCGGGCACGCCGCGAGGATCCGCTCCTCGCGGGGGACACCCTCCGCCTGCCCCGAGGGGCCGGCGACTCTCGTCCCGGGTCACGACCAGAGGGCACTCCGGACGCACCCGACAGTCTACTGAGGGCCGTGGTACGCGGTCAAAGCCTCCCCCGGCATCCGACGCAGATCACATGACGCCCCGTGTCCGCCGATTTGCGCCTCGGTGAACGGGGCGTGTACGCCCCCGAGACGCGACGAGCGCGCCGCCCCCGAGGGGACGGCGCGCTCGTGCCTCGCAGCACGTCGATCAGCGGATACCGAGCTTCTTGGTGCACGCGGGCCAGGCGCCCCAGCCCTGGCCGGCCTGGACCTTCTTGGCGATCGCGATCTGCTCGGAGCGGGAGGCCTTGTCGGCCGTGGAGGCGTACTGACCGCCGCCGTACGCCCGCCAGGTGGAGGCGCTGAACTGCAGGCCGCCGTAGTAGCCGTTGCCGGTGTTGATGGACCAGTTGCCACCCGACTCGCACTGGGCGAGGCGATCCCACACGGACCCGGACGGGGCGGTCGGCGCCGACGAGGAGCCGGAGTCGTCGCTCGAGCCGCTGTCATCGGAGTCGTCGCTCGAGCCGCTGTCATCGGACTCGTCCTCGCTGGAGTCGCGCTCCGAGCTGCGGGTGGACTTCGTGGAGCTCGAGGAGCGCTGCTCCGGCTCCGGCGCCTTCTTGGTGCCCTTGGCGACGACCTCGTCCACCGGCTCGGCGGTGATCTCCTCGGAGACCTTCTCGGTCTCGGTGACCTCGCCGTTGACGACGGTGTCCTGGTAGACGACCTCCTTGGAACCCTTCTTGCCCTCGGTGGTGGTCTTGGTCTTGCCCTCGAGCAGCTCGTCGTCCTCGACGGTGGAGGATTCGAAGCCGATCTCCTCGGTCTCGGTGCGCTCGACGACGCGGGTGCGGTGCACCTCGATGGTGGCGCCGTCCTCGAGGAGGGACTCGCGCGGCACGGACGCGGTGTCGGAGTCCTGGATGTCGCCGAGGACCTTCTTCATCGCCTCGTCGACGGTCAGCGCGGTGACCTCGAAGGTGTCCTCACCGTACTGGCCGACGAAGGTGACGGTCTTGCGGGTGACGACCGAGATGTCAGTGCCCTCGGCGCTCAGCTCGGTGGTCGGCTCCGGGGTGACGGCAGCGCCCTCGGCCTTGTAGTCGACCTCAGCCAGCGCGTCCTCGACGGTGTCGCCGGTGGTGAGCAGCTCCTGCGACTCGCCGTCCACCGTCACGGTGACCGGGTGGCGCTGGATGACCTGGATCTCCATGCCGTCGGTGACGGTCTCCTCGAGCCCCGGCATGACCAGGTCCGTGGACTGCACCGTGATGCCCTGCGCCTCGAGGAGCTCGGCCACGGTCGGGCTGAAGCTGCGCACGGAGGACTGCTCGCCGTACACGGTGACCGCGACCTCGTTGGAGACCGCGTACGCGGTGCCGCCACCGCCGACGGCGAGCACGGCCACGGTCGCCGCGCCGATGATCCACGGAGTCTTCTTCACTGTTCCACCTGTTCCCTGTGCCGCGCGGGCGCGTCGGTCGTCATGTCGTTCCTGAGCTGGGATCCCGGTCCGAAGGGGGATCTGCAGCTCCTTGGCGCGGGCGCCGCCCGGAGGGGCGCAGGGGAAGACCGCGGGGAACTGCCGATGTCCATGCTCGCGTCCCCCGCGCGCGGAGGTAAGGCCTCTGGCGCGACCTTGGACAAGCGGCCACGAGGCCTTTACCCTCTCGTGAACCTCCGGGTCGGCCAGCTCACGGAACGGGTGGAACGGACACCGCGCCCCGTGGTGCGGACCACGCCGCCCCTCCCCCGCCGGCCAGGCCGCCGTCGGCCGTCCCGCCTGCCGTCGGCCGTCCCGCCTGCCGTCGGCCGACCCGCCTGCCGTCGGCCGACCCGCACGCCGCCGGCCGTGCCGTCGGCCGACCCGCCCACTGACGGATACGACGACGGACGCCGCGGCGCACTCCCCGGAAGGAGGCACCGCGGCGTCCGTCTCGCTCCCCCGCCCGCAGGCGGGGAGGCTCAGGCGCTCACGCGCTCATCGGCTCAGCGGAAGTCCGTGCGGAACGGATCCGAGTAGTCGATGTCGTCGAGGTTGACCGCGCCGGTCCCGCCGAAGCCGGAGAAGTCCAGCTCGTCGTAGCCGGGCACCTGGTACATCTGCGCCTTGGCCTCGTCGGTCGGCTCCACCGCGATGTGGCGGAACCGCGACAGGCCGGTCCCCGCGGGGATGAGCTTGCCGATGATGACGTTCTCCTTGAGCCCCATGAGCTGATCGCTCTTGCGGTTCAGCGCCGCCTCGGTGAGCACGCGGGTGGTCTCCTGGAAGGAGGCCGCCGAGAGCCACGACTCGGTCGCGAGCGACGCCTTGGTGATGCCCATGAGCTCGGGACGGCCGGACGCCGGCTGACCCTGCTCGGAGAGCACCCGACGGTTCTCGCGCTCGAAGGAGACCCGCTCGGCGAAGTCGCCGGGCAGCAGGTCGGTGTCGCCGGACTCGATGATCGTCACGCGACGCAGCATCTGGCGCACGATGACCTCGATGTGCTTCGCGTGGATCTCCACGCCCTGCGAGACGTACACCTTCTGGACCTCGTCCACGAGGTGCTGCTGCACCGCACGGGGGCCGAGGATGCGCAGCACCTGCTTCGGATCGACCGAGCCCTGGGTGAGCTGCTGACCGACCTCGATCGACTCGCCGTCGGAGATCCGCAGGGTCACGCGCTTGGAGACGGTGTACGCGACCGGTTCGGTGCCGTCGTCCGGGGTCACGGTGATCTTGCGCTGCTTGTCGTTCTCCTCGATCTCGACGCGACCGGCGACCTCGGAGATCGGCGCGAAGCCGGCCGGGGTACGGGCCTCGAAGAGCTCCTGGACACGGGGCAGACCGTGGGTGATGTCGCCGTCCGCGCTCGCCACACCACCGGAGTGGAAGGTACGCATGGTCAGCTGGGTGCCGGGCTCGCCGATGGACTGGGCCGCGACGATGCCGACGGCCTCGCCGATGTCGACCAGCTGGCCGGTGGCCAGCGAACGGCCGTAGCAGCGGGCGCAGGTGCCCACGGCCGAGTCGCAGGTGAGCACCGAGCGGATCTTGGCGGTCCGCACGTTGGCGGCCACCATCGCCTCGAGCTGCACGTCACCGATCTCGGTGCCCGCGGGGAACACCTCGGCGCCGTCCTCGCCGATCACGGCGGTGGCCAGGATCCGGCCGTGCACCGTGGTGTCGACGTTGGGGGCCGGCACCAGGGCGCCGCCCTCCTCGACGGTCACCGGCAGGGTCAGACCCTTGGTGGTGCCGCAGTTGTCCTCGCGGACGATGACGTCCTGCGAGACGTCCACCAGACGACGGGTCAGGTAGCCCGACTGCGCGGTCTTCAGCGCGGTGTCCGCGAGGCCCTTGCGGGAGCCGTGCGAGGCGATGAAGTACTCCAGGACCGAGAGCCCCTCCTTGTAGTTGGAGAGGATCGGGCGCGGGATGATCTCGCCCTTCGGGTTGTTCACCAGGCCGCGCATACCGGCGATCTGGCGGATCTGCATCCAGTTGCCTCGGGCGCCCGAGTCGACCATCCGGAAGATGGTGTTGGAGCGCTCGAAGTTCTCCCGCATGGCGTTGTCGACCTCGTTGGTCGCCTCGGTCCAGATGTCGATGAGCTCCATGTTGCGCTCAGCCTCGGAGACCAGGCCCAGATCGCGGTTCTCCTCCACCTGGGCGGCCTTCGCCTCGTACTTCGCGATGATCTCCGCCTTGCTCGGCGGGGTCACGACGTCCGAGAGGGCGAAGGACACGCCGGAGCGGGTCGACCACGAGAAGCCGTAGGACTTCAGCGCGTCGAGGGACGCGGCGACCTGGCCCTTGTCGTAGCGCTCGGCGAGAGCGTTGACGATCGAGCCGAGGCGCTTCTTGCCGACCTGGCCCTGCACGAAGGGGTAGTCCTCCGGCAGCGTCTCGTTGAAGTAGACGGTGCCCAGGGTGGTCTCGAGGGTGATCGGGTCGCCCTCGCTCCATCCCTCGGGGGCCTCCCAGTCGCTCGGCGGCACCACATCGGTGAAGCGGATCCGGACGGGGGCATTCAGGTGCAGCTCGCCGCGGTCGTGGGCCATGATGGCCTCCGACTCGGAGGCGAACGCCCGGCCCGCGCCGGCCGCCTGCTCGCGCACGGTGGTCAGGTGGTACAGACCGATGATCATGTCCTGTGCGGGCATGGTCACCGGACGGCCGTCCGACGGCTTGAGGATGTTGTTCGAGGACAGCATCAGGATGCGGGCCTCGGCCTGGGCCTCCGCCGACAGGGGCAGGTGCACGGCCATCTGGTCACCGTCGAAGTCCGCGTTGAAGGCGGCGCAGACGAGCGGGTGCAGGTGGATGGCCTTGCCCTCGACGAGCTGCGGCTCGAAGGCCTGGATGCCCAGGCGGTGCAGGGTCGGCGCACGGTTCAGCAGCACCGGGTGCTCGGTGATGACCTCCTCGAGCACGTCCCAGACCTCGGGGCGGGCGCGCTCGACCATGCGCTTGGCGGCCTTGACGTTCTGAGCGTGGCTCAGCTCGACCAGGCGCTTCATGACGAAGGGCTTGAACAGCTCGAGCGCCATGCCCTTGGGCAGACCGCACTGGTGCAGCTTCAGCTGCGGGCCGTTCACGATGACGGAGCGGGCGGAGTAGTCCACGCGCTTGCCCAGCAGGTTCTGGCGGAAGCGGCCCTGCTTGCCCTTGAGCATGTCGGAGAGCGACTTCAGCGGACGGTTGCCCGGGCCGGTGACCGGACGGCCGCGACGGCCGTTGTCGAACAGCGAGTCGACCGACTCCTGCAGCATGCGCTTCTCGTTGTTCACGATGATCTCGGGGGCTCCGAGATCGAGCAGCCGCTTGAGGCGGTTGTTGCGATTGATCACGCGACGGTACAGATCGTTGAGATCCGAGGTCGCGAAGCGGCCGCCGTCCAGCTGCACCATCGGGCGCAGGTCCGGGGGGATGACCGGGACGGCGTCCAGCACCATGCCGACGGGCGAGTTGGTGGTGGTGCGGAAGGCCGAAACGACCTTGAGGCGCTTGAGGGCGCGGGCCTTCTTCTGCCCCTTGCCGGTCGCGATGATCTCGCGCAGCAGCTCCGCCTCGGCGTCCAGGTCGAAGTCCTGCAGACGACGCTGGATCGCCTCGGCGCCCATGCCGCCCTCGAAGTAGGTGCCGTAGCGCAGCTTCATGGCGCGGTAGAGCTGCTCGTCGCCCTCGAGGTCGGCGACCTTGAGGCCCTTGAAGCGGTCCCACACGCGGGTGATGCGGTCGATCTCCGCGTCGTACTTCTTGCGGATCTGCGCCTGCTCGCGCTCGGCGGAGTCGCGGACCTTGCGCTTGGCGTCGGCCTTGGCCCCCTCCTGCTCGAGCTGGGCGAGGTCCTTCTCGGCGGAGACGGCGCGCTGGTTCACGGCGGCGTCGCGCTCGTTCTCGAGCTCTTTGATCTCGAGGTCGAAACGCGCCTGGAGGTCGGGGAGGTCCTCGTGACGGGCGTCCACGTCGACCGCGGTGATCATGTACGCGGCGAAGTAGATGATCTTCTCGAGATCCTTCGGCGCGAGGTCCAGCAGGTAGCCGAGACGGCTCGGCACGCCCTTGAAGTACCAGATGTGGGTGACGGGAGCGGCGAGCTCCACGTGGCCCATGCGCTCACGGCGGACGGAGGACTTGGTGACCTCCACGCCGCAGCGCTCGCAGACGATGCCCTTGAAGCGGACGCGCTTGTACTTGCCGCAGTAGCACTCCCAGTCCCGGGTGGGACCGAAGATGCGCTCGCAGAACAGGCCGTCCATCTCGGGCTTCAGGGTGCGGTAGTTGATGGTCTCCGGCTTCTTGACCTCGCCGTGGGACCAGCCGCGGATGTCGTCGGCGGTAGCCAGACCGATGCGCAGCTCATCGAAGGTGTTGACGTCGAGCACAGGTGTCCTTCTCTCGATCGGAAAAGAGGTGGTGTCTGAGGGAACGGGGCCTGGGGCGGGGGCCCGCGGCGGTCAGCGCCGCGAGCGCCCCCGTCGCTCAGACCTCTTCGATGGAGCCGACGCCCTCGTGCGGGCGGCGGGACAGGTCGATGCCGAGCTCCTCCGCCGCGCGGAAGACCTCCTCATCGCTCTCGCGGACCTCCTGGGCGGTGCCGTCGGACGAGAGGACCTCGACGTTCAGGCACAGCGACTGCATCTCCTTGAGCAGCACGCGGAAGGACTCCGGGATGCCGGGCTCGGGGATGTTCTCGCCCTTGACGATCGCCTCGTAGACCTTCACGCGGCCCGAGATGTCGTCGGACTTGATGGTCAGCAGCTCCTGGAGCGCGTAGGCCGCGCCGTACGCCTCGAGGGCCCACACCTCCATCTCGCCGAAGCGCTGGCCGCCGAACTGGGCCTTACCGCCCAGCGGCTGCTGCGTGATCATCGAGTAGGGGCCGGTCGAACGGGCGTGCAGCTTGTCGTCGACCAGGTGGTGGAGCTTGAGGATGTACATGTAGCCGACGGAGATCGAGTCCGGGATCGGCTCGCCGGAGCGGCCGTCGAACAGCTGCGCCTTGCCGTTCTCCTTGATCATGCGCACGCCGTCCCGGTTGGGGCGGTGGTTCTTGATCAGGCCGGTGACCTCGTCGGCGGTGAGGCCGTCGAAGACCGGGACAGCGACCGGAGTGCCCGGCTCGCCGTGCAGGGCGGAGTCCGGGAGCGCCTCGGCGATCGGATCGTCCGAGTCGACGTCCCAGCCGGACTTGGCGACCCACCCGAGGTGGGTCTCCATGACCTGGCCGATGTTCATACGACCGGGCACACCCATCGGGTTCAGGATGATGTCGACCGGGGTGCCGTCCTCGAGGAAGGGCATGTCCTCGACGGGCAGGATCTTCGCGATGACGCCCTTGTTGCCGTGGCGTCCCGCGAGCTTGTCGCCGTCGGTGATCTTGCGCTTCTGGGCCACGTACACGCGGACCATCTCGTTGACGCCGGTCGGCAGGATGTCGCCGTCCTCGTCGTCGTTGAAGACCTGCACCGCGATGACGGTGCCGGACTCGCCGTGGGGGACGCGCAGCGAGGTGTCGCGCACCTCGCGGGCCTTCTCACCGAAGATGGCGCGCAGCAGGCGCTCCTCCGGGGTCAGCTCGGTCTCGCCCTTCGGGGTGACCTTGCCAACGAGGATGTCGCCCGGCTCGACCTCGGCGCCGATGCGGATGATGCCGCGCTCGTCGAGATCGGCGAGCACGTCGTCGCCGACGTTCGGGATGTCCCGGGTGATCTCCTCCTTGCCCAGCTTGGTGTCGCGGGCGTCGACCTCGTGCTCCTCGATGTGGATCGAGGTGAGGACGTCGTCCTGGACCAGGCGCTGGGACAGGATGATGCCGTCCTCGTAGTTGTGGCCCTCCCACGACATGAACGCGACCAGCAGGTTCTTGCCCATGGAGAGCTCGCCCTGGTCGGTCGAGGGACCGTCGGCCAGGATCGAGCCGGCCTCGACGCGGTCGCCCTCGTCGAAGAGCACGCGCTGGTTGTAGGAGTTGCCGGCGTTGGAGCGCTGGAACTTCCCGATCGGGTAGGTCTGGCGGGTGCCGTCGTCGGCCATCACGACGATCAGGTCCGCGGAGAGCTCCTCGATGACGCCGCCCTTGCGGGCCACGACCACGTCGCCGGCGTCGACCGCAGCGCGACGCTCCATGCCGGTGCCGACCAGCGGCATCTCGGCGCGGAGCAGCGGCACGGCCTGGCGCTGCATGTTCGAGCCCATGAGCGCGCGGTTCGCGTCGTCGTGCTCGAGGAAGGGGATCATCGCGGTCGCGACGGAGACCATCTGACGCGCGGAGACGTCCATGTAGTCGACCTCGGTCGGCGGCACCAGCTCGGGCTCGCCGCCGGTGGTGCGCGAGAGGACGGCCTCCTCGAGGAAGCGGCCGCTCTCGTCGATCTTCGCGTTGGCCTGGGCGATGACCTTGCGGTCCTCGTCGTCGGCGGTGAGGTAGACGATCTCGTCGGTGACGACGCCGTTCTCGACCTTGCGGTACGGGGTCTCGACGAAGCCGAACGGGTTGATCCGCGCGAAGGTCGCGAGCGAGCCGATCAGGCCGATGTTCGGACCCTCAGGGGTCTCGATCGGGCACATGCGGCCGTAGTGGCTCGGGTGGACGTCGCGGACCTCCATGCCCGCACGGTCGCGGGAGAGGCCGCCCGGGCCCAGCGCCGAGAGACGGCGCTTGTGGGTCAGGCCCGAGAGCGGGTTGTTCTGGTCCATGAACTGCGACAGCTGGGAGGTTCCGAAGAACTCCTTGATCGCCGCGGTGACCGGACGGATGTTGATCAGCGTCAGCGGGGTGATCGCCTCGACGTCCTGCGTGGTCATGCGCTCGCGGACGACGCGCTCCATGCGGGACAGACCCGTGCGGACCTGGTTCTGGATCAGCTCGCCGACCGCGCGGATGCGACGGTTGCCGAAGTGGTCGATGTCGTCGGTCTCGACACGGACCGGCCGGTCGTCGACGCTCGTGTACTCGGTGACGCCGTCGTGCAGGGCGACGATGTACTTGATGGTCGAGACGATGTCCTGCAGGCGCAGGGTCGACTCGGAGAGGCTGCCCTCGAGGCCGAGCTTCTTGCCGATCTTGTAGCGGCCGACCTTCGCCAGGTCATAGCGCTTGGCGTTGAAGTACAGGTTGTTCAGCATGGCCTCGCCCGCATCGCGCGTGGGCGGCTCGCCCGGGCGCTGCTTGCGGTAGATGTCCATGAGCGCCTCGTCCTGCGAGGTGATGCGGTCCTTCTCGAGCGTGGAGCGCATCGACTCGAACTCGCCGAACTCCTCGAGGATGTCGCTGTGGGACATGCCGAGGGCCTGCAGCAGGGTGGTGACGGACTGCTTGCGCTTGCGGTCGATGCGCACGCCGACCTGGTCGCGCTTGTCGACCTCGAACTCGAGCCAGGCGCCGCGCGAGGGGATGACCTTCGCCGAGAAGATGTGCTTGTCGGAGGTCTTGTCGATCGACTCCTCGAAGTACACGCCCGGGGAGCGGACCAGCTGCGAGACGACGACGCGCTCGGTGCCGTTGATGATGAAGGTGCCCTTGTCGGTCATGAGCGGGAACTCGCCCATGAAGACCGTCTGGGTCTTGATCTCACCGGTCTCGTTGTTCATGAACTCCGCGATGACGTACAGCGGAGCGGCGTAGGTGAGGTCCTTCTCCTTGCACTCGTCGACCGTGTACTTCGGGTCGTCGAAGGTGTGGTCGCGGAAGGACAGCGACATGTTGCCGGCGAAGTCCTCGATCGGGGAGATCTCTTCGAGGATGTCGGCCAGACCCGAGGTCTGCGGGACGTCCTCGCGGCCGGCGGCGGCGGCCTCGGCCGCACGCTCCTGCCAGCGCTCGTTGCCCAGCAACCAGTCGAACGAGGTGGTCTGCAGACTCAGCAGATCCGGAACGTCGATGGGGTCGCCGAGCTTCGCGAAGGTGACGCGAGGAGAGGCGGTGCGAAGTGCGATGTCAGTGGTGCGATCGGTGCTCGAGGCAGCCAAGGGGGGTCCTTCCACAGGCCGATGACGGAATCCCAGGCGCGGCGAACACCCGTCAGGGCGGTGGAGCAGGTACCGGAGCGGCAGAACCCAGGGCGTCGCATGGCGCAAGGACCGAGCATAGCGAAGAACACGGATGGACACAAGGGCGCAGCAACGACCGGTCCATCCGCGTCGACCGCCATATGCCTGGCGCGGAGGTTCTGTCGGCGCCCCCTGCCCGTCTGGCTCGACCGGCTGGGCGGGATCCCGAAGGGATCGACCGCCGCGCACATGCGGCAGGGACGGCTCCGTACGGCAGACAGAATGGCCGGAATTCTCTTAACAGCAAGACAGAACGCGCGGCGCGGGCTCCGGACTCGCGGACCCCGGACGTGCAGAAGGGCCGTCCCGCATCAGCGGGACGGCCCTTCCGGAGCAGTGCGACTGCCATCAGGTGCGGCGCGCGCCGGAGCGCGCGCACGGGATCACTTGATGGTGATGGTCGCGCCGGCCTCCTCGAGCTTCGCCTTGGCAGCCTCGGCGTCCTCCTTCTTGACACCCTCGAGGACGGGCTTGGGAGCCTCGTCGACGAGAGCCTTGGCCTCCTTGAGGCCGAGCGAGGTGATGCCGCGCACCTCCTTGATGACGGCGATCTTGGCGGAACCGGCCGACTCGAGGATGACGTCGAACTCGGTCTTCTCCTCCTCGGCGGCGGCATCCGCGCCGGCACCGCCGGCAGCGGCGACGGCCACGGGGGCGGCCGCGGCAGCGGTGACCTCGAAGACGTCCTCGAACTGCTTCACGAACTCGGAGAGCTCGATGAGAGTCATCTCCTTGAAAGCCTCGATGAGCTCGTCGTTGCTGAGCTTCGCCATGGTGGCGTTCCTTCCTGTTGGCGGGACCGGGGTCCCTGCGGTGTTGTGCGGCGCTCACGCGCCAGGTCGAACAGTCCGGTCGGCCTCAGGCAGCCGATCCGGGAGGGAGGCAGGGGCCCCTCAGGCCTCCTGCTTGGCCCGCAGCGCGTCCACGGTGCGCACTGCCTTGGACAGCGGCGCGTTGAACACGGCGGCGGCCTTGGACATCGACGCCTTCATGGCGCCGGCGGCCTTGGCCAGCAGGACCTCGCGGGACTCGAGGTCCGCGAGCTTGGTGACGTCCTCCTCCGAGAGCAGCTTGCCCTCGAAGTAGCCGGACTTGACCACGAGCTTGTCGTGGGTCTTGGCGAAGTCACGCAGAGCCTTCGCAGGCTCCACCGGCTCGCCCTTGATGAAGGCGATAGCGGTCGGACCGCTGAGCGTGCCATCGAGAGCGGTGATGCCGGCCTCGCGGGCGGCGATCTCCGTGAGCGTGTTCTTCACCACGGCGTAGGTCGTCTCGGAGCCCAGCGAGCGACGGAGCTCCTTGAGCTCCCCCACGCTGAGGCCTCGGTACTCGGTGATGACAGCGGCGTCGGATGCACGGAACAGCTCCGCGATCTCGGCGACGGCGTCCACCTTCTCGGGCTTCGCCATGGCCCTCCTTCCAGAGGTCTCTCGCCGCCTGCCTGAACCACCCCGGACACAGGAAAGGCCTCGACACGCAGGTGTCGAGGCCAGGCGCACGATGTCGCCACGAGGGCGGGATCCGTGCGGATCGCTTCAGGTCACCTGCGCAGGCCGCCCCATGAGGGAGCGCTTCGGTCGCTCTCCAGGGGGAGGGCGACGACCGGCGGTCTTCGGTAGGCACAACTCTAGACCAGCCTCCGCGGCGGCGCCATGTCGCGCTCGGCGGTCTCGGTCACATCGCGGGAGATCGGTTCGAGATGCTCCCGCCCTCAGGAGGCGAAGCCGTCCTGCGGCGTCCAGCACCACCGTTTCCCGAGCGGATCGGTGAAGGAGATCGTCGTCACGCCGTGGTTCTGACTGCGCATCAGCGGGTCGAGGCGCGCGGTCTCGTCGATCGGCTTGGGGAGCCCCCATGGGGTGGCCGCGGTTCCGCTCGTCACCCAGAACCGTCCCGGCGGCAGGGTTTCTATCGTGACCGTCCGACTGAACTTGTTGCCCACTGTCGAGATCTCGACGTCATGGAAGACCGAGCCGGGACCGATCTCGTTCGAGACGAGCACTCCCCATTCCCCGGCATCGTTCTTCGCCCACCACGACTGCACGCTCCCGGCGAGCTGACGATGCTCCCGCTCCGCCTCACGCGATGCCCGCTGATTCTCCCGACGGTCGCGGGCCGCCTCGGCCTCCTCGACCCGTTGACGCTGCTCCTCGGCACGGCGGTCCCGGTCGGATTCTCGACTCTCCGCCGCCTGCGCTGCAGCGAGAGCTTCCTGACGCGTCCTCTCGGCGGTCCGGTTCGCCTCCCCTGCACGACGAAGAGCGAAGATGCTGAGCAGGGTCCCGATCCCCGCGGCGATGGCCGCGATCCACTCAGCCCAGCTCCCAAGGTCAAGTCCCACGAAGGTCATGTCGCGAATCTACGTGGTGCACCGAGCAAGCACGTGAACTCAGGATGGCGGCAACATGCCGGACACAGGCCGGCGACGAAAGTCGCGGTCCGCCCGCATCCCCTCACCGTCGCCCCGCACCCGAGATCGGGGGACCTCGGTCCTCCGGGCCTCCGCGCGCGGCCGACGGGGCGGCTGCGCCGCCTCCTCCCCCAGCCTCCAGTGCACCGCCTAACCCGCAGATCAGCAAGGGGTACGAGGTCCCGCGAGCCCTGTCGGCACCAGCTCCCGCGATCGCCGCGGGAGAGCTCGAAGAACGCTCTGACCTGCAGACTTTCTGCTGCGAGCGGGTGCTGGACGCCGTGATCCAGCCCACTTACTGTCGAGGTGACGGGATCGACCGGTCCCGCGGACAGGACAGGGACATGAGCACCACATCGACCCCCACGGAACCCACCACCGAGGACACCGTCGCCGCCATGATCGACGAGCTCGCTCAGCGCGGACGCCACGCGCTGGCCGCATATGCCTCGTACACCCAGGAGCAGATCCGCTCCATCGTCCACGCCATGGCCCTCGCCGGCGTCGACCAGCACATGCCGCTCGCCCGGCTCGCGGTCGAGGAGACCGGCCGCGGCCTCTTCGAGGACAAGTGCACGAAGAACCTCTTCGCCACCGAGTACGTCTGGAACTCGATGAAGGACGACCGGACCGTCGGCGTCATCTCCCAGGACACCCAGCGCGGCATCACCGAGATCGCCGAGCCCGTGGGCGTCGTCGCCGGGGTCACCCCCGTCACGAACCCCACCTCGACGGTCATGTTCAAGGCGCTCATCGCCGTGATGACCCGCAACCCGATCATCTTCGCCTTCCACCCGTCGGCCCAGCGCTGCTCGGCGGAGGCCGCCCGCGTGGTGCGGGACGCGGCCGTCGCCGCCGGCGCCCCCGCCGACTGCATCCAGTGGATAGAGGAGCCGTCGCTCGGCGCGACCACCGAGCTCTTGAACCACCCGGGCGTCGCGCTGACCCTCGCGACCGGTGGCGCGGGCATGGTGCGCGCCGCGTACTCCACCGGGAAGCCGGCCCTCGGCGTCGGCCCCGGCAACGTGCCCGTGTACGTCGACCGCACCGCGCCGATCGCCCGCACCGTCAACGACCTGATCCTCTCCAAGACGTTCGACAACGGCATGATCTGCGCGTCCGAGCAGGCGATCTTCCTGCACCGGGACGTGCGCACCGCGGTGCTCGACGAGTTCGCCGCCCAGGGCGCGCACCTCGTCACTGCCGCGCAGAAGAAGAAGCTGCAGGAGGTCATGGTCACCGAGGGGGGCATGATCGCGCCCGGCGTGGTCGGCATGAGTGCCGCCGCCATCGCGGAGCTGGCCGGCTTCACGATCCCCGACGGGACGACGCTGCTGCTCGTCCCGATCGACGGAGTCGGCGAGCAGGACCCGTTCTCCCGCGAGAAGCTCTGCCCCGTCCTCGCGGTCGCGACCGTGAAGGACCGGGCCGAGGGCCTCGACCGCTGCGAGGAGATGCTCGAGTTCGGCGGGCTCGGCCACACCGCGGTCCTCCACGCCACCGATCCGGAGCTGGAGCGCGAGTTCGGGCTGCGGATGAGGGCCTGCCGCATCATCGTCAACTCGCCGAGCGCCCTCGGCGGCATCGGCGACGTCTACAACGGGCTCCTGCCCTCGCTGACCCTCGGCTGCGGCAGCTACGGCCACAACTCGGTCTCGCACAACGTCGGCGCCGCCGACCTGCTGAACATCAAGCGCATCGCCGAGCGGAGGAACAACATGCAGTGGTTCAAGGTCCCGCCGAAGACCTACTTCGAGCGGTACTCGATCCAGTACCTCCAGGACATGACCGACATCTCGCGGGTGTTCGTGGTGACCGACCCGGGCATGGTGCAGTTCGGCTACGTCGACATCGTGCTGGACCAGCTGCGCCGGCGCGGCGACGTGGAGTGGACCGTGTTCTCCGACGTCGAGCCGAACCCCTCCTCGACCACCGTCTTCGAGGGCGCCCAGCAGATGGAGCGCTTCCGCCCCGACTGCGTGATCGCCCTCGGCGGCGGCTCGGCGATGGATGCCGCGAAGGGCATGTGGCTGTTCTACGAGCACCCCGAGGCGAGCTACTTCGGGATGAAGCAGAAGTTCATGGACATCCGCAAGCGCACCTACCGCTTCCCCACGATGGGGGCGAAGGCGCAGCTGGTCGCGGTGCCGACGACCGCGGGCACCGGCTCCGAGTGCACGCCGTTCGCGGTGATCACCGACGCCGAGACGCACGTGAAGTACCCGCTCGCGGACTACGCGCTCACGCCGTCGGTCGCGATCGTCGACGCGCAGTTCGTGGACACGGTGCCGCGGCGCACCGCCGCCGACTCCGGCATGGACGCTCTCACCCACGCGATCGAGAGCTACGTGTCCACGATGGCCAGCGACTTCAGCCGCGGCCTGTCGGTGCAGGCGCTGCAGCTGCTGCTGGCGAACCTGCGGCCCGCCGTGCTCGAGGACGACCCGGTCGCCAAGGAGCGGGTCCACAACGCCTCGGCGCTCGCAGGCATGGCGTTCGCCAACGCCTTCCTGGGGATCGTGCACTCGCTGTCGCACAAGTGCGGCGCCGAGTTCGGCCTCGCCCACGGGCGGACCAACGCGATCTTCCTGCCGCACGTGATCCGGTACAACGCGTCCCGGCCCGTGAAGCGCGCGATCTTCCCGAAGTACGAGTCCTTCCGTGCCGATCGGGACTTCTCGGACCTCGCGCGGGCCGCGGGGCTGCCGGCGTCCACGACCGAGGAGGGTGTCGAGTCCCTGATCGCGGCGGTGCGCGAGCTCGCCGAGGACCTGGGGATCCAGCTCAGCCTCGAGGCGAACGGCGTGACCCGGGAGCACCTGGACCGCACGATCGACGACCTCGCCTACCGGGCCTACGAGGACCAGTGCACCCCGGCAAACCCCCGGCAGCCGCTGCTCAGCGAGCTGAAGGAGATCATCGAGGCCGCCTGGGAGGGCTGACCGCTCGACCCCTCCGACGGTATTGCCCGCTGTGCTTCCCGATCTGGAAGCACAGCGGGCAATTCCGCTCGTCCGGTAGCGGACCCGGACAGCACGATGCCCCGCCCACCGTGATGGTGGACGGGGCATCGTGCGAGACGTCGATCAGGCCCTACTGCACTGCCTGATCTCCTACCGCTCGTTCCTCGCAGAACGTCGATCAGGCCCTACTGCACTGCCTGATCTCCTACCGCTCGTTCCTCGCAGAACGTCGATCAGGCCCTACTGCACTGCCTGATCTCCTACCGCTCGTTCCTCGCAGAACGTCGATCAGGCCTCGTCGGTGTCCTCGAGGAGGTTGCGCGTGCGGTTCACATCGACCGGGATGCCCGGGCCCATGGTGGTGGACACGGTGATCTTGGTGATGTAGCGGCCCTTGGAGGAGGACGGCTTCAGACGCAGGATCTCGTCGAGGGCGGCAACGTAGTTCTCCACGAGCTGCTGCTCAGTGAAGGACACCTTGCCCACGATGTAGTGCAGGTTCGCGGCACGGTCGGTGCGGAACTCGATCTTGCCGCCCTTGATGTCGTTCACGGCCTTGGTGACGTCCATGGTCACGGTGCCGGTCTTCGGGTTCGGCATGAGACCACGCGGGCCGAGGACGCGGCCGAGCTTGCCGACCTTGCCCATCAGGTTCGGGGTCGCCACTGCGGCGTCGAAGTCGGTCCAGCCGCCAGCGACCTTCTCGATCAGCTCGTCGTCGCCGACCTCGTCGGCGCCGGCCTCACGAGCGGCATCGGCCTGCGCACCGGTCGCGAAGACGATGACGCGGGCGGTCTTGCCGGTGCCGTTGGGCAGGTTGACGGTGCCGCGGACCATCTGGTCGGCCTTGCGCGGGTCGACGCCCAGACGCATGGCGACCTCGACGGAGCCGTCGAACTTCGACGGGGAGGTCGCGCGGGCCAGACGCAGCGCGTCCAGCGGCGAGTACTGACGGCCGGCCTCGATCTTGGCGGCACCGTCCCGGTATGCCTTGCTACGGAATGCCATCTGGATCAGCCCTCCACCGTGATGCCCATGGAACGAGCGGTGCCCTCGACGATTTTCGCCGCGGCCTCGATGTCGTTCGCGTTCAGATCAGGCATCTTGGTCTCCGCGATCTCGCGGACCTGAGCCTGGGTCAGCTTGCCGACCTTGACCGTGTGCGGGGTCGCGGAGCCCTTCTGCAGGCCAGCGGCCTTCTTGATGAGCTCGGCGGCCGGCGGGGTCTTGGTGATGAAGGTGAACGAACGATCCTCGTAGACCGTGATCTCCACGGGCACGATGTTGCCGCGCATGTCCGCGGTGCGATCGTTGTACGCCTTCACGAACTCCATCATGTTCACGCCGGCAGCGCCGAGCGCGGGACCCACGGGCGGCGCAGGAGTGGCCTGGCCGGCCTGGATCTGGAGCTTGATGATGCTCGCGATCTTCTTCTTGGGAGCCATCGACTCCTCCTCTTCTGGGACGTGGTACGGGCGGAGCTCATCACGGCTCCTCCCACTGCGGACCCCCGTGCGCGCACGGAGGGCCCAGGGTGCGACGCTACTAGCGCGCCGCGCGGGAGTCGACCGGAATCTGGCGTGATCCTGGTCGTACTCCGCGGACCGGCAGACCGGTCAGATCTTGGCGACCTGGTCGAAGGCGAGCTCGACCGGCGTCTCGCGGCCGAAGATGGAGACCAGCACCTGCAGCTTCTGCGCCTCGGCGTGGATCTCGTTGATGGTCGCGGGCATGGTCTCGAAGGGGCCGTCCATGACCGTGACGGACTCGCCGATCTGGAAGTCGGGCACCTTCTGCGCGGCGGCGGCCTTCGGGGCGGAACCACCGGCGGAGCGCTTCTTCTCGGGCAGGCCGACGGACGGTGCGAGCATCGAGTAGATCTCGTCGAAGGTCAGCGGCGTCGGGTCGGTCGCGTCGCCGACGAAGCCGGTAACGCCCGGGGTGTCGCGGACGACGCGCCAGGACTCGGTGGTCAGGTCCATGCGCACCAGCACGTAGCCGGGGATGCGCACACGGCGGACCATCTTCTTCTGGCCGTTCTTGACCTCGGTCGCGTCCTCCATCGGGACCTGGACCTCGAAGATGTACTCCTCCATGTCCTGGGTCTCGGTGCGCGTGGCCAGCTGGGTCTTCACCCGGTTCTCGTGACCGGAGTAGGAGTGGATGACGTACCACTCGCCGGGGGCGGCACGGAGGTGCATCTTCAGCTCGAGCAGCGGATCAGCCTCGGCCTCCTCGGCCTCCTCGTCCTCCTCGTCGGACTCGTCGGCGTCGGACGGCTCATCGACGGACTCGTCGACGTCGAACGGCTCATCGTCGGACTCGTCGACGTCGGACGACTCATCGGCGTCGACGGGCTCATCGGCCAGGTCCGAGTCGACGTCGGCCTCGTCCGCGGCGGGCTCCTCCGACTCGGCGGGCTGCTCGGCGTCGTAGGCCTCGTCCTGCTCGGCGGCGAAGGGATCCTCCGCGCCGGCCAGGTCCTCGTCCGACGGCTCCAGGTCGACCAGCGCGTCATCGGCCGACTGCTCGGGCGCGGACGCCGAGAACGACAGGGAGTCGTCGGCGTCCTGGTAGGACTCATCGGGGGTCGAGGTCTGCTCGCTCATCAGCGGGTTTCTGCCTTCCAGACGGCGTAGGGGACGAAGGGGGCTCAGAGCCCCGCGTCGGGGACCGTGAACGCGACCCGGGACAGCCAGCTGAACGCGGCGTCGAGGCCGAAGATCAGCACGATCATCACGATGACGAAGGCCAGGACGGTGACCGAGTAGACCAGCAGCTCGCGCCGGGTCGGCACGACGACCTTCCGCAGCTCCGCGAGGATCTGCCGGATGAACAGTCCGATGGCCAGGAACGGGTTCGAGGACCCGGAGCCCTGCGCGTCACCCGTGGTGGGCGTCGACGGAGCGTTCTGGCTGGAGTTCACAGGGGGCTGTCCCATCTGGTCGAGGTCATCCGCGCCCGGCCGGGGGTGACCCCGGCCGGACCGGCAGGGCAGACAGGGCTCGAACCTGCAACCTGCGGTTTTGGAGACCGCTGCGCTACCAATTGCGCCACTGCCCTTCGCGGGGGAGACCCCTCGCGAGCCAGGATCGCGACCCTCCGAGGAGGGGCGGCGTTTCTGACCAGCGATCAGCATACAAGTCCAGCGGCTTGCGGGCGAATCGCCTGGAAGCAGATCACATCGCGGGATGTCCCACCGCGCTCCGGGACGCTCTGAGCGCGCTCGGGGCGCGCTCCCGCCCACTCCTCGTGATCGCCTGGCACGCCGGGCCGTCCTCTGCCACGATGGCCCGGTGACCACCGACGACGCGCACCCCGCCAGCCCCACCGGCTCCCCCAGCTCCCCGCTCAGCACCGAGACATCCGCCGCCCCGCGCCGTATCTCGCGGCGCGTCGGCGCCATCGCCCCCTCCGCCACCCTCGCGGTGGACGCGACGGCGAAGGCCCTCAAGGCCGCAGGCCGCCCGGTGATCGGCTTCGGCGCGGGCGAGCCGGACTTCCCCACGCCGCAGCACATCGTGGATGCCGCGATCGAGGCCGCGCAGGACCCGGCCTCCCACCGCTACTCCCCCGCCGCCGGGCTGCCAGCGCTGCGCCAGGCTCTCGCCGAGGCCGCCACCGCCTCCACCTCGGTCCCCTTCGACGCGGCGCAGACCCTCGTCACCAACGGCGGAAAGCAGGCCGTCTACCAGGCCTTCGCGACCCTGCTCGACCCGGGTGACGAGGTCATCCTGCCCGCCCCGTACTGGACCACCTACCCCGAGGCGATCCGCCTCGCAGGTGGCGTCGAGGTCCCGGTGCTCGCCGGCGTGGACCAGGGGTACGTCCCCACCCTCGAGCAGCTCGAGGCGGCTCGCACCGAGCGCACCCGCGCTGTCCTGGTCTGCTCGCCGTCCAACCCCACCGGGGCCGTGCTCAGCGCGGAGCAGCTCGCCGAGATCGGCCGCTGGGCGCTCGAGCACGGGATCTGGGTGATCACCGACGAGATCTACCAGCACCTCACCTACGACGGCGTCGAGTTCACCTCGATCCTGCGCGCGGTCCCCGAGCTCGCCGACACCACCGTGATCCTCGGCGGCGTCGCGAAGACCTTCGCGATGACCGGCTGGCGGGTCGGGTGGATGATCGGTCCGGCGGACGTCATCAAGGCCGCGGCGAACCTGCAGTCGCACCTCACCTCGAACGTCAACAACATCGCGCAGCGGGCGGCGCTCGCGGCGCTCACCGGGCCGATGGAGCCGGTCGATGAGATGCGCACCGCCTTCGACCGTCGGCGCCGCGCCATCGTCGAGAAGCTCTCCGCGGTGCCCGGCTTCACGGTCCCCACGCCCACCGGTGCCTTCTACGCCTTCCCGGACGTCTCCGGGGCGCTCGGTCGCACCGTGCGCGGCCGCGAGGTGACCACCTCGGCCGAGCTCGCGACCGTGATCCTCGAGGAGGCGGAGGTCGCGGCCGTGCCGGGCGAGGCCTTCGGCGCCCCCGGTCATCTGCGCTTCTCCTACGCGCTCAACGACGAGGATCTCGCCGCGGGCATCGACCGGGTCATCGCCCTGCTCTCCGAGTGACGCCGCGGGTCCAGTGACCGGCCGGGATCTCGCGGCGCTGCCGAAGGCGCATCTGCACCTGCACTTCACCGGGTCGATGCGCCTTCGGACCCTGCGCGAGCTCGCCGCCGAGCGCTCGATCCGGCTGCCCCGCTCCCTCACGGACGACGAGGCGCTCTCGGTCGAGCCCACCCGTCGCGGCTGGTTCCGCTTCCAGCGGCAGTACGACACGGCCCGCGCCGTCGTCGACTCCGAGGCGGCGATGCGGCGCATCGTGCGGGAGGCTGCGGAGGACGATGCCGCGGAGGGCTCCGGGCGGCTCGAGCTGCAGGTCGACCCGACGAGCTACGCCCCTTTCGTCGGCGGCATCACCCCGGCCCTCGAGATCGTCCTGGACGAGGCGGAGCGGGCCGAGCGCGCCACGGGCGTGAGCCTCGGCATCGTCGTCGCCGCCTCCCGCACCCGCCACCCGCTGGACGCCCGCACCCTCGCCCGCCTCGCCGTGCGCCATGCGGGGCGTGTGGTCGGCTTCGGCCTGTCCAACGACGAGCGTCGCGGCGCGACCGCCGAGTTCGCCGGAGCCTTCCGGATCGCCCGCGAGGCGGGACTGCTGTCGGTCCCGCACGGCGGGGAGTTGCTGGGACCGATGCACGTGGCCCAGGTGGTCGACCACCTCGGGCCGCACCGGCTCGGCCACGGGGTGCGCTCGGCGGAGGACCCGGCGCTGCTCGAGCGGATCGTCGCGGCCGGCATCGGCCTCGAGGTGTGCCCCGCCTCGAATGCCGCACTCGGCGTGGTCGCCGCACCGGAGCTGGTCCCCCTGCGGGCCCTCCTCGACGCGGGCGCTCAGGTGGCGCTCGGCGCCGACGACCCGCTGCTGTTCGGCTCGCGCCTTGTGGACCAGTACCGCACCGCCCGGGCGATGGGCATCGACGACGCGGGTCTGGCCGCCCTCGCGGCCTCCTCGATCCGGCTCTCCGCCGCCCCGGCCGCCGTGCAGGAGCGCCTGCTCGCCGGGGTGCGGGAGTGGCTCAGCGGTCCTGTCCCGCCCCTTCCTCCGGGAGGGCCAGGAAGAACTGCGGAGCGGTGAAGCCCTGCTCGGCGAAGGCCGCGGCGATGGTGCTCGCGACCTGCTCGGCGGCGTCGGCCTCGATCAGGGCGATGGTGGAGCCGCCGAAGCCGCCGCCGGTCATGCGCGCCCCGTGGGCGCCCGCGTCGCGGGCGGCATCGACGGCCACGTCGAGCTGGGGGACGGTCACCTCGTAGTCGTCGCGCAGCGAGTCGTGGGAGGCGTTCAACAGTGTGCCGAGGGCCGCGACGTTCTCGCGGACGGTCCCGGCGGCGAGGAGCTCGTCGAACTCGCGCACGCGCTGGATCTCGGTGACGACATGGTGGGCGCGGCGGCGCACCAGCGGATCCGCGATCCTCTCGACGTCCGCCACGGCGGCGTCGCGCAGGGTCGCGACGCCCAGCTCGGCGGCGGCCCGCTCGCTGTCGGCACGGCGCGCGGTGTACTCGCCGTCGACGTGGGAGTGCTCGGCGCGGGTGTCGGTGATCAGCAGGGCCAACCCCTGGGAGGCGAGGTCCCACGGCACGGGCCGGGTGGAGAAGTCACGGCAGTCCAGGAACAGGGCGTGTCCGGCGCGGGAGAGCACCGAGGCGGACTGGTCCAGGCCACCGGTCGAGGCCCCGGCGAAGTCGGTCTCGGCGGTGATCGCGGCGCGCACCCGCTGCAGGCGCGTGGTGCCGAGGCCGAGCAGCGCCTCGATCGCCTCGGCGGCGGCGCACTCGAGGGCGGCGGAGCTGGACAGGCCCGCGCCGAGCGGCACCTGGCCGTCGATGAGGATGTCCATGCCCTGGGTGACGGCGCCGGAGATGTAGGGGCGCAGCGCCCACAGCACGCCGGCCACGTAGGCGGGCCAGCCCTCGACGGCGCCGGGCTCGAGCTGCTGGGCGTCGAGGTCGAGCACCACGTCGTCCTGCACCGAGCGCAGACGCACCCGGTCGGTGGGGGTACGGGCCGCGGCGGCGAAGCAGCGGTGCGAGATCGCCATCGGGAGGCAGAGCCCGTCCTGGTAGTCGACGTGCTCGCCGATGATGTTGACGCGGCCCGGGGCGGACCATACGCCGTCGGGCGCATACCCGAAGGACTCGACGAACCGAGCCTCTGCGCGGGCTGCGGCCTCCTCGCGGGCGGGGGCTGCGGACAGCGCGACGGCGGTCGAGGTCATGGTGGTCCTTCCGAGGGTGTGAGAGGGCGTCGGCCAGTGTAGCCGTCAGCGGCCCTCGCCCTCGTCCTCGAACAGGGCCGGGTTCAGGGCCGTCATCTCCCCCGTCATCGTCGACGGCTCGATCACCGGGGTGCCGCGGCGGCGGGAGCGTCGCGAGCCGAGCGTCAGCCGCCGACGGCGCAGGGTCGTGAACGGGGAGGAGATGCTGGGGGTGTAGGCGATGCCCGAGCGGCGGAACAGCGGCAGCGCCCGGGAGGCGAGGAGCTGGCCCAACACGGCGCCCGCGGCGATCCCGACGGCGATCTCCCCCGCACCGAAGAGCTCGCCGATGCCGCCCATGACGTCGTCCCCGAGGGCGAGCAATCCGCGGTAGATGAGGCTGCCGGGCACCAGCGGGATGATCCCGCCCATCACGAACAGGAGCGCGGGGGCGCGCAGCCGGTCGCCGAGCACGGCGGCGAGGGCGCCCGCCCCGAAGGCGACGATCGCGACCACGTACACGCGCTCGAGCGCGAGGGAGGTGAGCAGGTGGGCGACGAGCCCGGAGACCGCCGCGACGACCGAGATCCAGGGCAGCACCCGCCACGGAACCTGGGTGCCGACGCCGTACCCCAGGCCCATCCCGACCCCGGAGACGATCACCACCAGCACGGTGGTGAGCGACAGCGGCATCGAGGCGCTCACCGAGATGTCCGCCCCGATCAGATCGGCGAGGAGCATCCCGGCCCGGACCCCGGCGACGATGCCGACGGTGAGCATCAGCGTCTCGAGGATCCGGCCCGCCGCGGTCACGTACCAGCCGGTGACGGCGTCCTGCACGGCACCGATCGAGGTGAGCCCCGCGAGCTGCACGATGATGCACGAGACCACCACGATCGAGGAGTTCACGCTCGGGTTCACGAGGCTCACCAGCACCGCCGCGAAGACCGCGACGAAGCCGCCGAGGGCCTGCGCGTAGAACAGCGGGATGTGCCGGCGGGCGAGGACCTCCATCGCCGCGATCAGCAGGCCGGCGGCGAGGGTCGCGGTGATCACCACCAGGGTGCCGGCGCCGAAGCTGAGCGCGGCCGCACCGCCCATCATCGCGAAGCCGGCGACCACGAGCGGCAACCGGTAGGCGGGCGGCGACTGCGGGATCGCCTCGACCTGCCGTCGCGCCTCCTCGAGGCCGATCGCGCCGGTGATGTACCCGTGGGTGACGTCCTCGAAGGCGGCCAGGCGCGCGAAGTCCTGCACGCGCGCGCTCGCCGAGCGCACCCGGGTGAAGGGTGTCGAGGTCTCGTCGGTCAGGTACGAGATGGTGATCTCGTCGAAGGTGACCTGGACGGAGACGTTGCGCAGACCGGAGGAGCTGGTGATCCGCAGGACGGTCGCGGTCACCTCGGAGGCGGCCGCACCGTTGGTCAGCAGCCCCTCCCCGATCCGCATGGCGAGGTCGAACACGGCATGGAGCCGGGTGGAGGAGGTGGGCACGGATCGATCGTGCCACACCCGCGAGGGCTCAGAGGTTCGGGGACAGCGAGAGCACGCCCACGCCCACGGCGAGCAGCAGCAGCACGCCCACGTCCACCGCCCGGTGCCGCACCGCGAGCGCCCCCACGGCCCGCACCGGCAGCAGCGCCCGCGCGGCCGCGAGACCCACCAGCAGGGCGGACAGCATCGCCCCGGCGATCGGCACGGACCACAGCGCGCCGACCGCGACGATCACCGCGAGGGCGGGCAACGCGATCGCGAGGACCGTCTGGCGCCGGAACGCAGCGCGCAGGGTGAACGGGGAGCGATCAGTCGGCACGGGCCCATGCTACGGGCAGGGGCGGCTACGCTGGCCGCGGCCGGCAGCGCCGTCGGCCCCCGCCCCGATCTGGAGGAGCCCCATGACCACCCCCGGAGCGACCCGCCTCGAGCACGACCTGCTCGGCGATCGCGAAGTGCCCGCCGACGCGTACTACGGGGTGCAGACCCTGCGCGCCCAGGAGAACTTCCACATCACCGGGGTGCCGCTGGCGCACTTCCCCCGGCTCATCGAGGCCCTCGCCCAGGTCAAGCGCGCCGCCGCGCGCGCGAACCACGCCCTCGGCGCCCTCGACGGCGAGCGCGCCGCCGCGATCGAGCAGGCCTGCGCCGAGATCGCGGACGGCGCGCTGCACGAGCACTTCGTGGTCGACATGATCCAGGGCGGGGCCGGGACCTCGACGAACATGAACGCCAACGAGGTGATCGCCAACCGCGCGCTCGAGATCCTGGGGCGGGAGAAGGGCGACTACGCCCACCTGCACCCCAACAACCACGTGAACCTGGCCCAGTCCACCAACGACGTGTACCCGACCGCGGTGCGCCTCGCGATGATGCTGTCCTTCCCCGCGCTGGCCGACGCGATGGACCATCTCATCGGGACCCTGCGCGCGAAGGGCGAGGAGTTCTCGCAGGTGCTCAAGATGGGCCGCACCCAGATGCAGGATGCGGTCCCGATGACGGTCGGCCAGGAGTTCAACGCCTGGGCCACCACCATCAGCGAGGACGTCGAGCGGCTGACCCGCACGGCGCGGCTGTTCCGGGAGATCAACCTGGGCGCGACCGCGATCGGCACCGGCATCACCACCGACCCCCGCTATGCGCAGCTCGCCGCGAAAGAACTCTCGGAGATCACGGGCCAGCCCTTCGTGGTCGCCGCCGACCTGGTGGAGGCCACGAGCGACACCGGGGCCTTCGTGACCTTCTCCGGGGTGCTCAAGCGCATCGCGGTGAAGATCTCGAAGATCTGCAACGACCTGCGGCTGCTCTCCTCGGGCCCGCGAGCCGGCCTCGCGGAGATCACCCTGCCCGCGGTCCAGCCGGGCTCCTCGATCATGCCGGGGAAGGTGAACCCGGTGATCCCCGAGGTCGTCAACCAGGTCGCCTTCGAGGTGATCGGCAACGACCTCACCGTCACCTTCGCGGCCGAGGGCGGGCAGTTGCAGCTCAACGCCTTCGAGCCCGTGATCTGCTACAACATCCTCGAGTCGACCCGGATCATGACCCGCGCGATGAACACCCTCGCCGATCGCTGCATCGCCGGGATCACCGTGAACGAGGACGTCCTGGAGGACTACCTGCACCGCTCGATCGGGGTGGTCACCGCGCTCGTGCCGGTGATCGGCTATGCCGCGGCGACCGACATCGCCTCCACCGCGCTGCGCACCGGGCGCCCCGTGCGGGAGCTGGTCATCGAGCGGGGTCTGCTGGACGAGCGCCGCCTCGAGGGCCTGCTCTCCCCCGCCTCGATGACCGCTCCCGTGCGCCCCACCGCGACCGGCACCATCCCCGCGCTCCTCGCCGAGGAGCTCGACTCCGGCGAGGTCGCCCCGCCGCCCGGGTCGGGCGCCGGGACCGCCGGGGCCGCGCAGAACGCTCAGGACGCTGAAGACGCTGAGTCTGCCCACGACGCGGAGCACGGCACCGTCTGAGCCGCGCCCCGGAGACGCCGACGGGCGGCACCCACTGGGGGTGCCGCCCGTCGGCGGTTCAGCGCGCGGCTCGACGCGCGGAGGGCCTCACTCGTCGGCCGCCTCCTGCTTGCCGCGCATGACGAGCTTCGGATCGGGCTGGCCGACGACCTCGTGGTCCTTGCCGTCGTACTCGAACTGCGAGAGGAAGTAGCGCATGGCGTTCAGGCGGGCGCGCTTCTTGTCGTTGGAGCGGATGATCGTCCACGGGGCGTAGCGCTTGTCCGTGCGACGGAACATCTCCTCCTTGGCCTGCGTGTACGCCTCCCAGCGGTCGAGGGACTCGAGGTCCATCGGGGAGAGCTTCCAGCGGCGCACCGGGTCCAGCTGACGGATCGCGAAGCGGGTCCGCTGCTCCTTCTGGGAGACGGAGAACCAGAACTTCGTGACGTGGATGCCGGAGTCGACGAGCATCCGCTCGAAGTGCGGGACCTGGTTCATGAAGGTCTCGTACTGTTCGGGCGTCGCGAAGCCCATGACCCGCTCGACCCCGGCCCGGTTGTACCAGGAGCGGTCGAAGAGCACCATCTCGCCCGCGGTCGGCAGGTACTGGATGTAGCGCTGGAAGTACCACTGGCCGCGCTCGCGGTCGCTGGGCTTGTTGAGCGCGACGGTGCGGGCGGTGCGCGGGTTCAGGTGCTCGGTGAAGCGCTTGATGGTGCCGCCCTTGCCGGCCGCGTCCCGCCCCTCGAAGATGATGATCGCCTTCTGATCGTTGTCCTCGAGCCAGTACTGGTACTTCAGCAGCTCGACCTGCAGGTGGTACTTCTCCCGCTCGTACTCGTCGCGGTCCATGCGCGTGTCGTACGGGTAGCCCTCCTGCCAGGTGTAGACCGGGTTGCCCTGGGGATCGATGAGATCCGGATCCGGGGTGTGCCCGTCGGCGACCGTGTACCCCTCCTCGCGCAGGTGCTCGATGTACTCGCGCAGGGACTGGTTGTCGGGGATCTTCACGGTCTCTCCTCCATGGGGTCGCGGGATGTCGGCGCGAGCGTAGGGTCCTTCGGTGGCCGGGGGGTGAACAGGGCTGCGGTCAGTGGGCGAAGTGGCGGGTGCCCGTGAGATACATCGTGACTCCCGCGGCGCGGCAGGCTTCGACGACCTCCTCGTCGCGGATCGAGCCGCCGGGCTGCACGATCGCGCGCACGCCAGCGTCGAGCAGGATCTGCGGACCGTCGGCGAAGGGGAAGAAGGCGTCGGAGGCGGCGACGGCGCCGCGAGCCCGCTCGATGCCCTCCCCGCCGAGGGTGTTGGCGCGGGTGACGGCCAGGCGGCAGGAGTCCAGGCGGTTGACCTGGCCCATGCCGATGCCGACGGCGGCGCCGCCCGCGGCGAGCAGGATCGCGTTGGACTTCGCGCCGCGCACCGCGCGCCAGGCGAAGGCGAGGTCGGCGAGGGTCTCCGCGTCGGCCGGCTCGCCGGCGGCGAGGGTCCACTGCGCGGGATCATCGCCCGCGGCATCGATCGCGTCGGCGTCCTGGACCAGGGTGCCGCCCCAGATGTGGCGCACCTCGAGACCGGTGCGGGGACGGTCCTCGACCTGCAGGATGCGCAGGTTCTTCTTGGTGCGCAGCAGCTCGAGGGCGGCGTCCTCGTAGCCCGGGGCGAGGATGACCTCGGTGAACACAGGCTTGACCTGCTCGGCCATGGCGAGGGTGACGGGCCGGTTCGCGGCGATCACGCCGCCGTAGGCGGAGACCGGGTCGGTCGCGTGGGCGGCGGCGTGGGCGGCGGCGATGTCGGTGCCCTCGGCGACGGTCGCGATGCCGCAGGGGTTGTTGTGCTTGACCACGGCGACGGCCGGGGTGTCGAAGTCGTAGGCGGCGCGCAGGGCGGCGTCGGCGTCGACGTAGTTGTTGTAGCTCATCGGCTTGCCGCCGAGCAGCTCCGCGCCCGCGAGACCGGGGGTGTCCGCGTCGGAGACCGCGAGGCGGGCGCGCTGGTGCGGGTTCTCGCCGTAGCGGAGGGTCTGGGTGAAGCCGTAAGCGGCGGCGTCCTCGTCGGAGAGGTCCAGCAGGTTCGGCTCGGCGTCCTCGCCCTCGCCGGACTCCTCGTCCTCGGAGAGCCGCGCGGTCATCCACTCGGAGATGGCCGTGTCGTAGTCCGCGGTGACGGTGAAGGCGATCGCGGAGAGCTCCTGGCGCTCTGCGAGGGTGAAGCCGCCCGCCGCGGCGGCCCGGGCCGCGTCGGCGTAGCCCTCGGGCTCGACCACCACGGCGACGCTCGCGAAGTTCTTCGCGGCACCGCGCACCATGGAGGGGCCGCCGATGTCGATCTTCTCGATGATCTCGTCGAAGCTGCCGCCCGCGGCGACGGTGTCGGAGAACGGGTACAGGTTCACGACGACGAGGTCGAAGGGGGCGATGTCGTGCTCGGCGAGCTGGGCGCGGTGCGTCTCGAGGCGCTGGTCGGCGAGGATCCCGCCGTGGACCCGCGGGTGCAGGGTCTTGACGCGGCCGTCGAGCATCTCCGGGAAGCCTGTGACGGTCTCGACCTCGGTCACCGCGATCCCGGCGTCGCGGACGGTCGCGGCGGTGGAGCCGGTGGAGACGATCTCGGCGCCGGCGTCCGCGAGGGCGCGGGCCAGGTCGACGATGCCGTCCTTGTCGTAGACGGAGAGCAGGGCGCGGCGGATCGGGCGACGGTCGGTGGCGGTCACGAGGGCTCCTCGGTCAGGTGTGCTGCGGTCGTTGCGGTGGACACCCAGGCGGTCGATGTCCACGTGATCACTCCCCGGTGGTCTCCCACCTGCGCCAGTCGTGTGCGCTCAGGGTATCGCGGTCAGGCGGCGCACCACGTCGACGAGCAGCGGCTGCTCGGCGGCCTTGATGCGCTCATGGAGGGTCTCCTCGGTGTCGTCCTCGAGGACCGGGACCGCCACCTGGGCGAGGATCCGCCCCGTGTCGACCCCGGCATCGACCTCGATCACGGTGGCGCCGGTGATCTTCACGCCGTGCGCGAGGGCGTCGCGGACCCCGTGCGCCCCGGGGAAGGAGGGCAGCAGCGCCGGGTGGGTGTTCAGGAGACGGCCGCCGTAGGCGTCGAGCAGGGGGGCGCCGACGAGCTTCATGAAGCCCGCGAGGACTACCAGCTGCGGATCGTGCGCGGCGACGGCCGCGGCGAGCGCCCGGTCCCACGAGTCCCGGTCCGGATGGTCGGCGAGCGCGACGATCTCGGTGGGGATCCCCGCGGCCCGGGCGTGCTCGAGGCCGACAGCCTCCCGGTCGGCGAGAACGCCGACGACGCGGAACGGTGCATCGGGCTCGCGCGCGGCGCGCAGCAGAGCGGCGAGGTTCGAGCCGGTGCCGGAGATGAGGACGACGACGGGGGTGCTGGTCACCCGTCCAGGGTAGTCCGGGAGCCGGCCGTGCCGCCGGGACGGGCGACTCCCGGACCGGACGGGCAGAATGGGGCGATGAGCGAGCAGCCCCCGCGCCCCCCGGACCGTCCCCTCGAGCGGCATCGTCGACTGCTCGCCGCCCTCACCGTGGCGATGCTCGCCTCCTGGCTGCTGATGATGGCGCCGCTCCCGTTCGCGCTGGGGTCGGGGCTGACCGGGCTCGCGGCGCTCGTGCTGCTGGTGCTGCTGTCGATCGAGGCCTTCCGCCGCCGCCGGATCGGCCTCGGCGTGCTGGGCCTGGTGGTGGGCGTGCCGGCGACGTTGCTGATCATCGCGGGCGCGGCGATCTCGGCGCTCTTCTACCAGCCCCTGGCCGAGCTCGAGGCGTGCCGGGCCGAGGCGATCACCGAGCAGGCCCGCGCGGCCTGCACCGCCGAGGGGCAGGACGCGATGATCAGCTGGGTCAGCTCCGTGGTGGGCGGCTGAGCTCGTCCTCGCCCGGGGAGTCCGGGCTCGCCGCGGCCGGGGACGGGGACGCGGGCGAGGCGACGGTTCCTGCGGAGGCCGGGGACGGGGGCGCGGGCGAGGCGACGGTTCCTGCGGAGGCAGGGGTCCGCGCCGATCCGGCCGACGCCGGCGACTCCGGACTCGCCGCCGCCCGCCGCGGCAGGCGGGCGGCGAGGGCTCCGCGGACCCGCTCCAGGCGGGAGGCGGCACCGCCGTCGGCCCCGGACCCCGCGGTTCCGCCCGCGGAGCGGCGCTCCTCCCCCGTGAGCTCGGCGCGCTCGGCGGTCTCGGCCCGCTCGACGCGCTGACGCAGCCAGGGGATCAGGCCACTGCCGAGCACCCCGATCACGAGCACCGTCGGGACCAGCACGATCAGGGCGAGCGGCAGCAGCAGCTCGTCGAGCACCGGGCCGAGATGGCTCAACCGGCCCTCGCCGATCCCTCCCGTGGCCAGGCCCACGATGAGCACTGTCCCCACGAGCACCGCCACGGGGTAGCCGATCCACGCGGTGACGCGCTCGCGCCAGGGCAGGTCCTCGAGGTCGCGCACGAGGCGCACCGCGCCGAGGACCACCGGCACGGCCGGCAGCACGATCAGCCCCCAGACGGCGTCCGGGAAGTCGCCGGGCTGCGGGAGGGCGCCGAGCATCGGGAGCGCGGGCAGCACGCCGGTCTCCGCGCCGTCGAGCGAGATCCCCGTGGACGTGCCGAGCTCGACGGTGCCGCCGGAGAGCACCACGAGCGCCCACACGGCGAGCAGCGGCAGCAGGGCGAGCTGGATCAGGGACAGCACGAGCCCGCCGACGGGACCCGGGTCGAGCTGGGCGAAGAGCGCGGACTGCGCCGGGACGGACAGCAGGAGCATCACCAGCACCGTCGCGAGTCCCAGGGTGAGGAGGCCGGCCACCGCGAACAGCGTGGCGCGCGCCACCGAGCCCCAGGGGCGGGGCAGGAGTTCGAGCACCCGCACCCCCGGCACGGTCGCCGTCGCCTCGCGGCGCAGCGACCACAGCAGGCCCGCGAGCCCGCCGAGCATCGCGACCATCGCCCCGGACACCAGGGCGGAAGGGAGGACCGGGCTCACCAGGGCGCTGCGAGAGATCGCCGCCACCAGGGCCAGGCCGATCGCGTAGACGAGGACGTAGAGGCCGAGCGCGCCGCCCGCATCGCGCAGCGCCCGATCGCGCAGCACCCCGTCCTCGCGCACGAGCAGCAGCGCGCGGCCCACGCGCCGCATCCCGGCGGCGCAGAGCACCACGAGCAGCAGGAGCAGGCCGAGCGGTGTGAGGGTGACGGCGCCGTCGATCGCACCCGTGGTCAGCACCAGGCCGCCGCCGTGGCCGAGCACGAGGAGATTCAACGCGATGAGGATCGCATCGAGGGCGGTCGCGGACGAGCGGGTGGCGACGACCTGCGCGGCGAGCGCCGGCACGACCACGAGGGCGAGGGCCGTGCCGAGGGACACGATCGCCGCGAGCGCTCCCCGGACCAGGGGTGTCGCGATGCTCTCGGTCTGACTGCTCACGCACTGCTCCTCGAACGCCCACTGCACACGGTCCGCGGCCTTCGCCGCCGCCCCATGGTCGCACCTCCCGACCCCTGGGTGCCGCATAATGACACGGATGTCCGACCACAGCCCGAGCCCCACGATCCTCGTGCGCACCGTGCGCCTCGAGGAGGACGTCGACCTGCTCGGCCACCTCCCCCGCGGGCTCACCGGGGCGTGGCTGCGCCACGGGCAGGGAGTGGTCGCGATCGGGTCGACCTGGTCGGTGCAGACCACCGGCCCCCACCGCTTCGGCGCCGCCAGCTCGGCCTTCCGCGCGCTCGCGGCGACGGCCCGCGTCGACGACGAGGTCCGCACCCGCACCTCGGGCCTGATCGCGCTCGGCTCCTTCTCCTACGCCGCCGGCTCGCCCCGCCCCTCGACGCTGCTCGTCCCCCGGGCCGTCCTCGGGGTGCACGACGGCGAGGCGTTCCTCACGGTCACCGCGATGGGCGAGGAGCCCTCTCTGCCCACCTCGTGGCGGGACCTGTTCCCCTCGACCCCCGTCGGCCCACTCGGCGACGGCGAGGACCTCGAGCTCGAGCCGGACCACACGCCCGACGAGTACCAGGCCCTGGTGCAGGAGGCGGTCGCGGAGATCGCGGCCGGCCGCGCCGGGAAGATCGTGCTCTCCGAGCGGACCACCGTGCGCTCGGCCACCCCGCTCGAGCCCGCGCTGCTGCTCGCGCGCCTGGCGCGCGCCTATCCGAGCACGTGGGTCTACCACCTCGAGGACGTGATCGGGGCCAGCCCCGAGATGCTCGCCCAGACCGAGGACGGCCGGGTGTTCTCCCGCGTGCTCGCCGGCACCCGCCCGGTGGCCGACGACGGCGAGCTCGACGAGGCGGACCGTCGCGCCTTCCGCGCCGACGCCAAGGAGCTCTCCGAGCACGCCTACGCCGCGGATTCGGTGGTCGAGCGCCTCGTCGACCTCGCGGAGGACGTCGAGGTCTCCCCCGAGCCGTTCGTGCTCCGCCTCCCGGGGCTGGAGCATCTCGCCTCGGACGTCACCGCCCGGTTGCGCAACGGCGTGACCAGCCTCGATGTGGCCGCCCGGCTGCATCCCTCGGCGGCCGTCTCCGGCACCCCGCGGGAGCAGGCCGACGCGATCATCGAGCGCCTCGAGCCGCACGACCGCGGCGGCTACGCCTCCCCCGTCGGCTGGATGGACGCCGACGGGGACGGGCAGTGGGCGATCGCGCTGCGGATGGCGCACCTGCGCGGCCCCCACGAGCTGGTGCTCCAGGCCGGCGGCGGTCTCGTCGCCGCTTCCGATCCGGTCTCCGAGCACGCGGAGGTGCTCGCCAAGTGCCGGCCGATGCTGCGCGCGCTGCGCGGGGATCAGGCCGAGCGGGATCCGAGCGTGACCTCGAGCGTCTGAAGCTCGTCCTCGCGCAGCACGGTGAGGGTGTGGGTGCTGCCCACCTCGAGGCCGCGGACCACCCCGGTCAGCGCCGCGGCGCTGCCGACGGGCGTGTCGTCGACCCGGGTGATCAGGTCCCCGTCGCGCAGATCGCCGGCCGCGGCGGGGGCGTCCGGTTCGAGCGCCACCACCTCGGCACCGCGATAGGTGGTCTCCCCCACCGTCGCGCTGCCGTCGGTCGTAGTCACGCCGAGATAAGCGTGATCGGCGGAACCGTTCTCGACGAGCTGCTCGGCGATGAGCATCGCCGTGTTCGAGGGGATCGCGAAGCCGAGCCCGATCGAGCCGGCCTGCCCCTCGCTGTTCGGGATCCCCGCGATCGCCGAGTTGATCCCGATCACCTGCCCGGAGGCGTCGACGAGGGGACCGCCCGAGTTGCCGGGGTTGATCGCAGCGTCGGTCTGGATCGCCGAGGTGTAGCTGGTGTCGGCGCCGGAGGGGTCCTCGCCGGTCGCTGTCACCGGGCGGTCCACCGCGGAGACGATGCCGGTGGTGACGGTGTTCTCCAGCCCCAGCGGGGTGCCGAGCGCCATCACCGGCGCTCCCACCTCGACGGTGGAGGAGTCGGCGAAGGTCGCCGGGACGAGATCGTCCGGCGGGGAGAGGAGGCGGATGACGGCGAGATCGGTGGAGGTGTCGGAGCCCACCAGCTCCGCCTCGTAGCTGAGTCCCTCGCTCGTGGTGACCTGGATCCGACTGCCGCCGGAGACGACGTGCTCGTTGGTGAGGATCGTGCCGGCGGACTCCAGCACGATGCCGGTGCCCTGGCTGGTGCCGCCCTGGGTCGCGACCTGGATCGAGACCGCGCTCGGGGAGAGCTGCTCGGCGATCGCGGTCCAGTCCGGGTCCTGCGCGGTCGAGGCGGAGGCGACCGGGCTCGCCGTGGCGCCGTCGGTCGGGGCGGACGCGGTGGTCGGGGCCGGTTCGTCGGCGAACAGCTCGTCGTAGGCGATGACCCCGCCGAGCGTCGCCCCGCTGGAGAGGATCATGCCCGCCGCGACGAGTCCCACGACGCCGCCCCATCCCGGACCGCGGCGCCGCGGAGCGGGGGCCGGGGCGGGGGCAGAAGCAACGGCAGAAGCAGCGGCCGGGACCGGGCTCAGCGGCTCGGTGTCGGGGGCGGGTCCCGGGGTGGGGACCGGGCTCAGCGGCTCGGTCGCGGGGCCGACGGGCTGCTGCCACGTGGCGGGCTGCTGCGGCTGCAGCGGCGGCGTGGGCTCCGGCTGCGCCTCGGGCCTGGGCTGGGGCTGCGGGGCGGGCGGGGTCAGGTCGTCCATCGGCTCACCTTCGACTACGTGTTCCTCGGGTCCGGTGCGGACCCTTCTCGGACAACCAACACCCGCAGACCCTGTGCGGGCTGTACCAGAGCTGTGCGCAGGCTGTCGACGTCGACCCGGTGCGCCTCGGCGCCGAGGGCACGGGCCGCGGCGGCGAGGTCCGTGCCGTGCGGGGTGGTGAAGAAGCGGCGCAGCACCTCGGGCGGGGCGGCGGCATGCTCGAGGCCGCCGAAGATGCGGCCGCCGTCGTCGTCGACGACGATCACGTCGAGGTCGGGCCGCACCTCCTCGGGTCCGATGATCTGCCCGGTGAGGTCGTGGAGGGCGGTGAGGTCGCCGAGGAGCACGCGCACCCTCCCGGGGGTGTCCCGGCGCGCGAGGGACAGCCCGCCCGCGAGGGACACGGTGCCGTCGATCCCGGCGAGGCCGCGATTCGCGAGAACCCTGGCCGCGGTGGGGCCGGCGTGCTGGTCGAGGTCGCGGACCAGGCTCGAGGAGCCGAGCACCAGCACGTCCTCGGCGCCGCTCGCCTCCCACACGGTGAGCGCCGCACGTGCCTGCCAGGTCGGTCCACCGGCCGGGAACCGCTCCGCGGCGGCCCGCTGCCAGGCGTCACGGAGCGAGGGACCGTCGGCGGGGACCCGCTCGCCCCGGGCGGCGGGGACGACGAGGCGGGCGCGCCGGGCGGCATCGGCGAAGTCGGGGTGCCGGTCCACGACGATCACCTCGACATCCTCCGCGCCGAGCAGCCCCCCGAGCACCGGCCGGGAGAGCGTCGGGTGGCCGAGGACGATCGCCCGCTCGGGCCGCAGCGGATGCTGCGGATCGGCCATCACCTCGGCGAGCAGGGCGGGATAGCCGACGACGAGGCTGTCGCCGCCGCGGGCGCCGGAGCTGGGCTCGGCCAGCAGCGGGAGGTCGTGCTCCTCGGCGAGGGCGCGGGCGGCGGGGCCCGCGCCGTCCCCCGCGACGACCACGGTGCGAGAGGACACCGGCACCGGCTGCGGCGCGGGGGCGGGAGCGGGGAGGCGCCGAGTGAGCACGAGGGACGGCCGCTTCCCCGGGGCGGGGGCCTGCTCGGGACGCGGGGTGAGCGGGTCCCGGAAGCCGAGGTTCACGTGCACGGGCCCGGGATGCTCCCCGGTCGCGGCGGCGTGGGCACGGGCGAGGGTGGAGACGACGGTGCGCAGCTCGGCGTCGGTGGCCGCCGCGGCCGTGGGGGCGGGCAGATCGGCCCGGAAGCGCACGAAGGGGCTGAACAGTCCGGTCTGCACCGTGGTCTGGTTCGCGCCGGTGCCGCGCAGCTCGGCGGGCCGGTCGGCGGTGAGCAGCAGCAGCGGGATGCGCGAGTGGTGAGCCTCCATCGCGGCGGCGAGGAGATGCGCGGCGGCGGTGCCGGAAGTGGTGAAAACGGCCGCGGGATGCGCCGCATCGTGGCGGCCGACGCCGAGGGCGGTGAAGGCGGCGGCCCGCTCGTCGATCCGCACGTGCGCCCGGATCCGGGTGGCGATCGGGGCGGCGGCGAGCGCGTAGACGAGCGGGGCGGAGCGGGAGCCGGGGGCGAGCACCGCCTCGCGCACGCCGAGCTCCGCGAGCGCCGTCCACAGGGCCGTCGCGGCATCCACCGCCCCGGAGCCGGTGGGGACGGGGGCGGGGATCACGGCATCGGGGACGCGGGGCTCGGGCATGGGATGAGCGTAGGTCAGAGCAGGTCCGCGCAGTCCGCGAGGCGCTGCTCCCAGGCAGCGGCGAGCGCCGGCGGGGCCGCGTGGCGGGTGAGCAGGTCCTCGTCGGGGACGGGCCTATCGACGGGGATCCGGCCGTCCCGGGCGCGGAGCGGGTCGGCGACGAGGTCGCCGGTGAGCAGGGTCGCGGTGCCGAGCCCGCAGGCGTGCTCGAGGCGCGGGAGCGCGGCGGCGAGCGCGAGCCCGGCGGAGAGGCCGAGGCTCGATTCGATCGCCGAGGAGACGACGACGGGCAGCCCGGCCTGCTCGGCGAGCTCGAGGCAGCGCCGCACTCCGCCCAGGGGCTGGACCTTCATCACCAGCAGGTCGGCGGCCTCGGCGCGGGCGACGCGCAGCGGGTCCTCGGCGCGGCGCACCGACTCGTCGGCCGCGATCGGCACGTCCAGCTCGCGGCGGAGGGTCGCGAGGTCCTCGAGCGCCGCGCAGGGCTGCTCGGCGTACTCGAGCCCGCCGGCGGCCCGGTCCAGGAGAGGCAGGGCCGCGCGGGCCTCGTCGAGGGTCCAGGCGGCGTTCGCGTCGATCCGGATCCGAGCGGAGGGGCCGAGGGAGTCCCGCACCGCCTCGAGGCGGGCGGCGTCGGCGGCGAGATCGCTGCCCGGATCGGCGACCTTGACCTTGGCGGTGCGGGCCCCGCCGACGCGGGCGATGCGCGCGGCGAGAGCCGGCTGGACGACGGGGATCGTGGCGTTGACCTCGATCTCCTCGCGCAGCGGCACGGGCCGCTCGAGGGTCGCGTCCTCGAGCGCGGCACGCAGCCAGGCAGAGGACTCGGGGGCGTCGTAGTCCCAGAAGGGTGAGAACTCGGCCCAGCCGGCGGGCCCGTGCAGGAGCAGTCCGTCGCGCACCTCGATCCGGCGGAAGCGCGTGGTCATCGGGATCGCCCAGGCGTGGGCGCGATCGATGCCGAGGTCGCGGAGCGGGGCGGGGATCTGCATGGGCGGGGGCTCTCCAGGGTCCGAGGGCGGGCTCTCCAGGCTAGCCCCGCGGAGGGTCCGGGACGCGGTGCACCCTCCGGGACGGCGCGCATCCTCCGGGACGGCGCGCACCCTCCGTCCCGGTCCGGGGCGGAGGGTGCGGGCGGGGCGGGTCCGTCAGGCGACGGAGACCACGGCGGTGTCACCGAACCAGCCGGGGGTCATCTCGAGGGTGCTGATGGCCGCGCCCTCGGGGATGTCGAACACCAGCACGCCGGTGTAGGTGTTGCCCGGGTTGACGCTCTCGAAAATCAGCGCGTCGTCGTGATACCAGGCGTCGTCGGAGGTCGAGTACTCGACTCCGTCGCCGACGAGCACGAAATCGTTCGAGAAGGCAGTGATCTCGTCGGATCCGGCGTTCTGGATCTCGACGGTGACCAGCACGAACTCTCCCTGCGGCTCCGCGCCGAAGTACTCGCCGCCGACCGAGTTCACCCCTCGCTCGACCGAGGTGACGGTGAGCTGGACGTCATCGGCCTGGACGACCTCGCCGATGCCGGCGACGGCGGGCGCCGCCTCCTCGGCCGGGGCCTCTTCTTCGGCCGGAGCCTCCTCCGCTGCGGGCGCGTCCTCGGTCGCGGCGGCGTCCTCGACGGGCGCCTCCTCGGCCGGGGCATCCTCCTCGGCGGCGGGCTCCTCGGCCGCAGCCTCCTCGGCCGCCTCCTGCTCCACGACCTCCTCGGCCACGACGGGATCCGGCTCGGGCGACGCGGAGTCGGATCCGGCGCCCACGACGGTCCCCTGGAAGATGAGGCTGAGGAGGACCAGCACGCCGGTCACGATCCACGCCATGACCTTGTACCGGTCGCGGTCCGCGAGGGGGCGGCCGTACTTGTCGCGGCTCGCTCCGGCGAGGTGCAGGATCACGTCGATCAGCGCCCAGATGCCGCAGCCGCCCAGGGTGAACAGCTTGCCGAGACCGAGACCCACCTGGCCGAGGTAGAAGCGGTCCACACCGAAGATGCCCAGGAAATAGGAGAGCAGCCACGTCACCAGGAAGGACTTCTGGGGCTCGCCGATCGGGGCCTGGCCCGGCAGGGGCTGCCCGCCCGGGACCGCCGCCCAGGTGGCCTGCGCGGCGGCGGGTGCCACGTACGGGCTGGCCGCTGCGGGAGCCGGGTACGGGCTCGGCGCGGGGTGCGGGGAGGGTGCCGGCTGCGGCGAGCCGTAGGGCGACGGCGAGGCGCCGTACGGGGACGGCTGGGTGCCGTAGGGTGCCGGCTGCGGAGCGCCGTACGGCGACTGCTGGGCGGCGTACGGCGACTGCTGCTGCGGTGCGCCGTACGGGGACTGCTGCGCCCCGAAGGGCTGCTGGGGAGCGCCGTGCTGCACGCTCTGCCCGCCCGGAGCGGACGGGGTGCCGTGGGAGTCACGGGGATCGACTCCCTGGGGCGAGGTCGGACCAGTGGTCAACTCGTCTCCTGGATGTTCACGAAGGGGGATGGACCTCCCGACCGGGAACCGCACCCGTGCGGCACCCGTTCGAGCTGTCGAGGACGACCCTAGGAACGGGGTGCGACAGACGAGCGGGACCTTCGGCGTCGGACCGCGCCCCGCGGTGCTCCGCGCGGGGCGGATGTGACGAGCGTCCCTGCGCAGCAGGCCCGTCGGCCGCCCTCCCGCCGCGGACTACCCTGACCCTCATGACCTCCGCGCCCGACTCCCCCCGCCCGGTCTCCGACCTCTTCGACCCCTCCCGCTGGCGTGCGGTGAGCGCCGCGGAGCTCGGCGGGCCGGAGCTGGCGGACCTCACCTACCACCGGGCCGTCGACCCCGCCGGCACGGACCTGCCCACGGTGCGGATCGCCTTCGACCGGCCCGAGGTGCGCAACGCCTTCCGCCCGCGCACCGTCGACGAGCTGTACCGCGCCCTCGACCACGCCCGCCTCGACCCGGGCGTCGGCGTCATCCTGCTGACCGGCAACGGCCCCTCCCCCAAGGACGGCGGGCACGCCTTCTGCTCGGGCGGCGACCAGCGGATCCGCGGCCGCTCCGGCTACGAGTACGCCGAGGAGGAGGCGCTCGAGGACACCTCGGCGGTGCGCACCCGCTCCGCCGGGCGGCTGCACATCCTCGAGGTGCAGCGCCTGATCCGCACCATGGGCAAGGTCGTCATCGCCGTCGTCAACGGCTGGGCAGCGGGCGGCGGCCACTCGCTGCACGTGGTCGCGGACCTCTCGATCGCCTCCCGCGAGCACGCCCGCTTTAAGCAGACCGACGCCGACGTCGGCTCCTTCGACGGCGGCTACGGCTCCGCCTACCTCGCCAAGCAGGTCGGCCAGAAGCGGGCCCGGGAGATCTTCTTCCTCGCCGAGGAGTACTCCGCGCAGGACGCCTACGACTGGGGCGCCGTGAACCGCGTCGTCGACCACGCGCGGCTCGAGGATGAGGCCCTCGCGATGGCGGCGACCATCGCCACGAAGTCCCCGCAGGCGATCCGCATGCTCAAGTTCGCCTTCAACCTCGCCGACGACGGCCTCATGGGCCAGCAGGTCTTCGCCGGGGAGGCGACGCGCCTGGCCTACATGACCGACGAGGCCGCCGAGGGCCGCGACGCCTTCCTGGGCAAGCGTGCCCCCGACTGGTCGCCCTTCCCCCACCCGCAGGGCTGAGATGAGCGCGCCCCCGACGCCGGGCGACGCCCTGCCCTGGATCACGCCCGCGCCGTACGACGCCTTCGCCGCCTCTCTCACGGAGCACGTCGCGGCGGTCGGCGCGATGATGGCCGGCCGCGCCCGCCTCTGGCTCGGCCCGTTCCCGGCAGCCGAGCAGCTGCCCGCGGGCTTCGAGGAGACGGCGCTCGTCGTCCCCACCTCGGGATCGACGGGGGCGCAGAAGGCCGTCGCCCTGAGCCTCGCGGCCCTGCAGGCCTCGCAGGACGCGACCGCGGAGCATCTCGCCGGGCGCTCGGCCGGGACCGCAGGTGGGCACGGGTTCTGGTTGCCGCTGCTGCCGCCGACCCATATCGCCGGCGTGCAGGTCCTCGCGCGCGCCCATCGCACCGCGCAGGTCCTCGGCCTGTCGGCCCCTGCCCTCCCCGATCCGCTGCCCGACCTGCGCGGCCACTTCGACGCGGAAGCCTTCGTGCAGCTCGCCGAGCCCGCCCTCGCGCAGGCCGAGCACGCGGGACTCCCCGCCTTCACCTCGCTCGTCCCCACCCAGCTGACCCGGCTCGTCACCGGGGCTACCGGCGCCGACGCCGAGGCCCGCTCCCTGCTGAAGCGGTTCGCGGCGGTGCTCGTCGGCGGTGCCGCGACCGCTCCCGACGTCCTCGCCCGGGCCCGCGGCCTGCGCCTGCCCGTGCGCACCACCTACGGCTCCTCCGAGACGGCGGGAGGCTGCGTCTACGACGGCCGCCCCCTGCCCGGCGTCGAGCTGTCCCTCGACACCGCGGGCGGGTCGGGAGCATCGGGCGAGGCGGGCCGGGCGGACGAGCCGGTCGCGGCAGTCGCGCCGGGGGCGTCGGGGGCGTCGGGGGCGTCGGGGGCGTCGGGGGCGTCGGTCGCGGGACGGCTGCGGATCGCCTCCCCCACGCTCGCGCTCGGCTATCTCACGGCCGACGGCGGGGTCGACTCCTCGGCGTTCTCCGGGACCTCGCCGCGGCGGCTGGTCACCTCCGACCTCGCCGAGATCACCGCCGACGGCACGCTGCGGGTCCTCGGCCGCGCCGACGACGTGATCGTCACCGGCGGCCGCAAGGTCCTCCCCCAGGACGTCGAGCGCGCGATCGACCGCTCCCTCATGCTCCACGGACTGGTCCGCGCCGCGGTGGTGGTGGGCGTGCCCGATCCCGAGTGGGGCGAGCGGATCGAGGCGCTCGTGACCTTGGAGGATGGCGCCCGCGCCGAGGAAGCCACCGCCCTGGTCCGCTCCGCGCTGCGCACCTCCGAGGTCCCCGCGCACATGATCCCCAAGCGGGTGCACGCCGTGGACGAGCTGCCGCTGCTGGGCATCGGCAAGGTCGACCGCGCCGCTGCGCGGCGCATCGCCCGCGGCTGACCGGGCCGGCGACCTCGGGGATCCGCTCCCTCGCCCTCCAGGACTCACACCGCCGCGCCCCTCCCCCCGGCACGCCCAGAACGGCTGCACACCGGGGGGAATCCGGCTCCCATAAGCCCTACTCTGCATCGCTTCCGCGGCGAGGCGAGGGGTACGGCGAGCGCGCGGGAGGGCGGCGTAAGCTCTACGGGGCCGAGTCCCGTCGGCCGCGGACCTCCGAAGGAGCACGATGGCCAGCTGGTCTCAATGGGTGCAGGGCGCCCGCCCCCGCACCCTCCCTGCCGCTCTCGCCCCCGTCGCCGCCGGCACCGGGGCCGCGATCTGGCAGCTGGAGACCGTCCACTGGCCCACCCTGCTGCTCCGCGCGGGGCTCGCCCTTCTCGTCGCCGTGTCCCTGCAGGTCGGCGTGAACTACGCCAATGACTACTCCGACGGGATCCGGGGCACGGACGACGAGCGCGTCGGCCCCTTCCGCCTGACCGGCTCGCGCGCCGCCGCCCCGGCCGCCGTGAAGCGGGCCGCCATCGGCGCGCTGGCCCTGGGCGCCCTCGCGGGAATCGTGCTGATCATCCTCGCCCGACTCTGGTGGGCGCTGCCCGTGGGCGTCGCCGCGGTCGCCGCGGCCTGGTTCTACACCGGCGGGAAGCGACCCTACGGCTACCTCGGGCTGGGCGAGCTGTTCGTCTTCGTGTTCTTCGGCCTGGTCGCGGTGAACGGCACCGCCTACGCCCTGACCGGGTCCTTCACCTGGGTCGCGCTGCTGTGCTCGATCGCGATCGGGCTGCTGGCCGTCGCGATCATGCTCACCAACAACCTGCGCGACATCCCCACCGACCGCGAGAGCGGCAAGATCACCCTCGCCGTGCGTCTCGGCGATCGCGGCACCCGCTGGGCCTTCTCCGCGGCGGTGCTCCTGCCCTTCGCGCTGATGGTGCCGGTGATGGTCGTGCAGTGGCCGGTGCTGCTCGTCCTGCCGGCGCTGCCGCTCGCCCTGCTGCCCGCGCGCGTGGCGCTCTCCGGGGCGGAGGGCAGGTCGCTCATCCCCGTGCTCGGCGCCGCCGGCCGTCTCGAGCTGGTGTTCTCGCTGCTGCTGCTCGCGGGTCTCGTGCTCTGAGCCCCCTGCGCTGACTAGTCCCCCGCCCCGGCCTTGCGAGCGTCCTGCTCGTCGTCGCGGGAGTCCTCCGCCTCGTCGAGGGCGGCATCCTCGGCCTCGGCGTCCTCGTCTCGGACCGGGCCGCGGCGTTCGACCCGCGCCTCGTCGGCGGCCTGCAGACCCGCCGCGGCGTTCTCCCGCACCCTCCCGAGGAACAGGAACGAGATCATCATGGCGATGAGCACGGCGAGGACCCCGGCGAGCATCACGCCCACGCCCGCGAGGGCGAGCAGATACCACAGCACCAGCCACAGGGCGATGCGGATCAGGGCGTAGCCGAGGACGTTGCGCATGGGGACCAGGGTATTGCTCCCAGCCCGAGAACCTAGACTCGCTGCATGCTCCGCGGAATCTCGGTCGTCCTCTCCATCGCGCTGACGATCTTCGCCCTCGCGGACTGCGTGCAGACCACCGACGACAAGGTCCGCGGCATCCCGAAGTGGGCGTGGATCGTACTCATCGTGCTGATTCCCTGGGTCGGACCGCTCACCTGGCTGTTCGTGGGCAAGGAGCGCCCGTGGAACACCCAGCCGCCGCGGCGCAGCGGCCCGCTGGCGCCCGACGAGGACCCCGACTTCCTGCGCCGGCTCGACGAGGACATCCGCCGGGAGCGTCGCGAGGGGCGCTCGCGGGGCGAGGACGGCTCCTCCTCCGAGTGACCGCTCCCCCGGGTCTCCCGGCGCCGGCGACGGAGCAAGCGATCAGCGATCAGGCCCCGCGGCTCACAGCCCCGAGTACGAGTGCAGGCCGTTGATGACCGTGTTGACGATCGTGTAGTTGAAGACCACGGCGAGGAAACCGGCGAGCGCGAGCCAGGCCGCGCGGGTGCCGCGGAAGCCGCCGGTGGTGCGGGCGTGCAGGTAGGCGGCGTAGATCACCCAGATGATGAAGGTCCACACCTCCTTGGGGTCCCAGCCCCAGTAGCGGCCCCAGGCCTCGCGGGCCCAGATCGCGCCGAAGATGAGGGTGAAGGTCCAGCACACGAATCCGACGGAGTGGATGCGGAAGCTGAGCCCCTCGAGCACGGTCGAGGAGGGCAGGCGGTCCAGCACCCGGCCCATCGCGCCCCAGTGCCCCTCGCCCGCCCGCTCGTGATGGGCCTGCGTGAGCTGCAGGGCCGCGACGACGGCGCCGAGGATCGACAGGGACGTGGCGAGCACGGCGACGGCGATGTGGATGTAGATCCAGTGGGAGTTCTGCAGGCTCGGGGTGAGCTCGGCGGCGGGCACGATCCACACCAGCTGCGCGAGCATCAGCGCGACCAGGACGGGGCCGAGGACGAAAGTGCCGAGCACCCGCAGCTCGGCGCGGCGGATCGAGAACACGAGGAAGGCGAGCATGACGACGGCGGTGCTGGTGGTCGCGAACTCGTACATGTTCGTCCACGGCACCTGCTTGGTCGCGCCGGAGCGGGTGGCGACGCCGAACAGGTGCAGCGCCGTGCCGAGGCCCGCGAGGACGAAGGCGAAGGTCTGCGCGGACATCGTGCCGGGAGCGCGCGGGGATCCGACGGGCCCCTCCGCGTCGGCGTCCTGAGCACCGGCGCCGGACGCCACGGCCGACGCGGCTGCCTCGGCGGGAACCCCGCCGGCGGCCACCAGCTCCTTCTGCGCGAGCTTCTGGTCGCTGCGGCGCTGGGAGGTGGAGGCGAGGTCGGCCGCGAAGCCGATCAGCGCCAGCACGTACAGGATGATGGTGACCATGATCGCCAGGGAGGAGATCTCGGCCAGCTGCTGATCGATCACGGGGCACTTCCTTCGGTGGACTCGACGAGTCGGCGGGCGAGGGTCCTCACATCATCCTCCAGATCCGGGCCATCGCTGCGTGCGAGACCGGCGACCTCGAGCACTCCCCCGGATCCGACGCGCACCCACACCCGTCGGCGGGGCACGAACAGCGACAGGATCAGGCCGGTCACCGCCGTCAGGGCGCTCACCAGCACCCAGCGCTCGAAGGGGTCGTAGGCGACGTCGAAGGCGGCGTAGCGCTTGATGCCGTCGAAGCTGATGGTGGTGCCGTCGGGCAGCTCGTACTCCTGGCCCGGGTAGAGGCGGAGCAGCACGGGGTTGCCGCTCTCGTCGGTGACCGGGGTGAGGGTGGAGAGGTCGACCTCGTAGGCGTTCTGCGGCACGCCGTCGTCGAGGCCGAGGTCGCCCTGGTAGACGGTGAGGGCGAGCTGCGGGTCGACGAGGTCGGGGTACTGGGAGTGGGGGCCGTTCTCGTCGATCACGCCGGTGGGCAGGAAGTAGCCGACCACGGCGGTCTGCTCGGGGCTCGCGTCGGGCGCCTTGAGCACCACCTGCGAGGTGTAGCCGACGTCGCCGAGCGGCACGGTGATCAGGGGACCCTCGGCGACGACGGTTCCCTCCGGGTCGGTGACCGTGATCTCGGGGGCGTAGCCGTTGCCGAGCAGGTACATGGAGGCACCGTCGACGTGGAGAGGCTTGTTGACCTGCACGGTCCGCTCCTGCACCGCGCCGTCCTCGCCCGTCACCGCGACGTCCGCCTCGAAGCTCGTCGGCTGGCCGACCTTCGAGGGATCGCCCTCGAGCACGTACTCGGCGCGGAAATCCTCGAGGGTGAAGCGGAAGGACGGCAGGTCGGCGGGGTCGAACCAGGCCCCCGACTGGAAGGAGTCGTACTGGGTGAGGGAGTTGGAGAAGCCGCCGCCCTCGACGACGGTGATCTGCCCGTGGTAGCGGGTGAGCTGGCCGCCGGCGACGCAGATCAGCACGCCCACGAGCGCGATGTGGAAGAGCAGGTTGCCGGTCTCGCGCAGCAGACCCCGCTCGGCGCTCAGCGAGTCCCCCGTGCGCTCGACGCGGTAGCGACCCCGGCGCAGGCGGCGCTGCGCGGTCTCGAGGAGCGCGTCGGCGTCGGCCTCCGGCAGCTCCACGCGGGTGTAGCCGGTGAAGCGGGTGAGCCGGGACGGGGTGCGCGGCGGGCGCGAGCGCAGCTGGCGTAGGTGCACGCCGACGCGCGGCACGATGCACCCGATCAGGGAGATGAACAGCAGCAGGTAGATCGCCGAGAACCACGGCGAGGAGAAGACCTCGAAGAAACCCAGGGTGTCCAGGATCTCGCCCCAGCGCCCGTTCTCCTCGAGGAACTGCTCGGTGAGGGTCGGGTTGACGCTGCGCTGCGGGTACAGCGAGCCGGGCACCGCGGCGATCGCGAGCAGCATCAGCAGGATCAGGGCGGTCTGCATGCTGGTCAGCTGCCGCCACAGGAACAGCAGCGTGCCGCGCAGCCCGAGGGAGGGACGGCTCGTCGCCTCGACCTTGCTGCTCCAGGAATCGTGCTCGTTCATCACACCACCGGCTCGAAGGTCGCGATCAGGCCCTGCAGGGAGCCCATCCAGGCGGTCCACACCCCGGTCATCAGCAGCACCCCGATCGCGATCAGCAGCGCCCCGGAGAGGAGTCCGATCACCCGACGATGCCGGGAGAGCCGACGGCTCAGCCCGAGGGCGCGGTCGAACAGCAGGGCGAAGAGCACGAAGGGGATCCCGAGGCCCAGGGAGTAGGCGAGGGACAGGATGGCGCCGCGCATCACCGCGCCGTCTCCGCCGCCGTCGAGGGACAGTGCGGCGATCGCGGCGTAGGTGGGGCCGATGCAGGGGGTCCAGGACAGGCCGAAGATGAGGCCCATGAGCGGGGCGCCGAGGAGCCCGGCGTCGGGTCGCTTGGAGGTGACGGGTCGGTTGGCGCCGACGCCCGGGAACACCCCGAGGAAGACCAGACCCATGAGGATCACGATCGCGCCGGCGATCCGGTTGATCCACACCGCGTGGGCCTGCAGGAGGTAGCCGAGCGCCCCGGCGAAGCCGCCCAGCACCATGAACACCACCGCGAAGCCGGCGACGAAGAGGAGCGACCCGAGCAGCATGCGCCGGGTGTCGGGCTTGCCGCTCTCCCGCTGTCCGGCGAGCCCGGAGACGTAGCCGAGATAGCCGGGGACCACCGGCAGCACGCACGGGGAGAGGAAGGCGACGAGGCCCGCGGCGGCGGAGACCGCAAGGGCCAGCAGCAGCGATCCGTTCAGGGCGGTGGCCTGGAAGGCAGCGCCGAGGTCGGCCCCGTTCATTCGGCGAGGACCGTGTCGAGCATCGCGCGCAGGACGGACGGGTCCGCGGCGCCGGAGATGCGGGCGGCGACCCGCCCCTCCCGGTCGAGCACGAGCGTGGAGGGCACGGCATTGGGGGCGACCTGGCCGCGCAGGGCGTACATGATCTGCGCGTCGGTGTCGGGCAGGGACGGGTAGGTGATGCCGTAGGTCTGCTCGAAGGCCTGCGCGGGTCCCGCCGCATCGCGGACGTTCACCCCGAGGAAGGCGACGCCCTGTGCGGCGTACTCCTCGGAGATCGCCTGGAGGTCGGGGGCCTCCTTGCGGCAGGGCGGGCAGGAGGCGTACCAGACGTTGAGCACGAGCACCTCGCCGCGGAGGTCGGCGCTCGCGAGGTCCTCGCCGTCGTAGGTGGTGCCGGAGAAGTCCAGCGGCTCGTCGCGCTGCTCCGCGGGGATCTCGGTGGTCACGCCGTCGCCGGAGACGTAGCCGGCGTCGCCCGAGGAGTAGCGGCCCGAGGTGTCGGTCCCGCAGGCCGCGAGGACGGCGGTGAGCGAGAGCCCGCCGGCGGCGGCGAGCAGGGTGCGGCGGGTGGTCACGTGAGCTTGCCTCCGGTGGCGTCGACGGCGTGCACGGTGAGCGAGGCCGCAGGCTCGGCGTAGTCGACGCCCGTGAGGCAGTCCCCGTCGAAACGCAGGGTCGTGACCGAGCAGAGCGCGCACTGCCGACGGCGCGGGTCGTGGATCAGGGGTCGGCCCTCGGCGCTGCGCCGGGCGAGCCAGATGGGCAGCTGGTGCAGGACCAGCACGGCCTCCCGGCCCTCCGCCTCGGCGCGGGCCTGCTGCACGGCGGCGGCGACGCGGGCGACCTGTGCCCGGTAGGGCTCGCCCCAGGAGGGACGGAAGGGGTTCGCGAACCAGCGCCAGTTGCGGGGATCCGTGAAGCGGGCCTCGCCGTGGCCCATGCGCTGCCCCTCGAAGCGGTTCCCGGACTCGATCAGCCGCGGATCGGTCGTGATCTCGAGGCCGTGGGCGGCGGCGATGGGCGCGGCGGTCTGCTGGGCGCGCAGCAGCGGGGAGGCGCGCACGAGGGCCACGTCGTGCTCGGCGAGGTGGGCGCCGACGAGGGCCGCCATCTGCTCGCCGCGCTCGGTGAGGCGGTAGCCGGGCAGGCGGCCGTAGAGGATCCGTTCGGGGTTGTGCACCTCGCCGTGGCGGACGAGGTGGACCGCGGTCGTGCTCATGGGCGCCGGCTCCTTCCCTGATCGTCCCGCTGCTCCTGGCAGAGCCGCCTCACGGTACCAACCACGTCTGGGACGAGCCCGCGCGCGAGGCGGTGGGCGCGGCGGGCATCACGTCCGCCGACCGCCCGCGGTTCTCACTCCGCGGTCGCGGGGCGTACGGCGATCGGAGCGTCCTCGGGCAGCGTCCCGCCGAGGATCCGGCCGAGCTCGAGGAAGTCCGCGTGCCCCACGACGTCGAGCAGGTTCTCGCGCACGGAGCGCACGTGCAGGGGCGCGGCGCGCTCGAGCAGGGCCATGCCGGCGTCGGTCAGCTGGGCCTGGCGCCCGCGGCCGTCGGAGCTGCAGCGCACCCGCTCGACCAGGCCCCGCTTCTCCATCCGGGAGATGGTGTGGGTCAGGCGCGAGCGCGAGTGGACGACGCGGTCCGCGAGCTCGGACATGCGCAGGAAGCGGTGCTCCTCCTCGGAGAGGCGCACCAGGATCTCGTATTCGCCGAGGGTCAGGTCGATCTCCGGATCGGACTGCAGCGCCTCGGTGAGGCGGTCGGTGAGCAGGGTCGTGGCGTAGAGGAAGCGCCTCCAGGCCAGCTGCTCCTCGTGCGTCAGCCAGAGACCCTCAGGGCTTGACTCCGTGTCGTGCATCACGTTCTCCTGTTCCTCGTGACTCGCGGTTGTGTCGGGATCGATCATAGTTTATCTTTCAAGCAAGCGCATCGGTCTCGACGAGATCCTGCGGCACCGACCCCGAGAAGGAGACCCTCATGAACGACCTCACCCCCGGCACCTGGACCCTCGACCCCAGCCACACCTCCGCATCCTTCACCGTCCGTCACGCGGGCATCTCCAAGGTCCGCGGCCAGTTCACCGACGTCGAGGGCACCCTCGTCGTCGCCGAGGGCGGCGACCTCGCCTTCACCGCGTCCCTCAAGACCGCGTCGGTCGACACCGCGAACTCCGACCGCGACAACCACCTCCGCTCGGGCGACTTCTTCGACGCCGAGACCCACCCGGAGATCACCTTCCGCTCCACCGGCCACCAGGGCGACACCCTCACCGGTGAGCTGACCATCAGCGGCGTGACCAAGCCCGTCGAGCTCGACTTCACCTACGAGGGCGCCGCGACCGACCCCTTCGGCATCTACCGCGCCGGCTTCACCGCCGCGACCAAGATCTCCCGCAAGGACTTCGGCCTGACCTGGAACGCCGCGCTCGAGGCCGGCGGCGTGCTGGTCTCCGACGAGGTCAAGATCTCGATCGAGGCGGAGTTCACCGCTCCCACCGCGGCCTGATCGCCCCCGCACCCTCGACGGGCCGTCCGCAGACCGCGGGCGGCCCGTCGTCGTGCTCGCTACAGTGCCGCCCATGAGCACGCCCCGCATCCCCTCCCCCTCCGATCCGAACGCCCGCGTCGTGTACCTGACCCGTGAGGGTTGCCATCTGTGCGACGACGCCCTGCCGGTGGTGCGCGCCGAGGCCGATCGCGCCGGCACCTCGGTCGAGGTGCGCGACATCGACGAGGACGAGGCGCTGCGGGCCGACTGGACCTACGACGTGCCGGTCGTCATCGTCGACGGCGCCGTGCACGCGAAATACCGGGTGGACGCCGCGGAGCTCCGCTCCGCGCTCGCCCGACGCCCCTGGTGGAAGCGCCTCACGGGCCGCGCCTGAGGCCCGCGGGTCGCGCCCGGCCCGAGACGCCCCCGGACGGCGAGAGGGCCCCCGTCCGCGTGGACAGGGGCCCTCTCTCGCGGTCAGACCGCGATCACTTCTTGTTGCGGCGCTGGTGACGCGTCTTGCGAAGCAGCTTGCGGTGCTTCTTCTTGGACATGCGCTTGCGTCGCTTCTTGACGACAGAACCCATAGATGGCCTCAGATCTTCATGGTGGTGAAAGGTTCATGAGTGCGCGGCCCACGGAAGTGCTCCCTCGAGGAGACCCCGGGGCCGGCGCCACGATCGACGCCCCATTCTACACGTCACTCCCCGTGGGCGAGTGCGAGATCCGTCGCAGCCCCCGCCGCCAGGCGCAGCTCCTCGTCGACCTCCCGCACCACCAGCGAGTCCGCGACCTCCGCGACCCGCTCGCGCAGCAACCGGCGCGCCCGTCGGGTGCGGGCCGCGGCGGCGAGCGCGGCGAGCGCCGTGCCGAGCAGGCCCAGCAGCAGGCCGGCCGCGAGGCCCAGCACGATCAGCGCGGTGGGCAGCGGCACGGGGATCCACAGGCCTTCGAGCATCGGCAGCGGCAGCGGCGGGATCCCGGCGAAGGCCAGGGCGGCGTTGGCGGCGAGCCAGCCGAGGCCCACCACCGCCGTCAGCAGCGCGAGCCACTGGAGCACGTCGAGCACGGGCCACCACCAGGAGGTCTCCCGGGAGCGCAGGTCCGCGCCCGCGACGGCCTGGTCGAGCGCATCCGGCAGCTCCTCCTCGCGGGAGCGGGCGGCGGCGCGGATCGCGGCGCGCCAGGGATCGGTGCCGCCCGCCGAGGCGGCGTCGGCGAAGCGGCGCACGCCGCCGGCGGCACGGGCCCGGGTCGCCGGATCGGCCTCGGGCAGGGACGATCGGTGCACCTGCTCGTCGGCGCGCTCGCGGCCGAGTCCGAGGCGGGCGAGGGGGTCGGCGCGGAAGCGACGCAGCCAGCGCACGGGCGGCCAGCCGACGCGGCCCGCCGCGCGGTGCCGGTAGGAGCCGCCGACGGCGCTCGCCACCGGCTCGACCCGCGCGGCGACCGCGAGGTCGTCGACGAGCTCGGAGACCTGGGCCTCCGCGCTGCGGGCGGGGAGCCCGGCCGGGTCGGCGGCGGAGCGCAGGGACTCGGCGGCCGCGCGCACATCGGCGCGGTGGCGGGAGGCGACGGCCTCGCGTCCGCGGGCCACCTCGGTCAGCAGGTCCCGCAGCGGCTCGATGCCCTCCCCGGTCTCCGCGGAGACGCCGAGCACGGGCGCCCGCTCGAGGCCGTCGCGGCGCGCGAGCTGCTCGAGGGAGGCGAGCACGCCCTCCCGCTCCGCGGACCGGATCCGGTCGATCTGGTTCAGCACCAACACGGTGACGGCGTCGTGCCCCGCGAAGGGCTGCACGAAGTCCTGATGGAGGACGGCGTCGGCGTACTTCTGCGGGTCGGTGACCCACACCAGCACGTCCACGAGGCCCGTGAGCCGCTCGGCGATCGCCCGGTTGCCGAGCTCGACCGAGTCGAGGTCCGGCAGGTCCAGGAGGACGAGGCCCGAGTCGCCGGGGAGGTGGTGGCGGTCCTCGACCTCGAGCCAGTCCAGCAGCGGGTCGCTGCCCGCACCGCCGAAGACCGCGGCGACCGGTGCGGAGGTCGTGGGGCGGCGCACCGCGGCGCGCGTCACCTCCTGGCCGACGAGCGCGTTCAGCAGGGAGGACTTCCCGGAGCCGGTGGCCCCGAAGAGCCCCACCACGGTGTGCTCGGCGGAGAGGGCGCGGCGGCGGTCGATGCGGCCCACGACCTCCTGGGCCGCGGAGACGTCCCCGCCCGGGGCGACCGGGGCGAGGGCGTCGGCGGCCCGGGCGAGGGCGTCGAGGCGGTCCGCGAGCGGGGCACCGTCGCGGCGGGACCTGCGCGAGGAGCGGGCGGAGCCGGAGGAGCGGGAGAAGAGGCTCATGCGCCGCTCCTGACCTCGTCGGCGAGCGCGTCGAGGGCGTCGGCGTCGGCCGCGAGGAGCTCCCCCGTGCCGACCTCGCCGAGGGCGTCGAGGCGGTCGAGGAAGGGGGCGGAGCGCCCGGCGACGAGGACGTCGAGACGCTGGCCGAGCCGCTCGCGGGCGATGCGCGCCATGCGGCGCACGGCCTCGTCGCCGAAGATCGTCTCGAGCAGCTTCTGACCGACCACCGCGGTCGCGGCGCCGGCGCCCACCTCGAGGCCCGTGGGCACGAAGGCGGTCGAGGCGAAGACCACGATCATCAGGGCGACGCCGACGGCGTTCACGCCGAGGGAGAGCAGCCGCGCCCGCGTGCGGCGATCCGCGCCCTCGGTGCGCACCAGCTCGAGCACCTCGCCCTGCCAGGCGCGGATCTCGGCGGTGACCTCGTCGACATAGCCCTCGGGGAGCCGGGAGAGGTCCCGGCCCTCGGCGAGGAGGCGGCCGGAGGGGCCGGCCCGCCAGGCGGCGTCGGCCCGTTCGGCGCCGCGCGCGGTCTCGTCGATCACCACGTGCACGAGCCCGGTGCCGAGCGCCTGCTCGGCCGCGATCGCCGGGGCGGGACGACCGGTGAGGGCGAGGCCGATGCGGTCCCGCACGCGGGAGACCATGCTCTCCAGGCTGCGGAACAGTTCGCCGGTGCCGACCACGTCCTGCCAGCGGGCGAGCACCTCGCCGCGGAGCAGGGAGCCGTCGCCGAGGGCCGCGTCGATCCGCTCCCGGGAGCCGGAGAAGGCCTCGATCGCCTCGTCGCGCAGGCGCTGGCGCTCGGCGTCCTGGGCGCGCGCCTGCTCGGCGAGGGTGCGGGCGGAGCCGGCGAGGGAGGTGATCGCGCCGGCGAGGGTGCGGCGGGCAATGCGGGAGCGGGCCTCGCCGTCCTCCGCGAGGGACTGGACGTGCGCCCGCAGCTCGGCGATCCGCTCGGGGGCCAGCAGGCCGTCCGCGTCGAGCTCCGACTCGGGGACCAGGAAGAGGCGGTCCGGGGCGAGACCCTGCCGCTCGAGCATCGCGCGGAGATCCTCGGAGAGCTCCTCGGCGACGCCGGGGCGGTCGGGGATCCGGTTCATCACCACGTCCACGGTGACATCGCGTTCCGCGGCGCTGCGCAGCACCTCCCAGGGCACGGCGTCCGCGTACCGGTTGGCGGTGGTGACGAAGAGCCACAGGTCCGCGGCGCGCAGCAGCTGCCGGGCGAGCTCCCGGTTGCCGGCGGCGACGGAGTCGATGTCAGGGGCGTCCAGGAGCGCGAGGCCCGCGGGGATCCGCTCCTCGGCCCGCAGCTCGAGCGAGGTGGAGGGGGTGAGGTCGCCGGTCGTGGACTCGACCTCCCCGCCGGTGACGCGGGCGAGGCCGGGCAGGATCCGGGTGCCCGTGAACCAGGCGCGGTCCTGCGGGTGGTGCAGCAGCACCGGCCGACGGGTGGTGGGGCGGATCGCGCCCGAGCGGCTCACCACGGCGCCGACGAGGGAGTTCACCAGGGTGGACTTGCCCGCGCCGGTCGAGCCGCCGATCACGGCGAGCAGCGGGGCGTCGAGGGAGTCCAGGCGCGGGACCACGTGGTCGCCGAGCTGGGTGAGGGCGGCGGTGACCTCGGCGCGGGCCTGCTCGGCGCCCTCGAGGGGCAACGGCAGCTCGAGGGCGCGGAGGTGCTCAGCGAGGTCCTCGAGAGCGGCGGGACGCGGGGTGGTCATGCGGCCCAGTGTGTCAGTCGAGGAACGGATCCAGACCCCACTCGGGGAAGGCGACGCGTCGCGCGGCCTGCACCGCCCGGTCCAGGTCGTCCTCGGGGTCGAAGCCGGCGGACCAGTCCTTGATCGTGAGCGGCCGGCCGTCGCCGTAGCGGGACATGACGGGATCCGGGGAGAGGCCATGGGCCGTGCGGGCCCGACCCTCCGTCGTCAGGTAGGAGGCCGGGAGGGACTCGGCGGGGTCGAGGGCCTCCCCCGTCGCGACCGCGATGAGCTGGGCCCAGGAGCGCGGCACCACGTCGATCACGGCGTACCCGCCGCCCCCGAAGGCGAGCCAGCGGCCGTCGCACACCTCGTCGGCCAGCTCGCGCAGGATCAGCATCGCCTCGCGGTGCGCCTCGAGGGTGACGGAGAAGTCGGCGAGCGGATCCGCCCGATGGGTGTCCGCGCCGTGCTGGGTGACCAGCACCGTCGGCCGCACCGCACGCACCAGCGCCGGGACCGTCGCGCGGATCGCGCGCAGCCAGCCGTCGGCGGTGGTGCGCGGCGGGAGCGGGACGTTGATCGCGGAGCCCTCCGCCCCGGGACCGCCCGTGTCCTGCACGAAGCCGGTGCCGGGGAAGAGCCGCTCCCCCGTCTCGTGCACCGAGAGCGTCACCGCGCGCGGCTCGTCCCACAGTGCGAGCTCCACGCCGTCGCCATGGTGGACGTCGAGGTCGACGTACATGACCCGCTCGGCGCCGGCGGCGAGAGCGTGACGGATCGCGACCGCCGCGTCGTTGTAGACGCAGAAGCCGGAGGCGCTGCGGGGCCGGGCGTGGTGGAGACCGCCCGCGACGTTCACGGCGCGCCGCACCCTGCCGGTGAGGATCGCGTCCATCGCGGCGAGGGAGCCGCCGGCGATGCGGGCGGAGGCGGTGTGCATGCCCGCGAAGGGCGGGACGTCGTCCCCGCCGATCCCGAAGGCGATCAGCGCATCGAGCTCCTCTGCGGTGAACTCGGAGAGGCCATCGCGCTCGGAGGCGGTGCGCACCGCGGCGACGTACTCGGGATCGTGCACGGCGGTGAGCTGGGCATCGGTCGCGACGGGCGGGTCCAGGTCGATCACGCCCGGACGATCCAGCAGACCCGCGCAGCGCGCCAGCTCCCGGGTCAGCTCGAGACGGATCGGGGACATCGGGTGGTAGGGGCCGAAGTCGTACTCGCGCAGCGCCTCGGACCACACGATGCCGGTGCGGGCGGCGGGGTGGGCGGCGTCGGCGACCATGCCCCGAAGGGTAGCCGGGGTCGTAGACTGCCGCGGACGCGAGCCGGGGACAGGACCGGGGACACGATGAGCCGGGGCAGGGAGGGGAACGATGGACAAGCACTGGTCCCGCCGTGCCCCCACCCCGAAGTGGCGCGTCTACCTGCAGGCCCTCACCAAGGCGACCCCGGCGCGCATCGCGCTCGGCGTCTTCACGCTGATGATCGCGGTGTTCACGGTGCTGCTGTCGCTGCCCGCCGCGACGGCCGACGGCACCCGCACCCCCTTCGTCGACGCCCTGTTCACGGCGGTCTCCGCCATCTGCGTGACCGGCCTGACCACCGTGGACACGGGCGTGCACTGGTCGCGCTTCGGCCTCGTCGTGATCATGGTCGCGGTGAAGCTCGGCGGCCTCGGCCTGCTGACCCTCGCGTCCCTGCTGAGCCTCTCGGTGCTGCACCGCCTGGGGCTCGCACAGCGGATGATCACCGCGCAGGAGACCCGCGCCGAGCGTCTCGCCGAGGTCGGCGGCGTGCTCCGGGTCATCCTCATCACCTCGACGAGCTTCGAGGTCGCGACCTTCCTCGCCCTGACCCCGTACATGATCGTCACCGAGCACGGGGTCGGCGAGTCGCTGTTCCTCGGCCTGTTCTACGCGATCAGCGCCTTCAACAACGCCGGCTTCGTGCCGGAGGCGGCAGGCACCTCCCAGTACCTCGGCGACCCCTTCTTCTCCATCCCGATCGGCCTCGCCGTGCTCGTGGGGTCGCTCGGCTTCCCCGTGATCCTGGTGGTGGTCAAGAAGCTGCGAACCCCGCGGCGCTGGAGCCTGCACGCGAAGCTCACCTTGACCACCACCGCGGCGCTGTTCGTGCTCGCCTGGGCGGCCTACCTCGCGCTCGAGTGGGCGAACCCGGCGACGCTCGGCCCGCACGGCATCGGCACCAAGATCCTCGCCTCGGGCTTCACCGCGGTGATGCCTCGGTCGGGCGGTTTCGCGAACATCGACGTGGGCCAGATGACGGGCGAGTCCCGCCTGCTCACCGATCTGCTGATGTTCATCGGCGGCGGCTCCGGATCGACCGCGGGCGGCATCCGCGTGACCACCTTCGCGCTGCTGGTGCTGTCGATCTGGGCGGAGGTGCGCGGCAACCCCGACGTCGAGGCCTTCGGCCGACGCATCCCGCAGGAGACCATCCGCCAGGCCATCGGCGTGCTCGTGATGAGCTCGGCGGTGGTCTTCCTCGCGACCTTCCTGCTGCTGCGGATGACGGCCTTCACCCTCGACCAGACGCTCTTCGAGGCGCTCTCCGCCTTCGGCACGGTGGGCCTGTCCACGGGGATCACCCCGCATCTGCCCACCGAGGCCAAGGTCGTGATCATCGCCTGCATGTACGTGGGACGCCTCGGGCCGATGACCCTCGGCGCGGCGCTCGCCCTGCGCCACCGCACCCGCATGCTGCAGCTCCCGCTCGAGCGCCCGATCGTCGGCTGAGGCGCAGCGTCGGCGGAGCCCGATCAGTGCTCGCCGCAGCGGGCCTAGACTGTGCCCGCCCGGTCCCGTCCGCTGCGGACCGAGCACCGCATCGAGGAGGAGACATGGCACGCACCGCCCGCGACGAGGGCGTCCTGGTGATCGGGCTCGGACGCTTCGGGGCCGCGATCGCGCTGACCCTCGAGAAGCTCGGCACGCAGGTCCTCGCCATCGACGAGAACGAGGAGCTGGTCCAGAAGTACTCCGGCCAGCTGACGCACGTGGTCCGCGCCGACGCCACCCAGCCCGAGGTGCTCGACCAAGTGGGTGCCGGCGACTTCTCCCTCGCCGTGGTGGGGGTGGGCACCTCCATCGAGGCGAGCGTCCTGATCGCCGCGAACCTGGTGGACCTCGGCAAGCCCGTGATCTGGGCGAAGGCGATCTCCGCCGCGCACGGTCGGATCCTGCAGCGCATCGGCGCGCACCACGTGGTCTACCCCGAGGCCGACGCCGGCAAGCGCGTCGCCCACCTCGTCAACGGTCGGCTCATGGACTTCATCGAGTTCGACGACGGCTTCGCGATCGTCAAGATGCGGCCCCCGCGCGAGGTGCAGGGGATGACCCTCGCCGAGTCCGACATCCGCGCCAAGCACGGCGTCACCGTGGTGGGCGTGAAGTCCCCGGGCAAGGACTTCACCTACGCGGTGCCGGAGACCATGGTCGCCGCGCACGACGTCATCATCGTCTCGGGCGACACCCACCTCATCGAGAGGTTCTCCAACCGGCCCTAGGTGGTACGGGTCGTGGCCCGGTGGACGCTGACGGGAGGCGCCCCCGGGGTCCTGCCCTCGGGTCCGTCCCGGCTCCGGCCCCGGGCCCGCTCTCGTGCACGCTGGCGTGCCCAGACCGTGCCCGCGGACCCCATGCCCCCACACCCGTGCGGTGACCGCTACGTCATGTGCGGCTGTGTTCCACCGAGGGAACGCAGCCGCACATGACGTGCCAGTAACCCACGCGAGCGTGGGGTGTGGGGTGCCGCGCAGGACTCAGCCGGCGGTCATCGCCCGGGAGGCCTCGGCGGAGGCGGCCATCGCGGCCGCGACCCCGGCACGCACGCCCTCCCGCTCGAGCGCGGCGAGGCCCTGCACCGTCGTGCCGCCCGGGCTCGAGACGCCGTTCTTCGCGACGGCCGGGTGCATCCCGCTCTCCGTCAGCATCGTGGCGGCGCCGCGCACCGTCTGCTGCACGAGGGTGGCGGCGAGATCGCGCTTCAGGCCCAGGCGCACGCCCTCGTCGGTCATCGCCTCGATGATCGCGAAGACGAAGGCGGACAGCGAACCGGCCGCGCCGATGAAGGCGTGAACCTGGCCCTCCGTGATGTCGACCGCGACGCCGGCGCGGGAGAACAGGGCATGGAGCAGCTCGTGCTGCGCGTCGGTGACGGCGCAGCCGCGCATGAGGCCCACGGCCCCCTCCCCCACCGAGATCGGGGTGTTCGGCATGGCGCGGACCACCGCGGCACCGGCGGGGAGTGCCTCCTCGATCTGCGCGAGGGTCACGCCCGCGGCGAGGGAGAGCACGATCGCGCCCGTCGGCAGGTCCTCGCGCAGCTCGGCGACGAGGTCGAGGATCTGATAGGGCTTCACGCCGAGCACGACGACGTCGGCCCCGCGCACGGCCTCGGAGCGCGAGACGGCGGGGGTCGCGCCCAGCTCCTCGGCGGCGCGCTCGCTGCTCGCGGCGCTCGAGTTCACGACCAGCAGGTGCTCGGGGCGCACTCCGGCGTCGAGCAGGGTGCGGCCGACGGGTCCGCCCATGTTGCCGGCCCCGATGAGGGCGACGCGGACCGCAGAGAGGTCGGACGTGGAGGAAGGGGTGCTGTGGTCGGTCATGCCGTCCAGGGTACGGGCGCGGGACTCCCCGGCTGCAGAGCGTCCCGGCCGCAGAGCGCGCCGGCTGCGCGTCGACCTCGCGGGCGCGCCCACCCGCGCCTCGCCGCGGACGGTCAGGCGCCGGTGCCCCAGTGCGGGGGCACGTCGCCCGCGAGACGGGCGTCGTTGGACTCGTCGGCCCCGGGTTCGGGGGCGTCCTCGGCGAGGCGATCGGGCAGCATCTTCCGTGCCTCGCCGCGCGTGGCGGCGGGGGCGGGTCCGTTCTGCTCCTCCCAGTCGATCGGCTTCCCGGTCACGGAGGAGATGACGACCCGCCTCCCGCTCACTGCCGCTCCTGGTAGCGGCGGATCGCGCTGGAGACGGAGACGTCCAGCAGCACCGAGCGCTGCTCGAAGCCGAGGAAGCTGCGCACCTCGGTGGCCAGGTGCTCCTCGAGCCGGGCCCGGCCGTCGGAGCAGATGTACTCGACCACCGCGTCGAGGTCCTCGCTCGAGTAGAAGGACAACGGGTGACCGGCGGGGATCTGCGGTCGCGGCAGACGGTGGCGGATCGTGCCGACACCCTGCGGGGACCCCGTGTGCTCCTCCTCCTGGACGTGGCGCAGCGCCCGCTCGACGGCCCGGCGGATCCGCTCCGCCTCGCCGTCGGGGTCGATGAACAGCGCCCAGGACCAGACCCGCTCGGTCGCCCAGCCGGCGGCCTCGAGGCGCTCGGCGCGGAGCCGGTCGCGCTCGCGCTGTCCCTCGGTGGCGACATAGCGGGCGCCGTCGGTGTCGACGGCGAGCAGCAGTCGGCCGGGCATGTCGGGATGGCCGAGGGCCAGCTCGATCCGGTCCGAGGTGAGGCCGAAGTCGCGCTCGACCTGCAGACCCAGACGCCACAGGCGGTCGGCGAGATCCCGCACCAGGGCGTCGGTCTCGAGGGTCCTCGGGGCGGCGGGCTTCTCGGCGGGCTCCGCATCGTCGGCGGGCTCCGCGGGAGCGGGCGCCTCGACGGCCGACGCCGACTCCGCGGGGTCCTCTCCCTCACCGGCCGACGGGGCCTGCGCCGGATCGTGGTCCGTGGCGGCGCCGGGTTCCGTCGTGGCACCGGCGTCCGCGATCGGATCGGAGCCGCGCACTGCGGCCTCCGCCGCGGGGTCGTCGAGCTCCGTCTCGGCGACGGCCAGGTCCGCACCGTGGCCGCTGCCCGCGCCCGCAGCCGTGCGCGAGGTCTCCCCTGCGGGGGCGGCCGTGGCGGCCCCCTCCCCGAGGGCGGCGGCGATCGCGGCGTCGAGGTCGTCGTCCTCGGCCGAGAGCGCCGTGGCCTGCGCCTGACCGTCGGCCCGCGCCTGCCCGTCGGCGCCGGACTCCTCACCGGAGGCGGCCAGGGCGGTGACGTGCGGGGTCACCTCCACATCGGGCCCGCCGCGCAGCACCCAGAGCAGGGCGCGGAGGTCCCTCGCTCCGTCACTGCGCAGGCGTCCGAGGTCGAGGTCCTCGAGGTCGAGGGAGGAGACGACGGTGGTGCGGCCGCGGGCCCGGGTGATCACCGTGGCGAGCGCCTTGCGGCCGCCGGGCTCCGAGAGCGGGCCGAAACGGTGCAGCACACGGCCGTGCGGGGTCTTGCCGAAGCCGACGGAGACGATGATGTCGTCGCGCACGATCGAGGTGGCCTGCGCGACCGGCAGCACCGTGAAGACCTCGCGGGCGCCCGGGTCGAAGTACTCGCGCAGCGCCGGGATCACCGAGACGGTGTTCATGATCCGCTCCATGAGCCGGCGGGCATGGGTCTCCGTGAAGGTGAGCACGGCGAGGGAGCGCTCGGGACGGGTGCGGGCGTGCTCGATGACGAGATCGGTGACCCGGCGCAGCTCGGCCTCGGTGCTCTCGACGTACTCCATCGACTCGGTGACCGGGCCGCGCCCGTTCTCCACCAGCACCAGCCGGTCGGGCTCGGGGGCGATCGGCCGCGGCACGGCGACCACCTCGCCGCTCAGGGCGCGGCGCTGGGCGAAGGCGCGCAGCCCGTCGGCGGCGGGCCGGGGATCGCGGCGCAGCTCGACGTGCGGGGCGATGCGCAGCATGTCGTCGAGCAGGCTCGAGGAGGAGTCCTCGCCGTACTCGAGCGGGTCGCCGACCACGACGGTCTGCTCGGCGCGGACGATCGAGGGCAGTGCAGCGGCGGTCGGCAGCCGGCCGCCGTCGGCGACGATGAGCACGTCGAAGTGGCGGCCGCGCGGGATCACCTGCGGCACGAGATACGGCGAGGCGAGCCAGGCGGGACGCGCCTGGAAGAGGATGTCCTCGTACTTCGCGGCGAGGTCCCGGATGGAGACGGTCGAGGAGCGGGCGAGCTCCGCGATCGCGGCCCGGGAGGTGTCCGGGTAGGCCTTCATCGTCGCCACCCGCGCCTCATCGGCGGCGGCGTGGACGCGCGAGGCGGACTCCCGCAGATACGCGGCGTCGAGGCGGCGGAAGCGCTCGGCGACCTGCGACAGCGAGGTGCCGTCGTACTGGGAGATGGTGGGCTCGGCGCCGGCGATCAGCTCGAGGACGCTGCGCCACCACGCGAGCTCCAGCTCGGCGCCGACCTGCTCGGCTGGGACGCGGCGGGCGCGGAGGTCCTCGACCAGCTCGCCGAGGCCGTCGAAGGACAGCCGGCGCAGCAGCTCGGTGCGGCGCGGCAGCGACTCGAGGTCCCCGCGGTCGGCGTGCAGGGCCTCCGCGCGGCGCTCGAGCTCGTCGAGGTCGGCGCGCGGCAGGTCCGCTCCCGCGGGCGTGCCGTCCAGGAGCACGGCCAGCTCGTCGAGCACCCGCTGGGCGTCCTGGGCGGCGCGATGGGCGGCGTCGAGATCCGCGGGCAGGGCCGGGGTGCCGTTGCCGGTCAGCGCGTCACGGCTCCAGGCATCGGCGACGGCGCGCGCCTCGACGAGGTCGCGATGCAGGTCCGGGGACACGGAGGCGGGGCGCTGCAGGGCCGCGGCCTCGCGGCGCAGGCGGCGGCGCACGCCGAAGCCCATGCTCACCCCGTGCTCGACCCGCCAGGACTTCTCGGCGGTCGCAGCGACGAGATCGGCGAGCGGTGCGCGGAACACGGCGGCCTGGAAGCCGGACAGCAGGGCCCGCACCCGGTCCAGCAGGGCCAGGCGCGACTGGAGCTGCTCGAGGGTGCTCGGCTCGCGCAATCCCAGCTGCTCCCCGCACGCGGCGCACGCGCGGCGCAGCCGGGGCAGCACCTCGTCGCGCCACTGCTCGAGCAGCTCGCGGGCCCGCTCCGCCTGGGTGTCGGAGCTGATCGGCGCCCCGTACCAGGCGGTCTCCTCGGGCCCGGTGCTGAGCACGCCCACCTCGGCGGCCTCGCGCAGCTGGGTGGTGAACCGCTCCCGCTCCTCGCCGACCATCGACGCGGCGACGTCGGAGCGCAGCCGCACCGCGGTGCGGGGGGCGGGGCGCAGCCGGGTGAGGGCGGCGAGGGCGGAGATCGCGTCGTGCGCGGAGGCCTGCCACGGCTCCTGCACGCGATGCATCGCCTCGACGTGCCCGGCGAGGATCTCGCGGGTCTCGGCGAGCTCGGCGGGGGCCTCCGCCTCGGGGCCGAGGCCGTGGGAGCCGGCCTGGCGCAGGCTGCGCAGCAGGGCCGCGGAGGCGTTGCGCTGCAGGGACGGGTCCGGGGAGAGGTCGAAGACCAGCTCCTCGAGGCCCCGGGACTGGGCGAGCTCGAGCAGGCGGGTCAGGTTGCGGCGACGTTCGGAGACGATCAGCACGCTGCGGCCGCGCGCGTTGAGCTCCTCGGCGAGGTCGACGACCAGGTCGAGGGAGGCCGCGCCGGGCGGGGAAGCGACCGCGAGGTCCTGGCCGGCGAGGACCCGCTCGAGGACGGCGAGGTGGTCGGGGTCGACGGCGGCGACGAGCTCCTGCTCGTCGACCGCGGGCACGTCGCTCTCCGCGTCGCCGCGCACGACGGACCGCGCCTCGAGGTCGCCGGAGAGCGCGGCGACCAGCGGTGAGGCGGCCCAGTCGGTGCGATCCGCGGCGAGGTCCTCGGCCACGGAGCCGGCGGCGTCCATGAGGTTGCCGACCACGAGCGCGTGGGTGATGCGGAAACCGGGCAGCGGCTGGCCGAGGGCGCGGAAGGCGTCCAGGACCGGGTTCGGGTCGAAACCGTGGGCGCCGTCGGTCGTGGCGAGCAGCGCGCGGGCGTCGACCGCGACCCCGGCCTCGCGCAGGGAGCGGAGCAGCACGGGGTTCAGGTCCGCGGTCGCGTCGACCTCGAGATCGACGTCCTCGCGGGCGTTACCGCGCAGGCGCAGCGTGAGAGGGCGGACCAGCACGGGGGCATGGATCGGGGCCGAGCCGTCGGCCGGCAGCCAGGTCGCCTCGCCGATGCCGAGATGGCAGGTGGTCAGGCCCACGTCCTCCGCGTGCCGCTCGGCGATCTCGCGGATCGTGCGGGCGTGGGCGCGGGCGTCGGCGAGCGCGCCGACCTCGCGCACCAGGGAGGACAGGCGCGTCGGCCCGCGACCGGCGAGGAGCTGGGCGAGGCCGGAGGGGTGCGAGTGGGTGAGGTCCAGGACGGTGGGCCCGGCCCGCATCTGGGTGAGGAAGGAGGGGGCGGTCCCGCCGCCGGTGATCTCCTGGGTCCAGCGGTCCAGGGCGTCGGCGACGCGATCCTCCCGGCTCAGCGGGCGGTGCTCGCGCCGCTGCTGGAGCAGGTCCTCCTCGTCCTGCTCGGGGGCGATGCCGGCGCCGACCTCCTCGAGGTGGCGGGCGACGACCAGCTCATAGGCCGGGGACTGCGGGGCGGGCCGGGACGCCGGCTCCTGCTCCCGGGCGGCGCCGTCCCGCTCGGCGGGCTCCGGGTCGGGGCGCTGCTCGACCTCCGCGGCCGGGTCGGGGAGGCGCTTCTTGCCGCGCAGGAGGTTCCACATCATGGGTCCCGAGGTTACCGGGACGCGGCTCAGACCTCGTGGAGCCGCACCGAGTGCTCGGTGAGATGCTCGCGCAGCTCCTCGGTGACCTCCCCGGCGATGACCAGGTCGGTCAGCACGGAGACGGGGCAGATCCCGGCGAGGGCGCGCTCACCGATCTTGTCGGCCGTGGCGAGGCCCACGACGCGGCGGGAGTGGCCGATCATGATCCGGGTAACACCGGCCTCGGCCTCCGAGTGGCAGGTGAGCCCCGCCTGCACGTCCAGTCCGATGGTGCCGACGAACATGGTGTCCAGCCACAGGTCGCGCATGGTGGCGGTCGCGAGAGGACCGGTGAGCTCGAAGGAGTAGGGCTCGGCGACACCGCCGAGGACCACGGTGCGCACGTGCGGGCGCAGCACCGCCTCGGTCGCGATGTTCAGCGCCGCGCAGACGACGGTGAGGCCCGGCATGCCGTCCCGGGAGTCGATGTCCGGCCGGGAGACGACGCGCCGCGCCGTCGAGGTGGTGGTGCGGCCACCGTTGAAGCCGATCGTCTGCCCCGCCTCGACGAGGCTCGCGGCCCGCTCCGCGATCCGCTCCCGGTCACCGCCGGAGGTGTCGGTCGCCCGGGGACCGGTGGCGAGGGAGTAGGCGACGTCCACGGCGACGATCCCGCCGTGGGTGCGGCGGGCGAGCTGGGCCCGCTCCATCTCCACGAAGTCGCGGCGCACGGTGGACTCGCTGATGCCGAGCTCGCTCGCCACCTCGGCGACGCTGAGCCGCTTGAGCTCCGAGAGCCGGGCCAGGACATGGTCCCAGCGGGCGGAGCGGTCTTTGCCGACGGGTGCGCTGCGCATGGTCACGCAGTCAGTATTGCGCGGACTCCGCCCGGATCGCCGCCCGTTGCGCACGTTCGATCACTCAGAGGGCGAGTTCCCGGGTCTCGTTTGTGTCACGATCGGGGCCGTCGTAGGTTGACGGCGTCGCCTCGAATCGGGGCGCTTCCGCTCAACGAAAGGATGTCCATCATGGGTTTCGATGACGCGCTGAACAAGGCCAAGGGTCTCGCCGAGGAGAACCCGGAGCAGGTCGAGCAGGCGCTCGACGCTGCCGGCGAGCAGATCAAGGAGCGCACTCCCGACAACGTCGACGGTCAGGTCGACGAGGGCGTGGAGGCCGCGAAGGACAAGTTCGGCCTCTGATCCCCGGACCCGCACCACGTGAGGGCCCCGACGCGAACGCGTCGGGGCCCTCGCTCCGTCTCGGGGTCTCGGGGTGTCGAGCTATCGAGGTGTCGTGCCGCGCCGGGTCAGGACTTCTTGCGGGTGGCGAGGGCGACGCCGACGCCGGCCGCGATCACGATGACCACGCCGATGCCGATCAGCAGCGGCGCCGGGAGGCCGCCGGAGCCCTGCTGCTCCTCCGCGGCGGTCGCCTCGGACGTGGTCTCCGCGCTGGTCGGAGCATCGGATCCGGCATCGCTCGCGGCGGGAGCCGTGGTCTTCTCCCCGGCGGTCTCTTCCCCGGCGGGCTCGAGGTCGCCCGCGGCGGGGTCGTTCTCGACGGTGAGGGCGAGGGTGCCCTCGATGGGATGGCCGTCGGAGGAGACCACGCGCCACTGGATCTCGTACTCCCCGGCGGGCAGCGGCTCGGCGAGATCGAGCACGGCCGTGGGGCCGTCGATGGTGGGCGTCTCCTCGAGCACCGTCTCCCCGTCGGCGTCGACGATCCGCACCACGGGACTCACCTCGAGCAGATCCGCCGAGTAGGTCAGGGTGATCTGCTCGGGCGAGGTCTCGACCGCCGCGCCGTCGGCCGGGTCGGAGGAGATGAGCGTGTCGTGGGCGCGGGCCGGAGCCGGCAGCAGCGAGAGCGCGGCGATCAGGACCACGATGAGCAGGGGCAACAGGACCCGGGGGCGACGGAGGGCGGTGTTCACCCCGGCAGGCTACCGCTGTGCTCCAGGACCGGCAGGGCCGCCCGGGCTGCGGCGACCTCGGTCAGATCCAGGTCTGTGACCAGCATCCCCTCCTCCCGGCCGAGCTCCTGGCGGACCTCGCCGAGGGGGCTGATGACGGCGCTGTGCCCCACCCCGCGAGCGGCCCGACCGGTGTAGGCGGGGTCGGGGGCCTGGTCGGCGGCGAGCAGGAGACTCGTGGAGTCGAGGGCCCGGGCGCGCAGCAGGAGGCGCAGCTGCTCGACCTTCCCCGGCCCCTCGGCCCAGGCGAGCGGCAGCAGGATCGCCTGGGCGCCGCGCCGGGCGAGGGCGGTGAACTGTTCGGGGAAGCGGACGTCGTAGCAGGTGGCGAGGCCCAGCAGGGTGCCGCGCAGCTCGAGGGTGACGAGCTGGTCGCCGGGGGCGACGGTCTCGGACTCGCGGGCACCGAAGGCGTCGTAGAGGTGGATCTTGCGGTAGTCGACGTCCACGCCGTCGCCGCGGGCGATGAGCGTGTTGTGGACGCGACCGTCCGCGGTGGGGGTGAAAGAACCGGCGACGACCACGAGGCGATGCGCGGCGGCGAGGCGGCGGATCTCGTCCTCGAACTCCTCGTGACGGGCGAGGGCCGCCGCGCGCAGGTCGGTGCCGAAGGGGGTGAGCGTCGCCTCGGGCAGGAGCACCAGGTCGGCGCCCGCCTCGGCGGCGCGGCCGACGGCGGAGCGCACGCCCGTGAGGGTCCGCTCCGGGTCATCGTGGACGATGATCTGGGCGAGTGCGATCCGCGGCCCGGCGGCGGCCCGGGCCCGGTCCAGCTCGGCGGGGGTGTCGATGTCCTCCCCCTCGGCGCCGACGGGCTCCTCGCGCACGAGCTCGGTCTCGTCGAGCGCGGCATAGAGGCGGCGCAGGGGCAGGTCCGTCCAGGTGCCGTCGGCGCCCCGCACCTCCTCGAGGGCCGCCCGGAGCCGGGCGACGGGCCAGGCCGCGATCAGCAGATCGAGGCAGTGGACGCGGCCGGTGCGGGCAGCGGCAGCGACGAGCCGGTCGAGGGTCTCGGCGCGCAGCAGCGGCAGGTCCCCGCCGAGGACGAGAACCACGTGCTCGTCGCCCGTCTCCGCGGCGCCGCGGGCGAGGGCGGCGAGCGGGCCGGAACCGGCGGGATCCTCCCGCACGAAGCGGGCGCCGAAGCGCTCGGCGAGGCGGGCCCCGTCGGCCTGCTCGGGACCGACGACGATCCGGGAGCCGACGGGCGCGGCCCGCAGCACCCGCTCGAGGGTGCTCGCCCCGCCCACCTCGGCGCGGGTCTTGTCGACCCCGCCGTGACGGGCGGACGCACCGCCCGCGAGGATCACGGTGGCGGTGGGCACGTGTGCGCGGCTCGACATGGGGCGATCCTGTCACGGAGCGCTACGATGACCGCGGCCTTCGGTCACGGGACGACATCCCGCGACGCGACCGCAGCGCCTCCGTAGCTCAGGGGATAGAGCACCGCTCTCCTAAAGCGGGTGTCGCAGGTTCGAATCCTGCCGGGGGCACCACCACATTCAACGGGCTCCACAGTTGACACCTGGCCCCCGTCACACGATGGCGCTCGACCGTCAGCCGGCCGAGTTAACCTCGTGTAACCAGTCCCGCCCGATCGGCCGCTCGACATCGAACTACCGCCACATCGCGCAAGCGATTATCGCCGTAGTCACACAAGGAGGCACTCTAATGTCAGATATTGTCGACAAGCCCGGCAAAGCGTCGAACGACGATAATGACAGCCAACACCTGACCACAACTTCGAGCGACATGCCGGCCAATGGTGCCGCCGTCAAAGTATTCCTGAGTTACGCCAGGGTCGACGATGAACACCTCGAGTTCATTGAAGACTTTTCCAAGCAGTTGAAATACCTCGTGAATTCATCGACCGACGACTTCCATCTCGATATATTCCTAGACGTTCACAACTTGAATTGGGGGGATAATTGGCCCAGAAAGATTGAGGAAGGACTGCAGGCGGCCAGTATCTTCATGCCATTCCTGAGTGCCAACTATCTCCGGCGGCCCAATTGCCGTAAGGAATTTACACAATTTTATCAAGGTGCCAAGTCTCTCGGCGTGACTGAACTCATAATGCCCGTAATGCTTTTTGGCGGGCAAGGCTTTTTCAGTACGGAATCCACCGATTCAATCGCTGCAATTTGCGCGGGAATTAATCACATTTCCATCAAAGATGGTCTTCGCGCCGGCATTGGGTCACGCGAGTGGCGAACCGCAATATGGGACACATCAGAGAAGTTCATTTCGGCCTACCAACAGGCCGAATCTCAACTTGCCGCCCAAAGCCAAGAGGTAGAGATTGCAACTCCTTCTACCGAGGAAGATGACGACGACTCGGAAGAACCGGGCCTCTTCGATATCCAACAATCAATTTCGAGTATATCAATTCGAATGACGGCAGAACTATCGGACATGGACCCGTCGATTCGCAAGCTTGGTGAGGTAGCAACCAACTTCACGGGCAACAAGCCCGAGAATCCAAAGCAAGCTCAGGCGTGGATCGTCCGCGCAGCCGAGGGCTTCAAGGGGCCGTCGAATAGGATCGGAGAAATTGGAACCACAGTTCTCGAACTTGCAAGAGAATTTGATATCGAGGTTCGCCACCTTGCACGCATATACGCCAACGTCCCTGCCCTTGCAAGCGGCGGGAATGACATTTCGGACATAACCGACAAGCTATCGGGCTTGGAAACTGTAAAGGGTCAACTTAATGGACTTCTTGACTCGTTCCTCATCGCCGAATCAGTGTCTGCGGCAATACGGAAGGCTCTCCGTCCGGCCCGGGAAGGACTAACGAAAATTACCGACGCGATCACGATCATGAACACGTGGAAAGACCTCAAATAGTAGGCGTGGGTCGTCACTCGATTGCGATCGAGCACACCCGCTACCGATATGACGAATGAATCACTCTATTGCCTCGCCCACTCGATGACGTCATATTTTAGGCGACCCATTAGTGCGATACATCATGGTTCCCGCGCAAGTCGAGCGACCGTAGAAACGGTACTACGAGGAGCGTCCGCCAGGCTTGACAGAATGTAAATAGCTCGGCGAGCGTCACATCAAATGAATTTTTAATCTTGATCCGATTGACAACTACAATGCGTAGTTGATATCGAACACCCCGGTGCCGCCTGGGAGTTGGAGCGGATCGAAAGTATAGCTCCTCGTGAATGCCAGCGTCGAAAATGCGATCAAGAATCTAGCTTCACCACGGTTCCAACATCCAATCTGCCTGACTAATCAATATTCAGCCGAGTGTCACAGATTCGAATCCTGCCGGGGGCACCATCACCTCTCCCCTCCGCCGTCCGCGGCCCGCACCTCGAGAGCGTCCCGGTCCAGGATCGAGGTCCAGCGCCTTCCGGAGTCGATGATCCCCTCGCGGCGCAGCGCGCTCATCACGCGGGAGACCGACTCGGGCGTGGAGCGCGCCAGCCCGGCGAGGTCGGCGCGGGAGAGCGGGACCTCGAGCAGCAGGCCCTGCGCGCCGCGGTCCTCGCCGAGGGAGTCGGCGAGGCGCAGCAGGGCGCGGGCGACGCGCTGCTCGACGGTGTCGGTGCTCTGCGTCCCCAGGTCGGTCTGCGCACGGGAGAGACGCGCGGCGAGATCATCGACCACCCGCAGGCCCACGACGGGGTTCTCGACCATCACCTCCCGGAAGGCTTCCTGCCCGATGCGCATCAGACAGGTGCCCACGAGCGCGGTCGCGGTGCGGCGGTGGAACGGCTCGCCGAGGCTGCTCATCGCCCCGAACATCTGGCCGGGCCCGAGGATGTCGGTGACCGCGAGCGCGCCAGACGGCGTCGGCTCCGCGATCCGCAAGCGCCCCTCGGCGACGACGTACAGCGCCTCCGCGGGCTCGCCCGCGCGGAAGGCGGGCGCGTCGGCCGGGAGCGTGAGGGTGCGCATGCGGCGGTCGATCCGCTCGAGCGCGGCCTCGCTCAGGCCGTGGAAGTAGGCGGAGCGGGCGAGGACGCCGAGGCGCACGGGGGCCGGACAGGTGTGCGGCAGCGTCACCCCCGCGAGCGGGATGGTGCGCCGCCCGTCGGGGGTGGTCATGGTGCGAGGATAGCCCGCCGCAGCACGGTCCGACGGGACATCGGTCCTGGTCAGAAACCTCTACCGGTTGATTGATCGGCGTCATGGTGGGGTCGCGGATCCCTTCCTACGGTCGAGGTGACGGCGAAGGAGAGACCCTCGCCCCACCCCAGGAAGGACCGCCCACGATGTCTGCCACCACCGGTTCCACCACCCGCACCGTGTTCCGCGCCGAGGGCTTCAGCTGCCCCTCGTGCGTCACCAAGATCGAGAAGCAGGTCGGCCGCCTCCCAGGCGTCCAGGACGTCTCCGTGAAGTTCGCGTCCAGCCGCGTCGAGGTCGACCACGACCCCGCCGTCGCCACCACCGAGCAGATCGTCGCCGCGATCGCGAAGGCCGGCTACACGGCCGCGCCGTCGGCGTTCTGATCCCGACCCACCCCACAGAGAGGACCTGTCATGACCGCCCTGCAGCACTGGTGGCGCGGCCCGTGGAGCACGCCGCTGCTCGCCGGGGCGCTGATCGTGCTGTCCGCCCTGCTGTCGCTCGGCGCCGGGGAGAACCCCTTCGGCGCCGGGCACGGCGAGCTCGGCCTGCACCTCGACCGCCCGCTCCTCCTCCTCGCCTCCGACGCCCTGATGGTGCTCGCCGCGCTCGTCGCGGGCGCTCCGATCCTGATCGCCGCCGTGCGCGCCCTCCAGGTGCGGAACATCGGCATCGACCTGCTGGTCACGATAGCCGCCGTCGGCGCGCTGGTGATCGGCGAGTACTGGGAGGCCGCCGCGGTGACCTTCCTGTTCGCGATCGGGCACGCGCTCGAGGCGGGCACCATGAACCGCACCCGCTCGGCGCTCGCCGAGCTCGTCGCCGCCGCCCCGGACATCGCCGTGGTGCTGCGCGACGGGCAGCAGGTGGAGGTCCCGGCGGCCGAGGTGCGCCTCGGCGAGACGGTGCTCGTGAAGAACGGCGCGAAGGTCCCGGTCGACGGGACGGTGCTGGCCGGCACCGGCGCGATCGACGAGGCCGCGATCACGGGCGAGTCGATCCCCTCCGCGAAGGGGAAGGAGGATGCCGTGTTCGCCGGCACCGTCTCCGCCGGCGGGTTCCTGCAGGTGCGCGCCACCGGCGTCGGCGCCGACACAACCCTCGCCCGGATCATCCACCGCGTCGAGGAGGCGCAGGACGCGAAGGCCCGCACCCAGACATTCCTGGAGCGCTTCTCCACCTGGTACACCCCGGGCGTCATGGTGCTGGCCCTGGTCGCGGGTCTGGCCACCGGGGACGTCGTGCTCGCCCTGACCCTGCTGGTGATCGGCTGCCCCGGCGCGCTGGTCATCTCGATCCCCGTCGCGATCGTCGCCGGCATCGGCCGCGGCGCGAAGGACGGCCTGCTCATCAAGGGCGGCGAGTTCCTCGAGGCCAGTGCGCGGGTCGACGCCGTCGCCCTGGACAAGACCGGCACCCTCACCGAGGGCCGGCCGCATCTCACCGACGTCACCGTGTTCGACCCCGACTTGGACCGCACCGCGGTGCTGCGCTGGGCGGCCCGCGCGGAGGCTGGGTCCGAGCACCCGCTGGCCCGTCCCGTGCTCGAGGGCGCGGCGACGGAGGGCGTCGTCCCCGGCAGCCTGCCCGAGCACACCGAGCCGGTGCCCGGCCAGGGCATCGTCGCCACGATCGAAGGGCGGCGCGTCGCCGTCGGGAACCTGCCGCTGCTGGAGCGCGAGGGGATCCTCCTCCCCGCGGGGGTGCATGAGGAGGTCGCGCGCCTGGCCGCGCTCGGCCGCACCCCGATGGCCGTCGCGCTCGACGGCACGGTGATCGGCGTGCTCGCCGTCGCGGACCGGCTGCGGCCCGAGGCGGCCGACCTGATCACCCGCCTCCACCGCGAGGGCGTGGACCGCGTCCTGATGCTCACCGGCGACGATCCGCGCGTGGCCCGGGCGGTCGCGGCGCAGGTCGGCATCGACGAGGTCCGCGCGGGGCTCCTGCCCGAGGACAAGCTCGCGGCGATCACGGCTCTGCAGCGCGAGGGCCGCACGGTCGCGATGGTCGGCGACGGCGTGAACGACGCCCCGGCGCTCGCGACGGCCGACATCGGCGTGGCGATGGGCGCGGCCGGCAGCGGCGTCGCGATCGAGACCGCGGACATCGCCCTCATGCAGGACGACCTGCTGAGGCTGCCCGAGGCCCTCGGACTCGCCCGCCGCACCGTGCGGGTGATGCGCCAGAACATCGTCCTCGCGGTCGCGACCGTGGCGCTGCTGCTCGCGGGGGTGTTCGCGGGCGGGGTGACGATGGCGATCGGGATGCTCGTGCACGAGGCCTCGGTGCTGCTGGTGATCGCCAATGCGATGCGGCTCCTGCGCCGGCGTCGGCCCGAGGGGTCGACACCACCGGTCGACGACTCCCCGTCGGCGCCCCGCACGGCAGCCGAGCCGCGCTCCGCGGGCACTGCCGCCGTCGCTTGATCCCGATGACGGTGGCGGCGTCCGAGACCGACCCCGATGAGGTGACCAGGACGCCGAACGCTCGTCCGAGCGCCGGACCCTGGCGCTGGGTCGCGCCCGTGCTCCTCGATTTTCCCGAGCCCGCGGACGGCCCTGCGCCTGCCGGGGCGCGCCTCGCCCTGCGGGCCGGCACGACGACCGCGTCGGTCGAGACGCTGTTCCTGTGGCTGTGCCAGCTGCGTCGGGCGCCGTACAGCTACGACCTGCTCGACAACCTCGACAGACGCAGCCCCCGCGAGGCCGACCCGCGGATGCTGCGGCTCGCGCGCGGCCAGGCGGTGATGACGATCTTCGCGCCCGCGGCCTTCACACCCGACCGCTCGCTCACCATGCGCATGGCGCCGGGGCTGCCGACGCTGCTCTTCGGCGCGCTGGCCCTGCGGTACGACGTCCTCGAGACGGCTGGTGGACGACGGCCGCTCCGGGCGAGCCTGTGGTGGCCGTGCCCGGGCGGTCCGCCCGGAGGGCTGCACCGCCACCTGTTGGCCTAGGGCGACGTGCTCATGATGCGGCGCCAGCTGCTCACGCTGCGGGAGCTGGCGGAGCGGGACGAGGCACGATCCGATCGCCCGTCCGGTCCCCCGTACCGTGACCGGGCGGTAGCGTGGCGGGGGTGACCGACACCGATGCTGACATCGCGCCCGACCCCGACGTCCCCTCCCCCGAGTTCGCCGACCCCGAGTCCGTGCTGCGCCTGCCGCGCCTCGCAGCGGTGACCGCCGTCCCGGGCGGCCGCGTGATCGCGGCGATCCAGCAGGCCGACGAGCACGGCGCGCGGACCCCGTCGGCCCTGTGGGAGCTGGACCCCGCGGGGGAGGCGCCCGCCCGCCGCCTCACCGCGTCGGAGAAGGGCGAGGGCGGGCCGCGGCCCGCCCCGGACGGCTCGGTGCTGTTCACCTCCGCCCGTCCCGATCCGGAGGGCGGCTCGGTGGAGGACGGGGCCGCGATCTGGCGCCTGCCGGTCGCGGGCGAGGCGAGGCTGGTCGCGTCGGCGCCCGGCGGGCTCGAGCTCCTCGCCGTCGCGGACGACGGCACCATGCTCGCCGCGACCTCGGTGCTGCCCGGCGGCACCCTCGAGGACGACGCCGAGCGCCGCACCGCCCGGAAGGACGCGAAGCGCACCACCATCTGGCACACGGGCATGCCGATCCGCCAGTGGGACCACGAGATCGGCGACCAGGAGCGGCACCTGCTGCTCGTCTCCCCGGGTGGCGAGATCACGGACCTCACGCCGGGCGTCGGCACCGTCGCCCTCACCTCGGCCTCCGCGGACCTCTCCCCCGATGCGCGCACCGTCGCGACCACCTGGACCCGGCGGGTACCGGGCGGGGAGACCCGCAGCGACCTGGTGCTGCTCCAGGTGGCCACCGGCGAGCGTCGCACCCTCCTCGCGGCGGACGAGGAGTCGCAGGTCTCCTCCGCGCTGTTCTCGCCCGACGGCACCCGCCTCGCCGTGCTCCGCTGGACGCACTCGACCCCGGCCTCCACATCCCTCCCCCGCCTCGAGATCCGCGGCACCGGCGGCGAGGGCGAGGACGTGGCCGTCGTGGTGCCCGTCCATCTCGGTGATCTCACGCCCACCGATCTCGCGTGGGCGGGACCCCGCACGCTCTTGGTCGCCGGGGACCTGCACTCCTCCGGCGCGATCCTCGCCGTCGACGCCGCGACGGGCACCGTGCGGACTTTCGCGGACGGCGGGGTCTTCTCCTCGCTCTCCGTCGCCGAGGACGGCGCGGTCCTCGCCCTGCGCAGCGACGTGGCGACCCCGCCGCGCCCCGTGCGGATCGCGGCCGACGGCGCGGTGACCGAGCTGCCGGCCCCGGGCGGGATCGACGTCCTGCCGGGAACGCTCGAGCAGGTCGAGACCGAGGTCGACGGGGTCACGGTGACGGGCTGGCTGTGCGTGCCGACGGGTGCGAGCGCCGCGGATCCGGCCCCGGTGATGCTGTGGATCCATGGAGGCCCGCACGCGTCGTACAACTCCTGGAGCTGGCGCTGGTGCCCGTGGATCGCGGTAGCGCACGGCTGGGCGGTGCTGATGCCGGATCCGGCGATGTCCACCGGCTACGGCGACGCGGGTCTGAACCGGGGCTGGCCGCGCCGGCCCGAGGTGGTCTTCGGCGAGTGCGAGGCGCTGCTCGACGCGGTGCTCGAGCGCGAGGTGCTCGACGGGACGCGCACGGCGATGCTCGGCGCCTCTTTCGGCGGGTTCCTCGCGAACTGGATCGCCGGGCACAGCGACCGCTTCGGCGCGATCGTCTCCCATGCCGGGCTGTGGGCGCTGCCGCAGCAGCACCGCACCACCGACGCCGCGGCCTCCAAGATGCGCGTGCACCGCCACGAGGACGAGGACCCGGAGTGGTACGCGGCCTCCTCCCCGCATCGTGCGGCCGCGGCGATCACTACCCCGATGCTCGTCACCCACGGCAACCGCGACTACCGGGTGCCGGTCTCCGAGGCGCTACGTCTGTGGTGGGACCTGGTCTCCGGCTGGGACGGCGAGCCGGAGCACATGCCTCACCGTTTCCTGCAGCTCACCAGCGAGAACCACTGGGTGCTCACCCCGTCGAACGCCATGCTGTGGAACCGGGCGGTGCTCGCCTTCTGCGCGCAGCACGTGCTCGGCGGTCCGAGCGCCGACGAGGCGATCTTCTGGTGAGCCGCGTTCCCGTCGCGGCCGCGATCAGAGGCCGGGGCATTTCGGGACCGCCGCTGGTCGCCCGGTCCCCGCTGTTCACCTCGGCGCCGCCCGGCATCCCTCTCACGGACCCCCGCGCGGAGTAGGGTCGCGACCAATCCGGGGCGCCTCCTGGAGACTCCTGCCCTGCTCAGAGACCGATACCCCTGAGAAGTCGGGTACACAGAGACCTCTTTTTGTCGCGTAAACCAGAAAAGGGGACGAGAATCCTCCGATGCACGATTCGCCTCCCGCCCTCCTGCCCCCGCTGCTCGGTGGTGAGCGCGCCCCCGCTCCCCGCACCCTCGTGGACATCCTGCGGGAGACCGTCGAGCGCGCCGGGGACTCCCCCGCCGTCGACAGCGGCCGCGACACCCTCACCTACACGGAGCTCGACGAGGCCGCGACCGAGCTGGCCGACCGCCTCGCGGCCGCGGGCGTGCGCCCCGGCGACACCGTCGGCGTACGCATCGCCTCCGGGACCGTCGACCTGTACGTCGCGATCATCGGCATCCTCTACGCGGGAGCCGCCTACGTCCCCGTCGACGCCGATGACCCCGACGAGCGGGCCCGCGTGGTCTTCTCCGAATCCGCAGCGGTCGCGATCCTCGGCGACGGCCTCGCGATCACGCCCACCGCCGCGGCCCGCACCGGCGAGCTGCCCCCGCTGCGCGAGGTCGAGCCGACCGACGACGCGTGGATCATCTTCACCTCCGGCTCGACCGGCACCCCGAAGGGCGTCGCCGTCAGCCACCGCAGCGCCGCGGCCTTCGTCGACGCCGAGTCGCGGATGTTCCTGCAGGACGCCCCCATCGGACCCGGCGACCGGGTGATGGCGGGCCTCTCGGTCGCCTTCGACGCGAGCTGCGAGGAGATGTGGCTGGCCTGGGCGTACGGCGCGTGCCTGGTCCCGGCGCCGCGCTCCCTGGTGCGCTCGGGGATCGACGTCGGCCCGTGGCTGCTGAGCAACGGGATCACCATCGTCTCGACCGTCCCCACCCTCGTCGCGCTGTGGCCGCTCGCGTCGCTCGTGGACGTGCGCCTGCTGATCATGGGCGGCGAGGCGTGCCCGCCCGAGCTCGCCGCCCGCCTCCAGGCCCCCGGCCGCGAGGTGTGGAACACCTACGGCCCCACCGAGGCGACCGTCGTCGCCTGCGGTGCGCTGCTCGACGGCACCGACCCGGTGCGGATCGGCCTCCCGCTGGACGGCTGGGATCTCGCCGTGGTCGACGAGTCCGGCCGGCCCGTCGGCGTCGGCGAGACGGGCGAGCTGATCATCGGCGGCGTGGGCCTGGCCCGCTATCTCGATCCCGCCAAGGACGCCGAGAAGTACGCCCCGATGCCGTCCCTCGGCTGGGAGCGCGCCTATCGCTCCGGCGACCGGGTGGTCAACGATCCCGACGGGCTGCTGTTCGGCGGCCGGGCCGACGACCAGATCAAGCTCGGCGGGCGCCGCATCGAGCTCGGCGAGATCGACGACCAGTTGCTGCGGCTGACGGGTGTGGTCTCCGCCGCGGCCGCGGTCCGCTCCACCGACTCCGGCAACAAGCTCCTCGTCGGCTACCTCACGGTCGACGAGCGCTTCGACGCCGACGCCGCCCGCGCCCTGCTGCGCGAACGGATGCCGGCAGCGCTCGTGCCCCGCCTCGCCGTGGTCGAGGAACTGCCCACCCGCACCTCCGGCAAGGTCGACCGCGACGCCCTGCCCTGGCCGCTGCCCACGGCGGCGGGCGGCGCCTCGGAGCTGTCCGGCACCGCCGCCTGGATCGCGGAGATCTGGGCGGAGGTGCTCGGCGCCGCGGCGACCCGGCCCCAGGACGACTTCTTCGACCTCGGCGGCGGCTCCCTCACCGCCGCGCAGGTGGTCTCGCGCCTGCGCACCGAGCATCCGGAGCTCGCCGTCGGCGACGTCTACACGCATCCCACCCTCGGCGAGCTCGCCGAGCTGCTGGACTCCCTCGAGGGCGGGACCGTGCACACCGACCGCACGGTCCGCCCCGTCGGGGCCCTCTTCCAGCTCGCGCAGCTGGTCGCCCTCGTGCCGCTGCGCGCCCTCGCCGCGCTGCGCTGGCTGACCTGGTTGATGCTCGGCTCGACGCTCGGCGCGGCCCTCACCGGCCTGCCCTGGCTGATCTCCTTTCCGCTGCCGGTACTGCTGCCCGCCGCGGTGGTGCTGCTCGTCCCGCCCGTGCGGATGACCCTCGCGGCGCTGCTCGCACGCCTGCTGCTGCTCGGCGTCGGGCCCGGCACGCACCGGCGCGGCGGCTTCACCCATCTGCGGCTGTGGCTCGCCGAGCGCAGCCAGGACGAGCTGCGGGCGACCCCGCTCGCGGGCGCGGGCTGGATGATCTGGTACGCCCGCGTGCTCGGCGCCCGGATCGGGAAGTCCGTGGACCTGCACTCGCTGCCGCCGGTCACCGGGCTGCTGACCGTCGGGGCGGGCGCCTCGATCGAGCCCGAGGTGGACCTCGCGGGGCACTGGGTCGACGGGGACCGGCTGATCATCGGCACGGTGAAGATCGGCAAGCAGGCCCGGATCGGCGCCCGCTCGACCCTCGGCCCCGGCACCTCGATCGGCCGCGAGGCGGAGCTGGCCCCCGGCTCCGCGGTCTCCGGCCCGGTGGGCGCGGCCGAGTTCTGGTCCGGATCCCCCGCGGCGCCGCAGGGTGAGGCCCGCGGTCCGTGGGAGGACGGCGCCCCGCGCCGCTCACCGCTCTGGCTGCCGCTCTACGGCCTGCTGGGCGTGGTGATCGCCGCCTTCCCGGCCGTGGCCGCGGCGATCGGCGCGAGCGTGCTGCTGCCCGCGCTGCGCGGCACCGGGTCGGCGCAGGAGGCGCTGCGCGCGGCCCTTCCGTGGCTGCCGCTCGCGGCCGGCGTCGGGTATCTCGCGCTGCTGCTGCTCGTGCTCGCCCTGGTGCGGCTGCTAAGCCTCGGGCTGCGTCCCGGGCACGTGCCGGTGCGCTCCGCCGCGGGCCTGCGGATCTGGGGCACGCTGCGGGTTCTCGACGAGGCCCGCACTTGGCTGTTCCCGCTGTACTCGGGGGCGCTGACCCCGCTCTGGCTACGCCTGCTGGGCGCGAAGGTCGGGACGGGCGTGGAGGCCTCGACGGTGCTGCTGATCCCCTCCCTGGTGACCATCGGCGATCACGCTTTCCTCGCCGACGACACCCTCGTCGGCCCGTACGAGCTGGGCGGCGGCTGGATCCGCGTCGAGCGGGTGAAGGTCGGCAAGCGCGCGTTCGTCGGCAACTCCGGCATGCTCGCCCCGGGCCGCAAGGTGCCGAAGCGGTCGCTCGTCGCGGTGCTGTCGGCGGCGCCGCGGCGCAAGCGGGCGAAGGCCGGCGGCTCGTGGCTGGGCAGCCCGCCGCGCAGCCTGCGCCGCACGGCCGACGAGCAGGACGCCTCGCGCACCTACGATCCGCCCCGGCGCCTGCAGGTGCTGCGCGGGATCGTGGAGACGGGCCGCGTCGTGTCGATGCTGGCGCTTATCGTGCTGCTCGTCGCGGTCGCCGCGGCGCTGTGGTCCCTGCTCGAGCGGGACCTGGTGCTCGCGCTGCTGCTCGGCGGCCCCGTGCTGCTCGCCGGGTCGATCGCGGCCGCGCTCGTGGCCGTGCTCGCGAAGTGGCTGATCGTGGGGCGGCACCGCGAGGGCGAGCACGCCCTGTGGACGTCCTTCGTGTGGCGCAACGAGCTGGCCGACACGTTCACCGAGGTGCTCGCCGCGCCCTGGTTCGCCGGCGTGACCACCGGCAGCCCGGCGCTCGTGTGGTGGCTGCGCGCGCTCGGGGCGCGGATCGGCCGCGGCGCCTGGGTCGAGAGCTACTGGCTTCCGGAGACGGACCTCGTGCGCCTCGGTGCCGGCGCGACCGTGAACCGCGGCTGCGTGGTCCAGACCCACCTGTTCCACGACCGGGTGCTGTCGATCGACGCGGTCGAGATCGGCGAGGGCGCGACCCTCGGCCCGAACGGCGTGATCCTGCCCGCGGCGACGATCGGCGACCATTCCACCGTCGGCCCCGCGTCGCTGGTGATGCGGGGAGAGGGTGTACCGTCGCGCACGCGCTGGATCGGGAACCCGATCGGCCCGTGGGAGGACGACGACGTATGAGACCTGGTACCGATCCCTATGTACCCGGACACGGGGATCGCGGTTTCGCGGTCCTCCACTACGACCTCCGCCTGACGTACCGGATGGTCTCCAACCGGCTCGACGGCGAGGCGACGCTCACCTGCCGCGCGCTCGCCGACGTGCCGAGCCTCGGCCTGGACCTCCATGCGCTGCGCGCGAAGAAGGTGGTCGTCGACGACGAGTCGGCGCGCTTCAGCCACAACGGCTCGAGGCTCACGGTGCGCCGCCCGCTGCGCGCTGGCGAGGAGGTGACGGTCCGGATCCGCTACGACGGCACCCCGCGGCCGGTGCCCTCGAAGACGCTGGGCTCGGCCGGGTGGGAGGAGCTGACCGACGGCGTGATCGTCGCGGCACAGCCCCACGGGGCGCCGAGCTGGTTCCCGTGCAACGACCGGCCCGACGACAAGGCCACCTACACGATGGTCCTCACGACCGGCTCGGACTACCACGTGGCCGCGTCCGGGGAGCTCACCGATCTGCGGCATTCCGGATCCACCACCACCTGGACCTACGAGCAGACGGTGCCGATGGCGACCTATCTCGCGACGGTGCAGATCGGACGCTACGCGGTCACCGAGCATCCCGGCGCCCCGGTGCCGGTGCGCACGGTCGCCCCGCCGCGGCGGAACGCGCGGGACTTCGCGGCGGGCTTCGGCCGGCAGGCGGAGATGGTCGACGTCTTCGCGGAGCTGTTCGGGCCGTACCCGTTCTCCTCGTACACGGCCGTGATCACCGAGGACGACCTCGAGATCCCGCTCGAGTCGCAGGGCCTGTCGACGTTCGGTGCGAACTTCGTGGACACCGACTGGGACGCGGTGCGGCTCGTCGCGCACGAGCTCGCGCACCAGTGGTTCGGCAACGCGGTGACGGCGTCGAGCTGGAAGGACATCTGGCTGCACGAGGGCTTCGCCTGCTACGCGGAGTGGTTGTGGTCGGAGCACTGCGGGGCCCGCTCGGCGCAGCAGTGGGCCCGGCACCACCACGGCAAGCTGTCGCGCCTGCCGCAGGACCTGCTGCTGTCGGATCCGGGCGCGAAGCTGATGTTCGACGACCGGATCTACAAGCGAGGCGCTCTGACGGCGCACGCGCTGCGGGTCCGGGTGGGCGACGACGCGTTCTTCGAGATCCTCCGCAGCTGGGTCGCGGCGCACACGGGCGGCTCGGTGACGACGGAGATGTTCATCGCCCACGCCGAGCAGGTCAGCGGCGAGGATCTCACCGAGCTGTTCACGGCGTGGCTCGACGAGCTGCCGCTGCCGCCCCTGCCGGGGCCGGCGCGGGGCGGGATCCCCGGGGTGTGCCGTCGCTGAGGCGGTGTGGCCGGCACGGCCGTGCGCACACGGCGCCGTTCCGCCGGGCAGCCGGGGCGGTTCAGCCGACGCGCCGCGCCAGCACCAGCATGTTCCCCGGCGGGGCGGGCAGCTCGCGGAGGTCGTGGTCGGCGAGGCGGACGCGGGGCATCGGGACGGTGAGCCCGGTGCCGAGCAGCTTCAGCACCGCCTCCTTCGCGGCCCAGACGGCGGCGCGCCGGGCGGGGTCCCGGGGGTCGGTCTCGTCGGGATGGAGCACGAGCTCCGCGTCCCAGCCGCGCTCGACGGCCGCGATCTGCTCCAGGTCGACGCCGATCGCTCCGCCGCGGGCGACGGCGCTGGCCAGGTGCTCGCCGCTGCGGGAGAGGCTGACGGCGACGTCGTCGGCGTGCCCCGCGGCGCGCGCCCAGGGCCGTCCGTGCCGGGATGAGCCGCACAGCGGGCACAGCCGCCCGACCCGCACCGCATCGGCCGGGACGCCCAGCAGCTCGCCGACGCGCTCCCGTAGCACCTCATCGGCGTCCTCGAGGGCGGAGTGCAGGCGCACCGGGGAGTCCATGGGCCGCAGTCTAGGGTGGGGAGCTCCCCGCTCGGACGGCTAGGCTCCTGGCCCATGGAGTCCTCGCCCCGCCGCCGCTTCGACGCCACCTGGCTTCCCTTCGGGATGATGATCGGCTTCGTGGTCGGGATGGGATTCGGCCTGATGATCGTCGACGACCTGCTGCTGGGCGCCGGCATCGGCTTCGCGGTCGGGATCGCGCTCGGCGTGGTGCTCGGCCTCCGCGGCCGCCGCGGCGGGCCCAGCGAGGAGGAGATCGAGGACGCCTACCAGGACCAGCTCCACGGCAGCGCCGACGGGCCGGCGGAGGCCCCGTCGTCACCCCCGGCGGACGGCTCCCCGGAGGAGCCGCGCGGCTGAGGCCGGGGTTGTGGCGCGTCCTACGATCTGCGACGGTGGAGATGCGGCGCCGCAGGGGGCGGCACCCTGACCAGGGGGAATGCACCATGAGACGACTTCGGACCCTGTTCGCGCTCGCCGCGGGGGCGGCTCTGCTCGCCGGCTGCGGCGGGAGTGCGGGAGGTGAGGAGGACACCGGCGCGGCCCCGCCCGCGGCCGAGTCCGGCACCTCCGACGGCGGTGGCGAGACCACCGACGAGGAGTCGTCGGACGGCGCATCGGGCTCCGACGACGGATCCGGCAGCGATGACGAGTCGGGCTCCGACGACGAGTCGGGCGGGGGCACGGGCACCGCGGGTGCGACGCCGCGGGTGCAGTTCACGCCGGACCCCGCGGGGCCGACCGCCGACGAGATCTCCCAGGCCGACCTCGCGACCGAGCTCGGCGCGATCTTCGGCGCAACCGCGGCTTGCGACGGCTCCCTCGACCTGACGAGCGGCGAGACGCAGACCTGCGAGGCCCCTGCCGCCCTCGAGGGCGATGAGACGGCGACCTGGATCGCCGTCGGCGTTGCGGTGATGAGCCCCGAGGGCTATGAGTCCGGGACGACGTGGGGGCTGATGTTCCTGCAGACGGACGAGCCGCCCTCGGAGGGGGCGCTGCAGGTCCTGCGCTCGAACGTGACGGGGCTCGGGATGGGCAGCGGCTTCGGCCAGGAGGAGATCTCCGCCGAGGACCTCGCCGACACCACCTTCCAGGTGATCACGGCCGACAACGCGTACGTGCCGTGGGTCGACGTCGCCGACTGGGAGTCGGTCGAGTGCGACGACTCGATGGACTTCTCCCGGTTCGAGCAGGTCGAATGCACGGCGCGGACCACCGACGGCGGCGCCTGGTCGCTCAGCGTGCTGCCCGGCGACTTCGTCGACAACGACCGCGGCCTGCTCGTCGGGAACAACGGCCCGCGGGAGGACCCGGCGGGCTGATCCAGGCGGGCCGAGCCCGACGCTCTGCACAGAGCACGGCGGGGCACCGCGCACGGCGGGGCGGGGCGAGCACCTCTCGGGGTGAGCGCCCCGCCCCGCCGTGGCGTCGGCCGATCCATCAGACCCCGGCCGGTCAGGCGGGGAGCGTCACCTCGGCGCTCATGCGGGCGGAGGCGTAGCAGGCCTCGAGCACCTGTGCCCGGCGCAGGGCGAGCGAGCCGTCGTGACCGGCCCAGTCGCCGGAGCGGACGTCGGCCACGAAGGACGCCACCGCGGCGGCGTGGCCCCCGTCGGCCCCGATCGCCGGGCGGATCTCGGCGGGCATGCCCTCGACCTCGGTGTGGATGATCAGGCGGTCCTCGCCGCCGCCCCATTCGAGGGTCGCGCCGCCCTCGGAGCCGTAGAGGGTGACGTAGCAGAGGTCGTGCGGGATCCACTGCGCCCAGCTGGACTCGAGGAGCAGCGTCGAGCCGCCCTCGAGGCGGAGGAAGGCGGTGGCGAGGTCCTCGACCTCGAAGGGCGCTCCCTCCTCCTGCTGGGAGACGCCGAAGCCGCTGCCGCCGCGGCCGCGCGGGCCGAAGGCGGCGTGGGTCGAGGCGGTGGCGGTGAGCACCTCGGGCTCGCCGAGGAGGTGCAGGGTCATGTCGAGCATGTGCACGCCGATGTCGACGAGGGCGCCGCCGCCGGAGGACTCGGCCTTGGTGAACCAGGTGCCGAGCCCGGGGATGCCCTGGCGACGGATCCAGCCGGTCTTCGCGTAGTAGATGTCGCCGAGCACCCCGGAGGCGACGACGCCGGCGAGCGCGGTGACATCGCCGCGACGGCGGTGGTTGAAGGACACGTCGAGCACGCGACCGGCGCGCCGGGAGGCCTCGACCATCGCTTCGGCGTTCGCGGCATTCTCCGCCATCGGCTTCTCGGTGAGGACGTGGATCCCGGCCTCGAGCGCGGCGATCGCCATGGTGGAGTGCAGGAAGGTGGGGGTCGCGATGGAGACGACGTCGAGCTCGGCCTCGGCGAGCATCTGCCGCCAGTCGGGGTAGCGCAGCTCCACGCCGTGCTCGTCGCCGAAGCGGGTGAGCAGGTGCTCCTCCATCGCGGAGAGGGCGACGAGGTCGACATCGGGGTGGGCGGCGTAGGCGGCGACGTGCTGCTGCCCGGCCCAGCCGAGCCCGATCACGCCGGCGCGCAGGCGGGGCGCGGTGATCGAGGTGTCCGACGGGGCCGCGGCCGACGCGGGTCCGGGGGCGGCGGTGGCGGTGGGGTCAGGGGTCATGGTGGTCCTTCCGTGAGGGGGTCGTGCGTCCCGCCCCGTCGCGGCGACGGGTCGAGGAGGTCCAGGGGGGAGGCCCGGAGCAGCGCCCGGGCGTGCTCGACGGCGCCGCTGAGGACGACGTCGCTGCCGAGCTCGGACGCGGCGAGCTCGGGGAACGGGGCGCGGACGAGGTGCGGCAGCCGCGAGCGGGCATGCTCGAGGACCGGGCCCATCGCCGCGGAGACGCCGCCCGCGACGACGATCCGGTCGACGTCGAGGAGGCTGAGGAGGATGGTCGAGAGGCGCGCGATCCGCTCGCCGATCCGCTCGAGCACCGCGCGGGCGAGCGGATCGCCGACGGCCGCGGCGCCGAAGACGTCGGGGGCGCTGAGCCGGTCACGCGGGATCGCGGCGAGCGGGGACGGCCGGGTCGACCCGTCCGCGGCCGGGTCGGCGGACGTGCCGGCGGCGTCATGACCGTCGGCGGCGACCCGCGCGGCGGCGGCGTCCCGACCGTCGCCGGCGTCCAGCGCCTCGAGGGCCCAGCGCCGCGCGAGCTGCGCGACGCCCTCGGCGCCGACGTCGTCCTGGAGCACCGCGTCGAGGAAGCGCATCTCGCCGGCGCCGCCGCGACGTCCGTGCAGAAGGCGGCCGTCGATGATGATCCCGGCGCCGATCCGCTCGCTGAGCAGCAGGGTGACGAGGTTGTCGGTCGGGTGCCGGGCATGCTCGGCGAGCGCGGCGAGGTTCGCGTCGTTCTCCACGACGACCCGGCCCGGCAGGTGCTCGGGGAAGTCCGCGTTCATGAGCCACCAGAAGGGGCTGGTCCCCGTCGGCGAGGCCCCGTGCGGATCGACCGGGGCGGGGATGCCGATCACGGTGAGCAGCGGGACGAGGGGCTCGGTGGACGTCGGGGCGATCTCGGCGGCGGCCGCACGGAGCACCTGGTCGACGATCTCGCGGACGATCGCCCGCCGACGGCTGCGACCGGCGTCGTCCGGGGCGGTGTCGGTCGGGTCCACCTCGCGCGCGGCCACGGCGAGTTCCCTGCCGCGGAGGTCGACGGCTCGCGCGCGGTATCCGCGCCGGCCGGCGTCGACGCCGACCAGCACCCCGGCACCGCGATGGAGCCGCAGCCGGCGGGCGGGCCGACCGCGACGGCTCTGCCCCGCGCGTCGGCTGTCCTCGAGCTCCTCGAGCCAGCCGGCGGCGGCGAGCTCATCGCACAGGCCGAGGATGGTCGCGCGGGTCAGACCGGTGGCGTCCATCGCCTCGGCGGCGGTGAAGCTCTCGGCGTCCAGGGCGACGCGCAGCAGCTCGTCGGCGCTGAGCCGACGCTGGGGACCCATCGGCACGGCCATCCACACCTCCTTGACGCGGCCTGTGATGAGCACCATACTTTCGACACGCATTAGATCTAGCAACTGAATTTATCAGTCGCGAGGCCGTCGAGGAGACATAGATGTCACTCAGAACCCCCGCCGCCCGTCCCACGCGGCGCTCCCTGCTCACTGCCGGAGCCCTCGGCGCCGTCGGTGCGCTGAGCGCCGGAGGACTCGCCGGCTGCTCCAGCTCCGGTCGGCCGAAGGTGACCTTCCACCAGGCTAAACGCGAGGTGGTCCCCCACTTCCGCGAGCTCGTGAGCGCGTACAACTCCGAGCAGTCGGCGTTCACCTATGTGCACGACATGGCCACGAACCTGCAGGCGGGCTTCGTGCGCTCGAGCCCTCCGGACCTCGCCCTGCTGAACTACAACCTCGAGATGGCCCGCTTCATGGAGCGCGGCGCGCTCTCGGACCTTTCCGACCTCCCGGAGGCGGGCATGATCCGCGCGGACGTCCTCGACCTGGTCGACTGGTATCCCGGGTACGAGGACCGCACGAGCGTCATCCCGTACTCGGTGGCGGCGGCCTCCGTCATCTACAACAAGCGCCTCTTCGAGGAGCACGGCGTCGAGGTCCCCACCACCTGGGACGAGCTGATCGCCGCCTGCGAGACGTTCCTCGGGGCGGGCGTCACCCCGATCTACGGCACGTTCCCGGATCTGTGGACGCTCTCGCAGGGGCTGTTCGACTACACGATCGGCGGCCTCGTGGACGTGCGGGACTTCTTCACCCGGCTCGGCGAGCTGGGCGAGGAGGTCGGCCCGGACTCGGAGGTCTCCTTCCAGGGGACCCTGCTCGAGCCTGTCCGGCAGATGCTCGAGCTGTTGCCCTTCCACAACGAGGACGCCGCGAGCCGCACCTACGGCGACGGGAACACCGCCTTCGCCCAGGGCCGCGCCGCGATGTACCTGCAGGGGCCGTGGGCGCTGGTCGAGATCGAGAAGGGCGAGACCGACATCGAGCTGGGCTCCTTCCCGCTGCCCGTCACCGACGATCCGGACGACCGGATGATCCGGGTGAACGTGGACCTGTCGCTGTGGGTGCCGGAGCAGGCGGACCAGCCCGACGGGGCGCGGGCCTTCCTGCAGCACCTGATGCTCCCGGAGATCCAGTACCCCTACAACGAGCTGGCGCTCGCGTTCAACACCACCGAGGACGGCCCCGCGGTCACCGATCCGCGGATCGCGGAGATGCAGCCCTACTACGACGACGGACGCTTCTACATGGGCGCCTCCCAGTTCATCCCGCCGACGATCCCCTTCGGCAACTACCTCCAGGAGATGGTGCTGGGCGCGGACCCCGAGCCGATCCTGGCCCGGGTGGACGCGGAGTGGTCGCGGCTCGCGTATCGCGCCTGACGGCGGGCTGACCTGCTTCTGCCGCGCTCTCGCTGCTCTCCCTCGCCGCTCACCTGCCCCCTGCTCCCGCTGCCCTGCCTCTACTCCCCTGTTCCCGATCCCGAGGACGTGACATGTCAACGACGACACACTCCGATCCATCACCACGACCGCGGGTGGCCTCCCGCCCGCAGGAGGGATCCCGCCCCGACGCGGCGACCCGCCCCCGCGCGGCAGGCCGCCGTCGGGTGGACCCGACCTACTACCTGTTCCTCTTCCCCGCGCTGATCATCTTCACGCTCGCGATCACGCTCCCCGCCGTCATCGGCTTCGTGTACAGCTTCACGAACTCGGTCGGCTTCGGCGACTGGGAGTTCATCGGCCTGCGCAACTACATCGCCCTCTTCCAGGACCCGAACATCCTCAGTTCGTACCTGTTCACGCTCGGCTTCGCACTGGTGACGGTGGTCGTGGTGAACGTGATCGCCTTCGCGCTCGCGGTCGGGCTGACCTCCCGCATCCGCTTCCGCACGGCGCTGCGCACGATCTTCGTGATCCCGATGGTGATCTCCGGCATCATCATCGCCTTCGTCTTCAAGTTCCTGCTGTCGAACTCGGTCCCGGCCCTCGGGCAGGCGCTGGGCATCGGCTGGCTCTCGGAGTCGATCCTTGCGAACGAGAACCTCGCCTGGCTCGGGATCGTGCTGGTCACGGCCTGGTCGACGATCCCCGGGACGATGCTGATCTACATCGCAGGTCTCGTGACGATCCCCGGCGAGCTGTACGAGGCGGCGGCGATCGACGGAGCCTCCGCCCGGCAGCGCCTGCTGCGGATCACCCTGCCGATGGTCTCCGGCTTCATCCTCATCAACACGATCCTCGGCTTCAAGGGGTACCTGAACGCCTACGACATCATCGTCGGCCTGACCGACGGCGGCCCCGGAACGGCGACCCGCTCGATCGCGATGACGATCTTCAAGGGCTTCAACGGCGGGGACTACGGGTACCAGATGGCCAACGCCGCCGTCTTCTTCGTCATCACCGTGATCATCGCGGCGTTCCAACTGCGGCTCACTGCCGGGAAAGCGAGCTTCGGAGCATGAGCACCATCGGGCAGTCCCCCGCGACTCAGACCCCGACCGCCACCTCGACCGACAGGTCCTCCGGCGGTTCCCGCACCCGCACCGGCATCGGCTCGGACCGGCCGAGCTGGCCGCTCACGATCACGCTGATCGTGTGCTCGCTCGCCGTCCTGGTGCCGCTGCTGGTCACGATCAACATGTCCCTCAAGACGACGGCCCAGGCGGTCGACGGCCAGGCCTTCACCCTGCCGGATCCGTTCTCGATCTCCGGGTACCTCGAGGCATGGCAGCTGACCAACTTCCCGCGCGGCCTCGCCATCTCGGCCCTGATCACGGCGGTCGCCGTGGCGGGAGAGATCGTGGTCTCCTCGCTCGCGGCGTACGCGATCGTCCGGAACTGGGATCGTCGCCTGTTCCGCTGGTCGTTCTACTACCTGCTGGCGGCGATGTTCATCCCGTTCCCGGTGGTCGCGCTGCCGCAGGTGAAGCTCACCGGCATCGTCGGGCTCGACAACCCGGCCGGCGTCGCGATCCTGCACATCGTGTTCGCCCTGGCGTTCAACACGCTGCTGTTCACCGCGTTCCTGCGGTCGATCCCGATCTCGCTGGAGGAGTCGATGCGGGTGGACGGCGCGACCACATGGCAGGTCTTCGTCCGGTTGATCTTCCCGTTGCTGGCCCCGATGTCGGCGACGGTGGGGATCTTCGCCTTCCTCGGCTCGTGGAACGACTTCATGATGCCGAGCCTGATCACGACCAACCCCGAGCTGCAGACCCTGCCGGTGCTCCAGCAGATGTTCCAGTCGCAGTTCAGCAACAACTACAACATCGCGTTCGCGTCATACCTGATGGCGATGGCACCCGCGATCGTGGTGTACATCCTCACGCAGAAGTGGGTGATCTCGGGCCTGACCCAAGGCGCGGTGAAGTAGGGCCGGACGACATCGCAGACCGCCGGCCCCTCCCCCGCGCCGGACGGTGCCGGCGCTCGTGGGCAACCTGCCGTCGGCCCCGCTCGACGGGCGTTCGCCTCGCCGCTGATGCCGACGCCGGGCGGGGCGGGGGCTCCGGCCAGCAAGTGGGGCGAAAGCCCACCCGTCCGTCAAAAGGGGCCGCTTAAACA